>NZ_JARJLT010000375.1 GCF_029335315.1 Pseudomonas citronellolis
TGATCGCCATAGAGCAAGGCGCGCGTCAGAACGCGCCATCACTGATCAGGGATAATCCGAGCGCATGAAGCCCAACCGTTCCGAGCGGCCGAGCCGTCCAGGTACTGCCCCCTTGCGCGAATACCATTCCCGCATCCTGGCCTACATCGCCGCGGCCGCCAGCGTCACCGCCGGCACCGTCGGCCATTACTTCGGCTACGAAACCCTGTGGATGGTGCCCTACGCCCTGCTCTACCCGCACCTGGCGCAGAACCTGAGCCGCCGCTACAAGCAGGAGCACCCGCAGCAGACGCGCCTGGTGCTGCTGTTCATCGACGCCCTGCACGCCGGCGCCGGCGCCGCCCTGCTGGGCTTCGCGATAGTGCCGACGCTGATGTTCCTGCTGATCCTGGCTTTCTCCGCGCTGATCATCGGCGGCCTGCGCAGCCTCGGCCTGGGCCTGCTGGTGGGGCTGAGCGCGGCGGTGCTCACCGGCGCGGTGGCCGGCGCCGACTTCAAGGGCAACTCGCCGCTGCTGGTGAACCTGGTCAGCGTGCTGTTCGCCACCTTCTACATCTGCGTCACCGCGTTCTTCGTGCACCAGCAGGGCCTGCGCCTGGCCCAGGTGCGCGGCGAGATCGCCCGCGAGCAGGAAAAGGCCGCGCGGCTGGCGAACAACCTGGCCAAGTACCTGTCGCCGCAAGTCTGGGAATCCATCTTCAGCGGCAAGAAGAGCGTGCGCCTGGAGACCCAGCGCAAGAAGCTCACGGTGTTCTTCTCCGACATCAAGGGCTTCACCGAGCTGTCCGAGGAACTGGAAGCCGAAGCCCTGACCGACATGCTCAACAACTACCTCAACGAAATGTCGAAGATCGCCCTGAAGTACGGCGGCACCATCGACAAGTTCGTCGGCGACTGCGTCATGGTGTTCTTCGGCGACCCGACCACCCAGGGCGCCAAGAAGGACGCCGTGGCCGCGGTGTCGATGGCCGTGGCCATGCGCAAGCACATGAAGGTGATGCGCCAGCAGTGGCGCGCCCAGGGCATCACCAAGCCGCTGGAAGTGCGCATGGGCATCAACACCGGCTACTGCACGGTGGGCAACTTCGGCGCCGACACGCGCATGGACTACACCATCATCGGCCGCGAAGTGAACCTCGCCAGCCGCCTGGAAAGCGCCGCCGAGGCCGGCGAGATCCTCCTCAGCCACGAGACCTACTCGCTGGTGAAGGACGTGATCATGTGCCGCGACAAGGGCCAGATCAACGTCAAGGGCTTCAGCAAGCCGGTACAGATCTACCAGGTGGTCGACTTCCGCCGCGACCTGGGCGCCAACCCGAGCTTCATCGAGCACGAGTTGCCGGGCTTCTCGATGTACCTGGACACCAACAACGTGCAGAACTTCGACAAGGACCGGGTGATCCTGGCGCTGCAGCAGGCGGTCGAGAAGCTCAAGGATAAGATCATTCTCTGATCCTCGCGGCACCCGCTTGGCGTGCCTTCC
>NZ_JARJLT010000376.1 GCF_029335315.1 Pseudomonas citronellolis
TGCCACTGTCTGCGGACCCGCTGGCAACCGCGCCCCCTCCAAATCCTCCGGCAATCCGGTTATTCCTTGAGCAGCCGTGGCCCTACCCCGGCCGCGCCACTACCGTTTGCCGTCAGGAAACAACAATGAAAACGACCGCACCGCTGTCCAGTGCCCTCGCGCTTACCCTCACCCTGGGCGCCGCCAGCGCCGCCCAGGCCGACACCCTGAAGATCTACAACTGGTCCGACTACATCGCGCCGGACACCGTAGCCACCTTCAGCAAGGAAACCGGCATCCAGGCCACCTACGACGTCTACGACAGCAACGAGACGCTGGACGGCAAGCTGATGACCGGCAAGTCGGGCTACGACATCGTGGTGCCGTCGAACCACTTCATGGCCAAGCAGATCCAGGCCGGCGCCCTGAAGAAACTGGACAAGAGCCAGCTGCCCAACTGGAAGAACCTCAACCCGGTGCTGATGAAGGCGCTGGAGGTCAACGACCCGGGCAACCAGTACGGCTTCCCCTACCTGTGGGGCACCACCGGCATCGGCTACAACCCGGCCAAGGTCAAGGAAGTGCTGGGCGACAACGCGCCGCTGGATTCCTGGGACCTGTTCTTCAAGCCGGAGAACATGCAGAAGCTCGCCAAGTGCGGCGTAGCGGTGCTGGACAACGGCCCCGAGCTGCTGCCGATCGCCCTGAACTACCTGGGCCTGCCGCACCACAGCCAGAACGCCGAGGACTACAAGAAGGCCGAGGAAGCGCTGCTGAAGGTGCGCCCGTACATCGCCTACTTCCACTCCTCGAAGTACGTCAGCGACCTGGCCAACGGCAACATCTGCGTGGCCATCGGCTTCTCCGGCGACATCCTGCAGGCGGCCACCCGCGCCAAGGAAGCCAAGAACGGTATCGAGATCAAGTACTCCACGCCCAAGGAAGGCTCGCCGCTGTGGTTCGACATGGTCGCCATGCCGGCCGACGCGCCCGACGAGAAGGCCGCCTACGCCTTCATGAACTACCTGCTGCGCCCGGACGTGATGGCCGGCATCAGCAACTACGTGCGCTACGCCAACGGCAACCTGGCGGCTGACCCGCTGGTGCAGGCCGACGTCAAGGCCGACCCGGCGATCTACCCGCCGCAGGACAAGATGGCCAAGCTGTTCGCCCTGCAGTCCATGCCGATGAAGATCGACCGCCTGCGTACCCGCGTCTGGACCAACGTCAAGACCGGCAAGTAACGCCCCCACGCGCTCCCGCTCCGGCGGGAGCGCGTCCCCGGCGAATTGCCGGCGGACTCGCGCGATTGCCGCGCGGCTCGCGTTTCCCTCGCCTTCGCGCCAAGGCGCCGCTATAGTCCCCCCGACAGTCTTCCCCAACATCGCGCCATCACGCAGAGTTCGGCCATGCCCCTCTCCCTCGCACACCTCGCCCTCTCCTTCGCCGCTCTCGGCGAGGCGGGTCTGCGTCTGCGCGATGCCGTCGCCCACCTGCCTCCCCCCATCGCTGCCGTGGCAGCGCCTCCGCCCCCGTGCGTAGCGGCCTGCCCGCCGCCGGGCGACCGCGCCCACAGCTAGCGCCCAAGCGCTTTCCCTGAACGCATCGCCGCCGCGCCCGCGCGCCGCGGACTGCCTCCGGCCGCCTGCCCGTCAGCCGGCCACCGCTTGCAAGACAGGTGACGACATGTCCCGTTTCAACGCTTCCACCCTGGTCGGTGTGACCAGTTCCGGCCTCTTCGTGCTGCTCTGGAGCAGCGCCGCCATCGCCTCCAAGTGGGGCCTGGCGCACGCCTCGCCGCTGGCCTTCCTGATCGGCCGCTTCAGCATCGCCCTGGCCGCGCTGCTGGTCCTCGGCCCGCTGCTCGGCCTGCGTCTGCCGCGGCAACCGCGCGAGCGCCGCCGCGCCCTGCTCACCGGCCTGGTGCTGCTGGGCTTCTACCCGATCTTCTACGTCTGGGCCCTGCAACTGCAGGTGACCCCGGGGATGATCGCCACCCTGCTCGGCGTGCAGCCGCTGCTCACCGGCCTGCTCACCGAACGGCGCTTCGGTGGCGCGCGCCTGGTCGGGCTGCTGCTCGGCCTCGGCGGCCTGGTGCTGGTGGTCTGGCAGGGCATCGGCCTGGCCGGGCTGAGCTTCGCCGGCCTGGCCTGCGCGCTGCTGGCGCTGCTCGGCATCACCGGCGGCACCCTGCTGCAGAAGGGCCTGAGCGAAAGCCCGCTGGGCAGCCTGCCGCTGCAGTACGTGGCTGGCCTCGCGCTGTGCCTGGCGCTGTTGCCGACCCAGCCGCTGCGCTTCGACTGGAGCCTGGAGCTGATCCTCAGCCTGCTGTGGATGGGCCTGCTGATCTCGGTGGGCGCCACCCTGCTGCTGTACCGGCTGATCGCCCGCGGCAACCTGGTGCAGGTCACCAGCCTGTTCTACCTGGTGCCGGCGGTGACCGCGCTGCTCGACTTCCTGGCCTTCGGCAACCGCCTGGGCGCCCTCAGCCTGCTGGGCATGGGCCTGATCGTCGCCGGCCTGCTGCTGGTGTTCCGCCCGCAGGCGAGCGCCGAGCCGCAGGTCG
>NZ_JARJLT010000377.1 GCF_029335315.1 Pseudomonas citronellolis
TGCCGCCGCGCGCCGTGCCCAGCGGCGCCAGCCGCGAACTGCCGCGCTGGCCAAAAAAGCCCTGAGCATCCGCCCGCGCCAGGCGGCGTGGGCGCGGGCGCCGCGCAGCCAGACCAGGTCGGCGCGCAGGCCATCCACCCCGGCGGCGTAGCAGCGCTCGGCGATAGCCTGCAGCGCGGCGTCGTCCAGCGGCACGCCGGGCAGGCGCTGGCGCGCCGCGGCGCAGCGCTGGCGCAGGGCGTCCTGCTCGGCGCGCCAGTGGGCGAGGAAAGCCTGCGGGTCGCTGTCGAAGGCCAGGCGGCGGCGGACGATCTCGGCGCGCTCGGCTGGTAGCGGGCTGCCGCCCAGCTCGACCTTGAGGCCGAAACGGTCGAGCAGTTGCGGGCGCAGTTCGCCTTCCTCGGGGTTCATGGTGCCGATCAGCACGAAGCGCGCCGGGTGGCTGTGCGAGAGGCCGTCGCGCTCGACGTGGTTGACCCCGCTGGCGGCCACGTCCAGCAGCAGGTCCACCAGGTGGTCGGGCAGCAGGTTGACCTCGTCGACGTAGAGCACGCCGCCGTCGGCGCTGGCCAGCAGGCCCGGGGAGAAGCGCACGCGGCCTTCGCCGAGGGCGGCGTCGAGGTCGAGGGTGCCGACGATGCGTTCTTCGCTGGCGCCCAGCGGCAGGGTGACGAAGCGCCCGCCGTCGAGCAGCTCCGCCACGCCGCGGGCCAGGGTCGACTTGGCCATGCCGCGCGGGCCCTCGATCAGCACGCCGCCCACGGCCGGGTCGATGGCGGCCAGGCACAGCGCCAGTTTCAGGTCGTCGGCGGCGACCACGGCGGCGAGCGGGAAGTGCGGTTGCATGGGAAGTACCTGCGGCGTGCGTGAAGGGCGAATGGTAGCGAAGCACGGCGCGCCGGGCGACCGCCTCGATCGGGGTGATAGACAGGTCGTATTGAAAGCCCGGCGGCGATGCGGTAGGTTGGTCGGCATTCTTCGGAGATAACCATGTCGTCCAGCCGCTCCCTCCAGTCCCTCGCCCGCCGCGGTGCCCTCGGCTCCGTGATTGCGCGCGCGCAGGTGCTGGTCGCTGCCGCCGGTTATTTCTTCTATGGGTATTGGTTTAGCCACAGGCGCGCCTGATACCCCACAGGCGCCCTAGCAAGCAGGGTCGCCAACCAGACAGATTCACGAAACCCCGGTCGGCAACCCGACCGGGGTTTTTGTTTTTCCGGCCCACAAGGCCACACCACTTCAAGCACAGGATCGAAACATGACCGCTTACACCACCTACCGCTATTACCGCACCTCCGACTGGCGATTTAGCAGCCGCGCCGCTGCCTCTCCCGAACACCTCAGTCGAACACTCAGATAGCGCCGCGCGCGGCAGACGACCGCGCCGGCCAAGGATGCCAGTCCATGAACTCTTCCGTTTCCGCCCTGATCCGCAACGACCTGCCGCAGTCCGCCGAAGTCCTCGAACTGCCGCGCCCCTCCGCCCGCCGCCGCGAACAGCCGCTGCCGAGCCCCGCCGAACTGCGCCAGCGCCTGCCGCTGTCGGCCGCCCTGGCCGAGCGCGTGCAGCACGACCGCCAGGCCATCCGCGCCATCCTCGACGGCCGCGACCCGCGCCTGCTGGTGGTGGTCGGCCCGTGCTCCCTGCATGACCCGGAATCCGCCCTCGACTACGCCGAGCGCCTCGCCGCCCTGGCCCCGCAAGTGAGCGACCAGTTGCTGCTGGTGATGCGCGCCTACGTCGAGAAGCCGCGCACCACGGTCGGCTGGAAGGGCCTGGTGTACGACCCGCGCCTGGACGGCAGCGGCGACATGGCCGAGGGCCTGGCGCTGTCGCGCCGGCTGCTGCTGGGCATGCTCGAACGTGGCCTGCCGGTGGCCACCGAGCTGCTGCAGCCGCTGGTCGCCGGCTACCTCGACGACCTGCTGGGTTGGGCGGCGATCGGCGCGCGCACCAGCGAGTCGCAGGTGCACCGCGAGATGGTCAGCGGCCTCGACCTGCCGGTGGGGTTCAAGAACGGCACCGACGGCAGCCTCGGCATCGCCTGCGACGCGATGCGCTCGGCGGAACACCCGCACCAGCACTTCGGCATCGACGGGCTGGGCCGCCCGGCGCTGGTGCAGACCCTCGGCAACCCGGACACCCACCTGGTGCTGCGCGGCGGCCACGGCGGCCCCAACTACGACGTGGCCAGCGTGCGCGCGGCCCGCGAAGGGCTGGAGAAACAGGGCATCCCGGCGCGGATCATGGTCGACTGCAGCCACGCCAACAGCGCCAAGGACCCGCTGCGCCAGCCGGCGGTGCTGGCCAGCGTGCTCGACCAGCGCCTGGGCGGCGACGCCTCGCTGCGCGGGGTGATGCTGGAAAGCCACCTGTTCGACGGCTGCCAGCCGCTGAAGGGCGAGCTGCGCTACGGCGTGTCGATCACCGACGGCTGCCTGGGCTGGAGCGGGACCGAGGCGCTGCTGCTCGACGCGGCGCGGCGGATGCGTCGGGGCTGAGCCTGTAGCGCAGGCGTTTTGGCCTACGGCGGATAACCGCGAACGGTT
This sequence comes from Pseudomonas citronellolis, assembly GCF_029335315.1. Classification (GTDB taxonomy): domain Bacteria; phylum Pseudomonadota; class Gammaproteobacteria; order Pseudomonadales; family Pseudomonadaceae; genus Pseudomonas; species Pseudomonas citronellolis_A. The sequence goes on from NZ_JARJLT010000377.1 coordinate 2,548, forward strand.
ATTCGCCCTACGCCGATGCCGAGCGTTACGTAGGGCGCATAACGCCCCAGGCGTTATCCGCCGACATGCGGTTGCGGTGATGGGTATCGCTTCGCTCAACACCATCCTACGAAAAGCCGGTGCGTGGCTCAGGACTCTTCGCTGTCCACCAGGATGTCTTCCAGCGCTTCGCGGTAGTCGCCGGGTTCTTCCCAGAGCCCGCGCTGCTGCGCTTCCAGCAGGCGTTCGGCGATGTCGCGCAGGGCCTCGGGGTTGTGCCGCTGGATGAACTCGCGGGTGTCCGTGTCCAGCAGGTAGGCGTCGGCCAGCAGCTGGTACTGGTGGTCCTCGACCAGCTCGCTGGTGGCGTCGAAGGCGAACAGGTAGTCCACCGTGGCGGCCATCTCGAAGGCGCCCTTGTAGCCGTGGCGCTTCATCCCGGCGATCCATTTCGGGTTCACCGCGCGGGCGCGTAGCACGCGGCCGAGTTCTTCCTTGAGGGTGCGGATGCGCGGGTTGTCCGGCTGGCTGTGGTCGCCGTGGTAGCTGGCCACGCGACGTTCCTGGATGACCTCGGCGGCGGCCAGCATGCCGCCCTGGAACTGGTAGTAGTCGTTGGAGTCGAGGATGTCGTGCTCGCGGTTGTCCTGGTTGTGCAGCACCGCCTGCAGACCGTCCAGGCGCCGGGCGAAGCGCTCGCGGGCCGGGGTGCCGTCGTCGCCGGCGCCGTAGGCGTAGCCGCCCCAGTTCAGGTAGGCCGCGGCGAGGTCGGCGCGGTTCTCCCAGTTGCGTTCCTCGATCACCCCCTGCACGCCGGCGCCATAGGCGCCCGGTTGCGCGCCGAAGATGCGCCAGCCGGCCTGGCGCCGGGCGCTTTCTTCATCCACGCCGCTGGCTTGCAGCTGGGCGCTCTCGGCGCGCACGCGGGCGGCCAGCGGGTTCATGTCGTCCGGCTCGTCGAGCGCCGCCACTGCCTGCACCGCCGCGTCGAACAGGCGGATGAGGTTGGCGAAGGCGTCGCGGAAGAACCCGGAGACGCGCAGGGTCACGTCGACCCGGGGGCGGTCGAGCAGGCTCAGCGGGAGGATTTCGAAGTCCTCCACGCGCTGGCTGCCGGCCTGCCACACCGGGCGCACGCCGAGCAGCGCCAGGGCCTGGGCGATGTCGTCGCCGCCGCTGCGCATGGTCGCCGTGCCCCATACCGAGAGGCCGAGCTGGCGCAGGTAGTCGCCGTGGTCCTGCAGGTGCCGTTCGAGCAACCGGCTGGCGGACTGGAAGCCCAGGCGGTAGGCGGTGGGCGTGGGCAGGTTGCGCACGTCGACGGTGAAGAAGTTGCGCCCGGTGGGCAGCACGTCGAGACGCCCGCGACTGGGCGCGCCGCTGGGGCCGGCGGGCACGAAGCGGCCGTCGAGGCCGGCGAGCAGCTGGCCGATCTCGTTGGCGCCGCAGGCGTCGAGCAGCGGCGCCACGCTGTCGCGCAGGTGGCGCAGGACCTGGTCGCTGGCCGCGCCGGGGCCGTCCAGCCCCTGTTCGATCAGGTGTAGCGCGAGCAGCTCCAGGCGCTCGCGGGTGTCGCCGTTGCTGCGCCAGGCTTCCTCGCTCAGCTCGGCGAGCAGCGCCGGGCGCGGGCCGTCCCAGTGCTCGGCGAAGTTGCTGTCGAGCGGGTCGCGGCCCAGCTCCAGGTCCTCGGCCAGGGCGCGCAGCAGGCTGGCGTTGCCGCCGCGACCGTCGCCGCGCGGAATGCGCACCAGCGACAGCAGGGTGTCGCGGCGCAGCTGGCCCACCGGCGATTCGCCGAACACGTGCAGGCCGTCGCGGATCTGCGATTCCTTGAGGTCGCAGAGGTAGGCGTCCAGTTGCGGCAACCAGCTGTCTTCGTCGTCGTTCAGGTGCAGGCCCAGCTCGCGGTCGAGGGCGGCGGCGCGCACGGCGTCGAGGATTTCCCCGCGCAGCTGCACGGCGCGGCGCGGGTCGAGCAGCGAGGCGTCGTAGTACTCGTCGGCCAGGCGTTCGAGGTCGCGCAGCGGGCCGTAGTTCTCGGCGCGGGTCAGCGGCGGCATCAGGTGGTCGATGATCAGCGCCTGGCTGCGGCGCTTGGCTTGGGCGCCCTCGCCGGGGTCGTTGACGATGAACGGGTAGAGGTTGGGCAGTGCGCCGAGGATCGCGTCCGGCCAGCATTCCTCGGACAGGCCGACGCCTTTGCCGGGCAGCCATTCGAGGTTGCCGTGCTTGCCGACGTGGATCACCGCGTCGGCGCCGAACGCCTCGCGCAGCCAGAAGTAGAAGGCCAGGTAGCCGTGTGGTGGAACCAGCGCCGGGTCGTGATAGATGGCCGCCGGGTCGAGCTGGTAGCCGCGCGCCGGCTGGATGCCGACGAAGGCCAGGCCGAAGCGCAGGCCGGCGACCATCATCCGCCCGCCACGGAACATCGGGTCCTGCTCGGGCTTGCCCCAGCGTTCGCGCACGGCGCGCTGGTTGGCCTCGGGCAGGCGGGCGAAGCAGGCCTGGTAGTCGGCCAGCGCCAGGCTCTGCGCGCACGGGCGCAGGTCGAGGCTGTCGAGGTCGTTACTGATGCCGCCGAGCAGGCTGTGGATAAGCGCGTCGCCGGTCTCCGGCAGGCCGGCCAGCGGGTAGCCCGAGGCCTCCAGCGCGCGCAGGATGTTCAGCGCCGCCGCCGGGGTGTCCAGGCCGACGCCGTTGCCGATGCGCCCGTCGCGGGTCGGGTAGTTGGCCAGGATCAGCGCCACGCGCTTGTCGGCGTTGGCCTTGCGTGCCAGGACGATCCAGCGCCGCGCCAGCTCGGCGACGAAGTCCATGCCCGGCCGGTGCGCCAGGTAGCAGACCACGTCGCTCTGGCTGCGCTCGCTGCGCCAGGCCAGGCCCTTGAAGCTGATCGGGCGGGTGATCAGGCGGCCGTCCAGTTCCGGCAGCGCCACGTGCATGGCCAGGTCGCGCGGGCCCAGGCCCTGGGCGCTGGCGCGCCAGAGTTCGAGGTTGTCCAGCGAGCAGATGGCTTGCAGCACCGGCACGTCACGGCGGAACGGTCGCGCCTGGGGGGCCTCCGGGTTGGACTGGGCGAAGCCGGTGGTGTTGATGATCAGCTCGGCGTCGGCCTCGTCCAGCAAGGCTTCGACCCGCTCCAGGCAGGCCGCTTCCTTGAGACTGGCCACGGCGATCGGCAGCGGGTTGAGCCGTTGCGCGCGCAGGCGTTCGCAGAAGGTGTCGATGAAGCCGGTGTTCGCCGCCTGCAGGTGGGTGCGGTAGAACAGCAGTGCCGCCACCGGCCAGTCCGGGTTCCACTCGGCCTGCCAGTCGGCGAGCGCCGCCGCGGCCCGTGCCGGGTGGTGCAGCGCCACGCGGGGCAGGGTGCGCGGTTCCTGCCACGGGTAGGCGCGGCCCAGGTACTGGCTGGCCAGGTTGGCGAACAGTTGCCGGGCGTTGTCCAGGCCGCCCTGGCGCAGGTACTGCCAGAGCCGCTCGGCGTCGGCGGCGGGCACGGAGCACAGCGCGGCGAGTTCGGGGTCGGGCTTGTCGTCGCCGGGCACCAGCACCAGCGTGGCGCCGCGCTCGGCCAGCGCCACCAGTTGCTCGATGCCGTAGCGCCAGTAGCCGACGCCGCCGTGCACCGAGATCAGGATGACCTTGGCGTGCCGCAATACCTCGTCGACGTAGAGGTCCACCGAGGCGTGGTTCTGCAACTGCATGGGGTTGGCCAGGCGCAGGCTCGGGTAGTCGTCCGGCAGCGCGCGCGCGGCCTCGGCGAGCAGCGCCAGGTGCGAGTCGCCGCTGCACAGGATGACCAGCTCGGCGGACGTCTGGGCCAGGTGGGCGATGCCGTCGTCGGGGACGAAGCCGCCGGGTTGGGTGCGCAGCAGGTGCATGCGGGGGACCTCTTTCGCTCGGTCAGGAGCGCCCTCTCCCCAGCCCTCTCCCTGAAGGGAGAGGGGGCCGGTTCGGTGTGCGCGGATGGATCAATACAACCGGCGGGCACGGCGTGCGCCCACGCGGCGGACTTTCGGCGAAGCGCCGAAATGGCTCCCCTCTCCCGCTTGCGGGAGAGGGGCTGGGGGAGAGGGTGGTGAGGTTCACGCCAGCGCGGTGCGCAGCTCGTTGGCGATGGCGGCCTGGTCGAGTTCCTGGCCGATCACCACCAGGCGCGTGGCGCGGGTTTCGTCGCCCAGCCACTTGCGGTCGAAGTGCTTGTCGAAGCGCTTGCCGACGCCCTGGATCAGCAGGCGCATGGGCTTGCCGGGGATGGCCGCGAAGCCCTTCACGCGGAGGATGCCGTGGCGCTCCACGAGCTGGCCGAGGGCCTCCAGCAGGGCGCTTTCCTGGACTTCCGGGAGGTCGACGTGGAAGGAGTCGAACTCGTCGTGGTCATGGTCCTCGTGGCCTTCGTGATCGTGGTGGGTCGGGCGGCTGTCGATGTGCAGCTCGGCCTCGGCGTTGAGCCCCAGCAGCACCGACAGCGGCAGCTGGCCGGCGCTGGCCTCGATGATCTTCACCGCCGGCGGCAGCTCCTCGGCGACGTGGGCGCGGACCTGTGCGAGGGTGCCGGCGTCGAGCAGGTCGGCCTTGTTCAGCACCACCAGGTCGGCGCTGGCGAGCTGGTCTTCGAACAGTTCGTGCAGCGGCGATTCGTGGTCCAGGTTCGGGTCCTGCTTGCGCTGCTCGTCGACCTGCTCGGGGTGCGCGGCGAAGGTGCCGGCGGCCACGGCGGGGCTGTCGACCACGGTGATCACCGCGTCGACGGTGCAGGCGTTGCGGATTTCCGGCCACTGGAAGGCCTGCACCAGGGGCTTGGGCAGGGCCAGGCCGCTGGTCTCGATGAGGATCTGGTCGAGCTCGCCGCGGCGCGCCACCAGCTCGCGCATCACCGGGAAGAACTCTTCCTGCACGGTGCAGCACAGGCAGCCGTTGGCCAGTTCGAAGACGCGGCCCACGGCCTCTTCTTCGGTGCAGCCGATGGAGCATTGCTTGAGGATTTCGCCGTCGATGCCCAGTTCGCCGAACTCGTTGACGATCACCGCGATGCGGCGGCCTTGGGCGTTGTCGAGCATGTGCCGGAGCAGGGTGGTCTTGCCGGCACCGAGGAAGCCGGTGACGATGGTGACGGGGAGTTTGGCCAGGGTTTGCATGGTCGCCTCTGCGCTGCGATGGCGGGATGCAGAGGCGCGCGCACGGTCCGGCCGTGCAACGGAAGCCGCCACCCGGATCACCCCGCCCGGTTGTCGTGATGCTGTCGCGAGGCAGGTCTCCTGGCTCGCGATCCGGCATTCGCCCGGTCCTTCGCCTTCCCGCCGTCGGCAGTGGCATTCGAAGGGCCTTGGATCGCTCACAGTTGCGGGGGCAGCCGTGGCCTTGACCACGTTCCCTCTTAGCTCCGGCGCGCGGCCGGAGAACCTCGAAGCGGCAAAGGCTACGCAGTGCCCGGCGGGCGGTCAATCGCCTCCGGCCGGTTGACCGCGTGGCGGGGCCGTGCTGAGCTGCGCGCTGGCTGTGCCGGGGGAGGTGTGGACGGTGATTCTGGTGGCTGGATTCGGGTGCCGACGCGGCTGCGCCGCCGATGAACTGCTCGCGTTGCTGCGCGCCTGCCTGGCCGAGGCCAGGCTCGACGAGGGCGTGCTGCAGGCGCTGGCCAGCAGCGAGGCCAAGGCCCTGGAAGGCGGCCTGCGCGACCTCGCCCGGCAGTTGCAGCTGCCCCTGGAACTGCTCGACGCGGCGCGCCTGGCGCCCTACGAGCATCGCCTGACCTCGACGTCCGCGCTGGCCCGCCAGGCCACCGGCAGCCCCGGCGTCGCCGAAGCCGCCGCCCTGGCCCTGGCCGAGTCGCTGGCCGAAGGCCCGGCGCGCTTGCTGGTGACCAAGCGGCGCAGTGCCAACGCCACCTGCGCGCTGGCCATGGCGCCGGCTCTGATGGGATAGCGGCCTGGGGTAGACTGGGCATTTCCCGATCCGAAGCGTGCATTCATGACGGTCTATTTCATTGGCGCCGGCCCCGGCGACCCCGAGCTCATCACGGTCAAGGGCCAGCGCCTGGTGCGCAGCTGCCCGGTGATCCTCTACGCCGGTTCGCTGGTGCCCGAGGCGGTGCTCGAAGGGCACCGCGCCGAAGTGCTGGTGAACACCGCCGAGCTGCACCTGGAGCAGATAGTCGCACTGCTCGCCGAGGCCCACGCGAAGGGGCAGGACGTGGCCCGCGTGCACTCCGGCGACCCCTCGCTGTACGGCGCCATCGGCGAGCAGATCCAGCACCTGCGGCGCCTCGGCATTCCCTACGAGGTCGTCCCCGGGGTCACCGCCACCGCCGCCTGCGCCGCGCTGCTGGGCTGCGAGCTGACCCTGCCGGAGTTGTCGCAGACGCTGATCCTCACCCGCTACGCGAGCAAGACCAGGATGCCCGAGGGCGAGTCCCTTGGCGAGCTGGCGCGGCACCGCGCGAGCATGGCCATCCACCTGGGCGTGGGCCAGCTGGAGAAGATCGTCGATGAGCTGTTGCCGCACTACGGCGCCGACTGCCCGATCGCGGTGATCCACCGCGCCAGCTGGCCGGACCAGGACCAGGTCACCGGCACCCTCGGCGACATCCTGCCCAAGGCCGCCGCCAAGGGCTTCAAGCGCACGGCGCTGATCCTGGTCGGGCGGGTGCTGGCGGCGGAGGGCTTCACCGAATCGTCGCTGTACAGCGCGGGGCACGCGCACCTGTACCGGCCGGATTGACGGCAGATGGCTGGGGGTTGCTTGTAGGCGCGAGCTTGCTCGCGAACGGTGCTTGCCGGATGCATCGATGCATCAGCTCGACTCCGCGCCCTCTCCCCAGCCCTCTCCCTGAAGGGAGAGGGGGCTAGTCCGTGCCGAGAGGAGGAATGGTTTCAGCCGGAAACCAACGGCGTTGCCGGCTGACTCCAGAACTCCCAGTTCTGCCCAACGGTCCCCTCTCCCTTCAGAGCGGGGCGCGCAGCCGAGGGTTAGGGAGAGGGCGCTCTCAAACCCGCCACTCACATCAAGCCATCCAATCATCCGGCCCGCGCCCGGGCAGGCCGTGGCGGATGTACCAGCGCACGCCCAGGTGCACGCCGAGCGCGGTGCCGACGGTGAGCAGCAGGGTCAGGGTTTCGGCGTCCATGGCGGGTCTCCCTTGTCCGGGTTCCTGCCTGACAGGTTATTCCTGCGGCAATCCGCCGCACAGGTACAGATCCTTGCCGAATGTGTGGAGCAGCTTCACAGCGAGTCGATGATCCGCCCCAGGGTCTGCATGGCCTTTTCGCTGCGCGGCGTCCAGGGGTGGCCGTAGTTCAGCCGCAGGCAGTGGCGGAAGCCGCGGGTGGCGGAGAAGATCGGCCCGGGCGCGACGCTGATGCCCTGGGCGTGGGCGAGCTGGAACAGCTTCAGTGCGTCGATGCGCTCGGGCAGTTCCAGCCAGAGGAAGTAGCCGCCGCTGGGGCGGGTCACCCGGGTCTGCTCGGGGAAGTGCCGGGCCACCGCGGCGAGCATCGCGTGCTGCTGGCTTTCCAGGGCGTGGCGCAGCTTGCGCAGGTGGCGGTCGTAGCCGCCGTGCTGCAGGTAGTCGGCAATGGCCGCCTGGGCCGGCACCGAGGCCGACAGGCTGGTCATCAGCTTGAGCCGCTCGATCTGCTCGCGGTAGCGGCCGCCGGCCACCCAGCCGACCCGGTAGCCCGGCGCCAGGCTCTTGGAGAAGCTGCCGCAGTGCATCACCAGGCCCTCGCTGTCGTAGGCCTTGACCGGCTTGGGCGCCTGCTGGGCGAAGTACAGCTCGGCGTAGACGTCGTCCTCGATCAGCGGCACCTGGTGCTTGCCGAGCAGGGCGGCGAGGTCGCGTTTCTTCTCCTCGCTCATGCTCGCGCCGAGCGGGTTCTGGAAGTTGCTCATGAACCAGCAGGCCTTCACCGGCAGGCGTTCCAGGCTGTCGCCCAGGGCCTGCAGGTCGATGCCCTCGCGCGGGTGCACGGGGATTTCCACGGCCTTGAGCTTCAGGCGTTCGAGCACCTGCAGGGTGGCGTAGAAGGCCGGCGCCTCGACCGCCACCAGGTCGCCGGGGCGGGTGACCACCTGCAGGCACAGGTTCAGCGCCTCCAGGGCGCCGTTGCTGACCACCAGTTCCTCCACCGGCAGCGGCGTGCCGTTGACCATGTAGCGCAGGGCGATCTGCCGGCGCAGGGCGTGGCTGCCCGGGGTCATGTCGGCCACCGTGGCGCGCGGGTCCATGTCGCGCACCGCGTGGGCCATGGAGCGTGCCAGGCGCGGCAGCGGGAACAGCTCCGGGGCCGGGAAGGCCGAGCCGAAGGGCACGGTGTCCGGGTCCTTGATCGAGCTGAGCACCGAGAACACCAGTTCGCTGACGTCGACCTCGGTGGTCTGCGCCTCGTGGCGGGCGATCTCCGGCTCGGCCAGGGCGCGGCGCACGTGCTCGCGGACGAAGTAGCCGGAGCGCGCGCGGGCGACGATCAGGCCGCGATCCTCCAGCAGGTAGTAGGCCTGGAACACGGTGGACGCGCTGACCCCGTAGGTGCGGCTGGCGTGGCGCACCGAGGGGACCTTCTGCCCGGGGGCGAGCACCCCGCTGCGAATCAGTTCGGCGATCTCGTCGGCGAATTTCTCGTAGCGCTTCATCTTGTCCTGCGGACCGTTGGGAAGCTCCCACTCTAGGCGTTGCGCGGCGCCGCCGCCATGCCGGAGGGCCATGCTCAGCGCCTCGGCGAAACGAAGGTGCTGACGGCGTCGACCCGCTCGTTGCCGTCGCTGACGCGGAAGCTCAGCGGCAGCGAACCACCGGCGCTGCTCTGCGCCTGGCTGGCCACCGACACGGCGAAGTCGCGGATTTCGCCCGGCTCCAGGCGCAGTTCCGGCACGCCCTGCAGGCGATAGCCGCTGCCTTCGGCGAGGCTCAGGTGGTAGCGCTGCGGCTGCTGGGTCTTGTTGATCAGCTTGAGGTTGTAGACGTTCTCGATCTGGCCTTCGGCGTTCTCGCGGAACAGGCCACGGTCGCGGGCCACGTCCAGGGCGATCAGCGGGCGCGCGTCCAGCGCCCAGGCGAAGGCGCCGAACATCGCCAGCAGCACCGCCGCGTAGCCGACCAGGCGCGGCCGCAGCAGTTGGGTGCGGCCACCTTCCAGGGCACGCTCGGAGGTGTAGGCGACCAGGCCGCGGGCGTAGCCCATCTTGTCCATCACCGTGTCGCAGGCGTCGACGCAGGCGGCGCAGCCGATGCAGGCGATCTGCAGGCCGTCGCGGATGTCGATGCCGGTGGGGCAGACCTGTACGCACTGCTGGCAGTCGATGCAGTCGCCCAGGCCGAGGGCCTTCGGGTCGGCTTCCTTCTTGCGCGCGCCACGGGATTCGCCACGGGTGGCGTCGTAGGAAATGATCAGGGTGTCCTTGTCGAACATCACGCTCTGGAAGCGCGAGTAGGGGCACATGTGGATGCACACCTGCTCGCGCAGCCAGCCGGCGTTGGCGTAGGTGGCGGCGGCGAAGAAGGCCACCCAGAAGGCGCTTTCCAGGTCCAGGTCGAGGGTGAACAGGTCGGCCACCAACGGCCGCACCGGGGTGAAGTAGCCGACGAAGGTCAGCGCCGTGGCCAGGCTGATCAGCAGCCAGAGCCCGTGCTTGGCGCCCTTGCGCAGGTACTTGGCGGCGCTGGCCGGGGCCTTGTCGAGCTTCATGCGTTGGTTGCGGTCGCCCTCGGTGACCTGCTCGGCCCACATGAAGATCCAGGTCCACACGCTCTGCGGGCAGGTGTAGCCGCACCAGACGCGCCCGGCCAGCACGGTGATGAAGAACAGGCCGAAGGCGGCGATGATCAGCAGCGCCGAGAGCAGGATCAGGTCCTGCGGCCAGAAGGTCGCGCCGAAGATGTAGAACTTGCGCTCGGGCAGGTCCCAGAGCACCGCCTGGCGGCCGTTCCACTGCAGCCACAGGGTGCCGAAGAACAGCAGGAACAGCAGCGCCCCGCCGAGCCGCCGGAGGTCGCGGAAGCGCCCGCTGAAGCGCTTGGTGTAGACCGTCGGGGTGACCGCCGAGAGGGGCTTGGACGGCGGGGTGAAACGTTGCGGGGCGGCGATCTCGACGATCTTCGCGGGGATTCTTTCGCTCATTGTCGTGGCCCATCAGGCTTGGGATGCGCCGCGACTATAGGAACGCGGCCGGCCGCGAAACAGATTCAGGTTGTGCGTGAAAAACCATATCAGATGCCCTGCGCCAGGCGCGGCGAGCGGCGCCGGCCGGGGGCGTGGCACGCGGTCGCAGGGCGGCGCACGGGGGCCGCATGCGGCGTCTGATCCGCTTTTTTGCGTGGGATCTGCCGCTGTTGCGCAGTACAGCCGCCGGCCATAGTGGCGCCATCACCAGCGGTCGGCCCGAAGCAGGCCGCCGCGACGGCCTTGTGAGGTGCCCCGGCGATGTACCGATACGACGATTACGACCATGCCCTGGTGCGCGAGCGCGTTGCGCAGTTCCGCGACCAGGTGGAGCGGCGCCTGTCCGGCGCGCTGAGCGAGGAAGAGTTCCTGCCGCTGCGCCTGCAGAACGGCCTGTACCTGCAGAAGCACGCCTACATGCTGCGCGTGGCGATTCCCTACGGCACCCTGGCCAGCGCCCAGCTGCGCAGCCTGGCGCGCATCGCCCGGGACTTCGACCGGGGCTACGGGCACTTCACCACGCGGCAGAACATCCAGTTCAACTGGATCGAACTGGAGCGCGTGCCGGACATCCTCGAACTGCTCGCCGAGGTGGAGATGCACGCCATCCAGACCTCCGGCAACTGCGTGCGCAACATCACCACCGAGGCCTTCGCCGGGGTCGCCGCCGACGAGCTGCTGGACCCGCGCCCGCTGGCCGAGATCCTTCGCCAGTGGTCGACGGTGAACCCGGAATTCCTGTTCCTGCCGCGCAAGTTCAAGATCGCCCTGTGCGCCGCCGAGGAAGACCGCGCGGCGGTGATGATGCACGACATCGGCCTCTACCTTTACCGCGACGCCACCGGCGAGCTGCGCCTGCGGGTGATGGTCGGCGGCGGCCTCGGGCGCACGCCGATCCTCTCCCAGCAGATCCGCGAGGACCTGCCCTGGCAGCACCTGCTGTCCTACGTCGAGGCCATCCTGCGGGTGTACAACCGCCATGGTCGCCGCGACAACAAGTACAAGGCGCGGATCAAGATCCTGGTCAAGGCGCTGGGCATCGAGGCCTTCGCTCGCGAAGTGGAGGAGGAGTGGCAACACCTGCGCGACGGCGACGCACAGTTGACCCGCGAGGAATACCAGCGCGTCGCCGCCGCTTTCGAGCCGCCGCGCTATGCGCGCGAAGCCGGCGACGAACTGGCCCTTGGCGGCGCCCTGGCCGCCGACCCCGCGTTCGCCCGCTGGGCCTCGCGCAACGTGCGCCCGCACAAGGTGCCGGGCTACGCCAGCGTGGTGCTCTCGACCAAGCCGGGCCTGGCCGCGCCGCCCGGTGACGTCAGCGCCGAACAGATGGACTGCGTCGCTGACTGGGCCGAACGCTACGGCTTCGGCGAAATCCGCGTGGCCCACGAGCAGAACCTGGTGCTGCCGGACGTGCGCAAGGCCGACCTCCCCGCGCTCTGGCGCGAAGCCTGCGAGGCCGGCCTGGGCACACCCAACCAGGGCCTGCTGACCGACGTCATCGCCTGCCCGGGCGGCGACTACTGCGCGCTGGCCAACGCCAAGTCGATCCCCATCGCCCAGGGCATCCAGCAGCGCTTCGAGGACCTCGACTACCTGCACGACCTCGGCGAGCTGAGCCTGAACATCTCCGGCTGCATGAACGCCTGCGGCCATCACCACATCGGCAACATCGGCATCCTCGGCGTCGACAAGAACGGCAGCGAGTGGTACCAGGTGACCCTCGGCGGCGCCCAGGGTAAGCGCGCCGCGCTGGGCAAGGTGATCGGCCCGTCGTTCAGCGCCGCCGAGGTGCCGGCGGTGATCGAGCGCATCGTGCACACCTACGTGGAGCAGCGCGGGGTGGGCGAGAGCTTCGTCGAAACCGTCGAGCGCGTCGGCCTGGAGCCGTTCAAGGCGCGGGTCTACGCCCAGGCGGAGGTGCCGGCATGAACAACCTGATCCGTTTGCAGGACGGTGTGGCGCGGCTGGCACCGGACGATGCCTGGGAACTCCTGCGCGAGGTGCCGGCGGCGCTGCCCGACGGCCAGCTGATCCTGCCGCTGGAGGCCTGGCTCACCCGTAGGAGCGAGCTTGCTCGCGAACAAAACTCCCCGGAGGCTTCGGCGCCGGGCGGTTCGCG
>NZ_JARJLT010000378.1 GCF_029335315.1 Pseudomonas citronellolis
TGCCGCCGGGCCTCGGTGTTCCGGCCAACGGCGGATAACCGCGAACGGTTATTCGCCCTACGTTTGCGACTACCCACAAACACCAACGCCCCGACTGGCGGGGCGTTGGTGAAAGGCTGGAATCAGCCCGCGTGAGCCATCGGCTGCGGGTCGTACTCCTTGCGCACTTCGTAGAGCACGTCGAGGTTGTCGTGCTGCCAGGGGTGGAAGTCCTCGCGGAAGAAGTCGCGGTACTCGCGCAGCAGCGGGCGGAACACGCCGTGCTTGCCCCAGCTCCATTTCAGGCCGTCGCGCCAGACCCGCCAGTTCCACAGCAGGCCGTCGCGCTTGAGCATGTGCACCAGGCCGCGGAAGGTGTCGAGGACGAAGAAGAAGGTCGCCATCACCATCGCCCGGCGCAGCAGCTTGCGGCTGCCGCAGACCTGGTTGTAGACGTCGAAGGCCACCGCCTTGTGCTCGGTTTCCTCCAGCGCGTGCCAGCGCCACAGGCGTTGCATCACCGGGTCGGCGCCTTCCAGGGTGCGCGGGTTGCTGAGCAGGCCGTTGGCCATGATCGCGGTGATGTGTTCCAGCGCCGCGGTGGCCGCCAGCTGGCGCCGCGCGGGGAATTTCTTCTGGGTGTAGCGGATGCGCGCCTGGGCCAGTTTCTCGATGCGCGTGATGTCGTAACCGAGGTCCTTCAGGCGCTGGCTGTACACCAGGTGCTCGCGGCTGTGGTGGCCTTCCTGGCCGATGAAGCCACGGATCTGTTCCTTGAGCACCGGGTCGCTGATCTTCTCGCGGAAGTGCCGCACCGAGTCGATGAAGAAGCGCTCGCCGTCGGGGAACAGCACCGACATGGCATCGAACAGGTGCGAGCGGAAGGCGTCCCCGCCGTGCCAGTGGCGCGGCAGCGGATCGGGCAGCTCGAAGTCCATGTGCCGTGGCTTGATTTCCAGTCCTGCGGGGGTCGTGCTGGCCATGACGGCTCCGTGATTGTGGGTTTCCATGGCACCGATCTTCGGCTTGCGGGGGAAGCCTCACAAGGTTATCTTCTGCCAAGTTTTCGGTCATATCCGGCCAGCGCCCAGAACAAGAAGAAGCCGATGAAACAACCGCTCAACTTCACCGCCGAGCTGGTTCCGGTGGCATACGCCCAGGCCCTGCTCGACCTCGCCGAGGAGCTCGGCGTCTCGCGCGGGCGCCTGCTCGAACTGGCCCGCGTGCGCCCCGAGGTGCTGCAGAGCCCGGCCGGGCGGCTGTCCTTCATCGACTTCAACCTGCTCGCGGTCGCGGCCCTGGCCAACTGCGGCGAGCCGGCCTTCGGCCTGCTGCTGGGGCAGCGGCTGAACGTGTCGACCCACGGCATCCTCGGCTACGCGGTGCTGTCCAGCGCCAACCTCGGCAAGGCCATCGACTTCGCCCTCAAGTACTACCGCGTGCTCGGCCTGGCCTACGACCTGGAGCGGGTGGAGGAGCAGGATCGCTCGCAGCTGCGCGCCACCGAGTCGATCCCCCTCGGGCCCATGCAGCGCTTCGCCGGCGAGGGCCTGATAACCAGCCTCTACACCATCGCGCGGTTCCTGGTCGGCGAGCCGCTGCAGGGCGTCGAGGTCGGCTTCGCGTTCCCGGCGCCGGCCTATGCCGAGCGTTACCGCGAGGTGTTCGGCGTGGCGGCGGCGTTCGACCAGCCGTTCCACTACATCAGCCTGCCGCGCGAATACCTGGACCGGCCCATGGCCCTGGCCAACCCGGCCACGGTGCAGATGTGCGAGCAGCAGTGCGAGGCGCTGCTGGCCAGCCTGGACGTGCAGGAAGGCCTGCTCACGCGCATCCGCCGCCTGCTGCTGGCGCGACCCGGCGAGTTCCCCGACCTGGACACCGCCGCGCGCGAGCTGCACACCAGCGGGCGCAGCCTGCGCCGGCACCTGTCGAGCCTGGGCACCACCTACCAGGAGGTGCTGGACGACGTGCGCAAGCGCCTGGCCCTGCAGTACCTCACCACCACCCACCTGCCGTTGTACGAGATCGCGCTGCTGCTGGGCTTCAACGACCCGTCGAACTTCCGCCGGGCGTTCCGCAAGTGGACCGGCAAGCTGCCCACCGACTATCGCCGCGACTGAGCCTCAGCCGCGCAGCCGGCGTACTTCGGCCTCCAGCTCGCGGATGCGCTGGTCGCGTTCCTCCAGCGCGGCGCGCACGTCGGCCGCCTCGAAGCGCTGCGGGATGTGCTGCGGGCAATTGACGTCCCAGGCCTTCAGGCTGAACAGGATGACCTGCTCCGGGCGCCCGCTGGCGTCGGCCGGCAGCAGCCGCGCGAGCAGCTGCGGATCGTCCTCGACCACCTTCGCCTCGCCCCACAGCTTGATGCGCCGGCGCTGCGCGTAATCGATCAGGAACAGCTGCGCCCTGGGGTTCTCGGCGAGGTTGCCCTGGCTGATGTACTGGCGGTTGCCGGCGTAGTCGACGAAGCCCAGGGTGTGCTCGTCGAGCACCCGCAGGAAGCCCGCCGGCCCACCGCGATGCTGGATGTAGGGCTGGCCGTCGGTGCTGGCGGTGGCCATGAAGAAGCTGGTCTGCTCGGCGATGAAGGCGGCCAGTTCCGGGCTGACGCCGGTTTCCCAGCCGCCCCTGGCTTCCATCGCCGCGTAGCCGCGGCGCGAGCCCTTGCGGTCCTGGATGGCCTTCACGCTGGGGCTGAAGGCGACGTCGCTGGCGTAATGGGGTTGCATGGGGCGTTCCCTCCGCAGTTGGTGCTGGCGGCTATTCTGCTGCCTGCCACGAGCAGGCAGTAGCTGGCTATCCTGGCATGCATCCTTCCATTTTCCGGGAGCCTGAATGGACCGCCTCGAAGCCATGTCGATCTTCCTCGCCGCGGTGGACGCCGGCAGCCTGTCCGCCGCCGGGCGGCGCCTGGGCGTGCCGCTGAGCAGCGTCAGCCGCAAGGTCGCGGAGCTGGAGGAACACCTGGGCGCGCGCCTGTTGATCCGCTCCACCCGGCGCCTGCAACTGACCGAGGCCGGCCGCGCCTACCTGGCCGCCTGCCGGCAGATTCTCGACGCCGTGGGCGACGCCGAGCGCGCCGCCGCCGGCGAATACCAGGCGCCACGGGGCACCCTGGTGGTCACCGCGCCGCTGCTGTTCGGTCGCCTGCACCTGCAACCGCTGGTGCTGGAGTTCCTGCGCGCTTATCCACAGATCGACGTGCAGCTGTTGCTCGCCGACAGCCGCCTGCACCTGCTGGAGGAACACGTCGACCTGGCCCTGCGCATCGGCCCGCTGCCGGACAGCAGCTTCGTCGCCCGGCAGGTGGGGGCGGTGCGGCGGGTGGTCTGCGCCAGCCCCGCCTACCTCGCCGAGCACGGCGAGCCGCAGGCACCGGAGGACCTGGCCGGGCACAGCTGTGTCAGTTTCGTCGGCCTGGAGACGGCCAGCGCCTGGACCTTCCCAGGCGCCCGTGAGGTGGCGATCCGTGCGCGGCTGAGCGTGAGCAGCGCCGAGGCGGCGGTGGACGCGGCGGTGGCTGGGCTGGGGATTACCCGCGTGCTGTCCTACCAGGCCGAGCGCGAACTGCGCGCCGGGCGCCTGCTCCGGCTGTTGAAAGACTTCGAACCCGACCCGTGGCCGATCAACCTGCTGCACGCCGGCCAGGGCGCGCCACCGCTGAAGCTGCGGGCTTTCCTCGACTACCTGGCGCCGCGCCTGCGCGAACGCCTGGGGAGTTGAACCGCGACGGCTTTGCCGTCACCCTTTGCGCCTGTCCCCTTTCTGCCAGGAATTCCCCCATGGAAGCCGCCCAGCCCGCGCTGATCCGCGAAACCTTCCCCGTCGGCCCGTTGCAGTGCAACTGCACCATCATCGGCGACCCGGTCACGAAGAAGGCCATCGTGGTCGACCCGGGCGGCGACCACGAGCTGATCCTGCAACGCCTCGACGCCCTCGGCCTGAAGGTCGTCAGCATCATCCACACCCACGCGCACCTGGATCACTTCCTCGCCTCCGGGCAGATGAAGGAGAAGACCGGCGCGACCCTGCACCTGCACCAGGGCGACCAGTTCCTCTGGGACAACCTGGAAATGCAGTGCCGCATGTTCGGCGTGCCCTACACGCCGGTGCCGGCCCCGGACCAGTGGCTGCAGGATGACGAGGAGCTGGCCTGCGGCTGCGGCGTGGCGCTGCACACCCCCGGCCACACACCGGGCTCGATGAGCTTCTGGTTCCCCGGCGCCAAGCTGCTGATCGCCGGCGACACCCTGTTCCGCCGCGGCATCGGCCGCACCGACCTGTGGGGCGGCGACTACGCCACCATCGAACGCTCGATCAAACAGCGCCTGTACAGCCTGGACGAGGAGGCCACCGTGGTCACCGGCCACGGGCCGGACACCCGCCTGGGCGAGGAGATGCGCGAGAACCCCTTCATCCGGGCTTAAGCTTGCGATGGAATCTTTTGCACGTTCTATGCTCTAACCTGCCGCCCGAGATCGGGCGTACCGCAATTCAAGGAGTCTTCCTTCATGTTCACCGCACGTCGTCTGTCCATGGTCGCGGCTGCCACCGCCTTCGCCCTCATGGCCGGTTGCGCCTCGCAGAACCCCTATGACCCGAACACCCAGGTTCCGCCGGAAGGCGGCGTGAGCAAGACCGCCAAGTACGGCGGCCTGGGCGCGCTGGCCGGCGCCGTGGCCGGCGCCGCGATCAACCACGACAACCGCGGCAAGGGCGCGATGATCGGCGCCGCCGTGGCCGGCCTGGCCGGCGCGGGCTACGGCTACTACGCCGACAAGCAGGAAGCCCAGCTGCGCCAGCAGATGCAGGGCACCGGTGTGCAGGTGCAGCGCCAGGGTGACGACATCAAGCTGATCATGCCGGGCAACATCACCTTCGCCACCGACTCGGCGAACATCGCGCCGTCGTTCTACGCGCCGCTGAACAACCTGGCGAACTCCTTCAAGCAGTTCAACCAGAACAGCATCGAGATCGTCGGCTACACCGACAGCACCGGCAGCCGCCAGCACAACATGGACCTGTCGCAGCGTCGCGCGCAGAGCGTGGCCACCTACCTGACCTCGCAAGGCGTCGACGGCACCCGCGTCAGCACCCGCGGCATGGGCCCGGACCAGCCGATCGCGAGCAACTCCACGGCCGACGGCCGCGCACAGAACCGCCGCGTCGAGGTCAACCTGAAGGCCCTGCCGGGCGCCCAGGGCACCCAGCCGCAAGGCGCGCCGCAGCAGCAGTACCAGCAGCAGTACTGATAGCCGCCGCCACGAAAAAGCCCGCCGAATGGCGGGCTTTTTCGTTGGAGCGGGCTAGCCGCGTAGGGCGTATAACCGTTCGCGGTTATACGCCGTCGGCCCGAGCGCCGGAGCTGGGGCGACGGCGGATAACGCCCTTGGCGTTATGCGCCCTACGGATTGCAGAGGCGCGCGGCGGGGTCAGACCCTGGCGCCCGCCGGGAACTCGCGGTGCAGTTGCGCCAGCACCTGGTCCTTGCGTTCCCACAGCTGGTTCACCCAGCGCTGGAATTCGGCGCGGTAGTCCTCGTCCTGGTCGTAGCTCTTGCCGATGAACTGGCGCGGAATCTCCAGCTCCTCGAAGCGCACCACCACGCGCTTCAGGCGACCGGACAGCAGGCACCAGAAGGTCGGGCTGCCGTCGGGGTAGTGGATGGTCACGTTGACCAGGGTACGCAGCTGCTCGCCCATGGCGTCGAGGACGAAGGCGATGCCGCCGGCGCGCGGCTTGAGCAGGTGCTCGAAGGTCGAGCCCTGTTCGTCGTGCTTGGCGCGGGTGAAGCGGGTGCCTTCGAGGAAGTTGAAGATCGACACCGGGATGCGCTTGAACTTGGCGCAGGCCTTGCGGGTGGTGGCCAGGTCCTGGCCTTTCTTCTCCGGGTGCTTCTCCAGGAAGGCGCGGCTGTAGCGCTTCATGAAGGGGAAATCCAGCGCCCACCAGCACAGGCCGATCACCGGGACCCAGATCAGCTCCTGCTTGAGGAAGAAACGCAGCAGCGGAATGCGGCGGTTGAGCTGGTACTGCAGGACGAGGATGTCGACCCAGCTCTGGTGGTTGCTGGTCACCAGGTAGGAGTGGTCGTACTCCAGGCCTTCCAGGCCCTGGACGTTCCAGCCGGTGCGCTGCACCAGGTTCATCCAGCCCTTGTTGCAGCTGATCCAGCCTTCGGCGATCAGCCCCATGATCCGCCGGCAGACTGCCTGGGCGGGGGCGAAGGGCAGCAGCAGCTTGAACAGCGTCATGCCGAACAGCGGGATGCACCAGCACAGGGTGCTGACGATCAGCAGCAGGCCGGCGAGCGATCCGCGCAGGGCGTGGGGAAGGAAGTTGAGCATTGGCGTTCCTTGTACATGGGCGGCGCTTGCGGCGCGCGCGTGGTCGGGGTCCGGCCCCGTCGTTTCGGGCGGCACCTTCCTGTGCCCGGCGTTGGCCTGGGCCGCCGTCGGGGCGGCCCTCCTTCGATCTAGGGTTGTCGGGTGTCGGCCTGGATCGCGGTGAGCGCGATGGTGTAGACGATGTCTTCCACCAGCGCGCCACGCGACAGGTCGTTCACCGGTTTGCGCAAGCCTTGCAGCATGGGGCCGATGCTGATGCAGTCGGCGCTGCGCTGCACCGCCTTGTAGGTGGTGTTCCCGGTGTTCAGGTCGGGGAACACGTACACGGTGGCGCGGCCCGCCACCGGGCTGTCGGGGGCCTTCTGGCGACCGACGCCGGCGACGGCGGCGGCATCATACTGCAAGGGCCCGTCGATCAACAGATCGCCGCGTTTTTCCTGCGCGATGCGCGTGGCTTCCCGCACTTTGTCGACATCGGCGCCGATTCCGGAATCCCCCGTCGAGTAGCTGATCATCGCCACCCGCGGAGTGATGCCGAAGGCCTGCGCCGAGTCGGCACTCTGCAGGGCGATCTCCGCCAGGTCACTGGCCGAAGGATCGGGATTCACCGCGCAGTCGCCGTACACCACCACCTGGTCGGGCAGCAGCATGAAGAACACCGAGGACACCAGGTTGTAGCCGGGCGCCGTCTTGATCAGCTGCAGCGCTGGGCGGATGGTGTTGGCGGTGGTGTGGATGGCGCCGGAGACCAGGCCGTCCACTTCGTCCAGGGCGAGCATCATGGTGCCCAGCACCACGTTGTCTTCGAGCTGCTGCTCGGCCATGGGCGCGTTGAGGTTCTTGCCCTTGCGCAGCGCCACCATGGGTTCGACGTAGCGCCCGCGCACCCGATCCGGGTCGATGATCTCCAGGTCCTCGGGCAGGCCGATGCCGAGCATCTGCGCCACCGCGCGGACGTCGTCGGGCTTGGCCAGCAGCACGCAGCGGGCGATGCCGCGGGCGTGGCAGATCACCGCCGCCTGCACGGTGCGCGGTTCGCTGCCCTCGGGCAGGACGATGCGCTTGCCGGCGCGGGCGGCGCGTTGCGCCAGCTGGTAGCGGAACACCGGAGGCGACAGGTGCGCCTCGTGGGGCGCGCCGCAGCGCTCACGCAGCCATTCGAAGTCGATGTGCCCGGCGACGTACTCGGTGACGCGCTCGGCGCGCTCGCGGTCGTCGATGGGGATTTCCTTGTTCATCCGCCCGAGGTTGCCGGCGGTGTCGAACGAGCCGGTGTTCACCGTCAGCACCGGCAGTCCGCCCTGCAGGGCGCTGCGGCACAGTTCCATGATCCGTGCGTCCGGGGCCAGGCCGCTGCACAGCAGCAGGCCGGCCAGGGGCACGCCGTTCATGGCGGCGAGGCAGGCGGAGAGGATGATGTCGTCGCGGTCGCCCGGCACCACCACCAGCACGCCGGGCTTGAGCAGGTGCACGGTGTTCGGCGCCGAGGGCGCGCAGAGGATGATCTTCTGCACCCGGCGTTGCTCGTAGTCGCCGGCGTTGAGCACGCTGGCGTTGAGCAGGTCGGCCACGTCGCGGGTGCGCGGGGCGTTGAGGTCGTCCTGCCAGGGAATGCAGCCGAGCAGGCGGAATTCGCCGCCGCGCATCAGCGCCGAGTGTTCGCTCAGGCGGCTGGCGAAGCGCCGGGCGGCGGTCTCGCCTTCCAGCGGGCGGCCTTCCTCGTCGACGTCGCGGACCTTGTTGAGGATCACCCCGAGCAGTTTCGGGTCGTGCGGGCCGCCGAACAGCTGGGCCTGGATCTCCAGGCGGTCGCAGAGTTCGTTGAGGGTCTCGTTCTCCGGCGCCGAGACCAGGATCACCTCGGCGTCGGTGCTCTTGGCCAGGTGGAAGTTGATGCGCGCGGCGTAGCTGACGTGGCGGGTCGGCACCATGCCTTCGACGATCATCACGTCCTGGCCTTCGGCGGCCGCCTGGTACTCATGGATGATCTGTTCCAGCAGCTCGTCGAGCAGGCCGTCGCCGAGCATCCGCTCGACCTTGCCCAGGGCCAGCGGCTCCGGCGGCTTCAGGCCGTGGGTGCGGGCGACCAGCTCGCTGGAGCGTTCCGGGCCGTCGTCGCCGGGTTGCGGCTGGGCGATGGGCTTGTAGAAGCCGACCTTCAGGCCGGCGCGCTGCAGGGCGCGGATCAGCCCGAGGCTGATGGAGGTGAGGCCGACACCAAAGCCGGTGGGGGCGATGAAGAAGGTATGCATCCGGGCTCCTTAAGCCGTTCGGGTTCGCTGCTGCCCTTGTGGGGCCGGGCGCCAATCTTCAGCCGAGCACGGCCAGGGTGTCGAGGGCGATCTGGCGTTCCTCGTTGGTCGGGATCACCAGCACCCGTGGATGGCCCTCGGCGTGGATCGGCCCTTCGACGCCATGCACGCAGCGGGCGTTGGCCGCGCCGTCGAGCTGCAGGTTCATCACGTGCAGGTGCTGCACCGTGAGGTTGCGCACCAGCGGCGAGTTCTCGCCGATGCCGCCGGTGAAGATCAGCCCGTCCAGGCGCGGCAGGGCGCAGGTCATGGCCGCCAGCGACTTGGCCAGGCGGTAGCAGAACACCTCGATGGCCAGCGCCGCGTTGGCGTGGCCCTGCTCGCGGGCGTGCTCCAGGGTGCGCATGTCGTTGGACAGCCCGGAAAGCCCGAGCAGGCCGCTGTCGTGGTTGAGCATGTGGTCGATCTTCTCCAGGCTCCAGCCCAGGGTGCGCGCCAGGTGGCTGTGCAGGTTGGGGTCGACGTCGCCGCTGCGGGTGCCCATCACCAGGCCTTCCAGGGGCGTGAGGCCCATGCTGGTGTCGCGGCTCTGGCCCTCGGCCACGGCGCAGGTGGAGCTGCCGTTGCCCAGGTGCGCCGACAGCCAGTAGCTGTCGCCCAGGGCCAGGCCGCTGATTTGGGCGGCGCGGTGGCTGACGTAGCGGTGGCTGGTGCCGTGGAAGCCGTAGCGGCGCACGTGCTGCTCGCGGTACAGCGGCTCCGGCAGGGCGTAGCGGTAGGCGCGCGGCGGCAGGCTCTGGTGGAAGGCGGTGTCGAACACGGCGACGTGGGGCAGCTGTGGATAAAGCGCCATGGCCGCCTCGATGCCCAGCAGGTTGGCCGGGTTGTGCAGCGGCGCCAGGGGCACGGTGTCGCGGATCGCCTGGAGCACCTCGGCGTCGATCCGGCAGGCCTGGGTGAAACGCTCGCCGCCGTGCACCACGCGGTGGCCGATGGCGTGCAGCGGGCCCTTCAGGGCCTGCTCCACCAGCGGTAGCAGGCGGGCGAGGGCGACGTCGTGGCCGCCGCCGCCCAGGTCCAGGCTGTCGCGCTGGCCGCCGCGCTGCCAGCCGAGCACCGCGCCGGGTTCGCCGAGGCGCTCGGCCAGGCCGTGGAGGAGGAAGTCCTCGCGGTCCTCGCAGGCCAGGGCGAACTTGATCGAGGAACTGCCGCAGTTGATCACCAGGATGTTGCGTGCCGCCATGCTCGTGTCATTCCTTGTCGCTGGGGGTTGCCCGGGCGCACCAGCCGCAGGCGAAGGGCGTGCCGATCAGCGCCGCGCGCTGGCTCGGCTCCAGCACCCAGGGGCGCGACTGCCAGGGCGGCTGGTGGCGCAGGTGCTGGGTGTGGCCGCAGGACAACACTGCCACCCAGTGGCCGTCCTCGTCCTGATGGAAGTCAAGCAGGCGCGGGGCTTCGCGCACGGGCCATCCGTCCGCCGTCGGGTCGCTTTCATCCCCGTCGCAGCGTAAACTTGCCCGCTCAACTTCTTTTTCCGAAAGGTTCTTCACCATGCAGATCGCAGCCAACAAGGCGGTTTCCATCGACTATACCCTGACCAATGACGCGGGTGAGGTCATCGACAGCTCCGCCGGCGGCGCTCCGCTGGTGTACCTGCATGGTGCCGGCAACATCATCGCCGGTCTGGAAAAGGCTCTGGAAGGCAAGCAGGTCGGTGACGAGCTGGACGTTTCCATCGAGCCGGCCGACGCCTACGGCGAATACAGCGCCGAGCTGGTCGCCACCCTGACCCGCGAAATGTTCGAAGGCGTCGACGAGCTGCAGGTCGGCATGCAGTTCCACGCTTCGGCGCCGGACGGCGGCATGCAGATCGTCACCATCCGCGACATCGACGGCGACGACGTCACCGTCGACGGCAACCACCCGCTGGCCGGCCAGCAGCTGAACTTCAAGGTCAAGGTCGTCGACGTGCGCGACGCTTCCGCCGAAGAAGTCGCCCACGGCCACATCCACGGCGAAGGCGGTCACCACCACTGATCGCCGCCGGGACGTTTCGTCGGGCCGATTGATGGCCCGGTGAAGCCCGGAGGGAGCTGCTAAGCTGTACCGGTGAAAGGCGCCTTTGGGCGCCTTTCGCATGCACGGATGCAGGGTCTTTTTCCCGAACCGACTGGGATGCGCCGCGCGGACGATTTGTCCGATCGGGCGCACGGCACCTCGCGTGCCACATCATTTCCAAGGAGTACCTCAATGAGCGCATTTCACGATCTGACGCTGCATGGCCTGGATGGGCAGGACCTGCCGCTGTCCCCCTTGAAGGGCAAGGTGGTGTTGGTGGTGAACGTCGCCTCCAAGTGTGGGCTGACCCCGCAGTACGCCGGGCTGGAGAACCTCTACCAGCACTACCGCGAGCGCGGCTTCGTGGTGCTCGGCCTGCCGTGCAACCAGTTCGCCGGGCAGGAGCCGGGCAGCGAGGCGGAGATCCAGTCGTTCTGTTCGCTCAACTACGGCGTGAGCTTCCCCATGTCGGGCAAGCTCGAGGTCAACGGCCCCGATCGCCATCCGCTGTATCGCCTGCTGGCGGGCGAGGGCGCCGAATTCCCCGGTGATATCACCTGGAACTTCGAGAAATTCCTGCTCGGCCCCGACGGCCGCGTGCTGGCGCGCTTCAGCCCGCGCACCGCGCCGGATGACGCGGCGCTGCTGCAGGCCATCGAGAAGGCCCTGGGCTGAGGTCCCGCGCCGGCGGGCGAGGGCGCTTGCGCCAAACCTGCCGGCATTTCCCGCATCCCACTGTGCGCGGCGCCGACGGCCGGGTTTAATCCCCGGACCGACCGAGGACGCCGCCATGACCCGTTTCATCGCCGACACCCCCGACCTGGCCTGCGGGCCGACCCAGCTGCGCCGGCTCATCGAGCAGCGCCGCTCGGTGCGCCGCTTCACCGACGAGGCGGTGCCGGACGAGGTGCTGCGCGATTGCCTGGAACTGGCCACCCTGGCGGCCAACTCCTGCAACCTGCAGCCCTGGAGCTTCCAGGTGATCCGCGATGCGTCGCTGCGCGAGCGCCTGCACGAGGTGTGCCTCGGGCAGAACGCCGCGCGCACCGCGCCGGTGCTGATCGCCGTGCTGGCGCGCCCGGACACCTGGGCCGAGGCCTGCCGCGAAGTCGTCGCGCAGTGGCCGGAAGCGGAAGTGCCGGCACAGGTGCGCACGTTCTACGCCAAGGTCGCGCCCTTCCAGTACAACCAGGGCGCCTTCGGCCTGCGCGGGCTGTTCAAGCGCTGCCTGTATCGCTTCGTCGGCTTGCGCCGGCCGCTGATGCGCACGCCCAACAGCCACGCGCAGATGCGCCTGTGGGCGACCAAGTCGACCGCCCTGGCGGCGCAGAACCTGATGCTCGCGGTGCAGAGCCACGGCTACGCCAGCTGCCCCATGGAGGGCTTCGACGAAGTGCGCCTGCGTCGCGTGCTGGACATCCCGGCCAGGGCCGTACCGATCATGCTGCTGGCCGTGGGCCGCGCCGGCGAGCGCGGGGTGTACAACCCGCGCCTGCGCTTCCCGCTGGAGCAGCGCGTCAGCTGGCACTAGCCCGGCCGCGCGTCGATGCCCATGCGCCCGCCGCCGCGCGCCTGGCGGAACGGCTGCGCGCCGGGGTGACGGAGAGGCTGTCGGGCATCGCCGAGCGTTGACGGATTTCTGAGGGAAAATCACTGTCATCAATAGTGCTGGGCAGGGCGAGACGACCGGTCATATTCTTCGTCCCATGAACACCAGCATCCGAATCGACAAGCGCGACCTCATCCTTGCCAAGGGCTCGGCGGTCATGACCCGCTGCGGCTACCACGGCACCGGGGTGCAGGACATTGTCCAGGCCGCCGGCATTCCCAAGGGCTCCTTCTACCACTACTTCGAGAGCAAGGAAGACTTCGCCCTGCAGGCCCTGGAGGAAATCTACGCGCCGCGCCTGCAGCGCTACGCCGAGGCCCTGGGCAACCCGGCGCTGGGCCCGCGCGCGCGCATCCTCAGCTACTACAGCGAGCTGATGGCGCACTTCGCCCGCCAGGAGAAGGCCGAGTACCACTGCTTCATCGGCAGCCTCAGCTTCGAGATGGCCGAGCTGTCGCCGGCCATCGCCGCCAAGGTCGACGCCATCCTGCAACGCGGCGCCGACACCCTCCGCGACTGCCTGCTGGAGGCGCAACGCGCCGGCGAGCTGGCCGCGGACGAGAACTGCGCGAACCTCGCCGACTTCATCGCCAACGCCTGGCAGGGCGTGCTCGGGCGCCTGAAGGTCAGCGGTTCGCTGCAACCCATGGAAGCCTTCATCGCCCGCCTGGAGCGGGTACTCAAGGCCTGAATATCGTGCAACCCACTGACGAGACGACCGGTCGCCTGGACGTCCCTGGAGAACCTTTCGTGAGCGCATCCGTAGAGAGCCTGTTCGAACCCTTCCGCCTCGGCAACCTGGAGCTGCCGACCCGCGTGGTCATGGCCCCGATGACCCGCAACTTCAGCCCGGGCGGCGTGCCCCACGCCCAGGTGGTGGAGTACTACCGCCGCCGCGCCGCCGCCGGCGTCGGTCTGATCGTCACCGAAGGCACCACCGTCGACCACAAGGCCGCCAACGGCTACCCGAACGTGCCGCGCTTCCACGGCGAGGACGCCCTGGCCGGCTGGAAACAGGTGGTCGATGCGGTGCACGCCGAAGGCGGCAAGATCGTCCCGCAGCTGTGGCACGTAGGTTCCGTGCGCCGCCTGGGCGTGGAGCCGGACGCCAGCGTCCCCGGCTACGGCCCCAGCGGCAAGGTCAAGGACGGCCAGGTGGTCGTGCATGAAATGACCAAGCAGGACATCCAGGAGGTCATCGCCGCCTTCGCCCAGGCCGCCCGCGACGCCAAGGCCATCGGCATGGACGGCGTGGAGATCCACGGCGCCCACGGCTACCTGATCGACCAGTTCTTCTGGGACGGCAGCAACAAGCGCACCGACGAGTACGGCGGCAGCCTGGCCAACCGTTCGCGCTTCGCCATCGAGCTGATCCGCGCCGTGCGCGAAGCGGTGGGCCCGGACTACCCGATCATCTTCCGCTTCTCCCAGTGGAAGCAGCAGGACTACGCCGCGCGCCTGGTGCAGACCCCCGAGGAGCTGGCCGCGTTCCTCCAGCCGCTGTCCGACGCCGGCGTCGACATCTTCCACTGCTCGACCCGTCGCTTCTGGATTTCCGAGTTCGAAGGTTCCGAGCTCAACCTGGCCGGCTGGACCCGCCAGATCACCGGCAAGCCGACCATCACCGTGGGCAACGTCGGCCTGGACGGCAGCGAGTTCCTGGCCTTCTTCGGCAAGACCGACGAAGTGGCGCAACCCTCGGGCATCGACGGCCTGCTGGAGCGCCTGGGCAAGCAGGAGTTCGACCTGGTGGCGGTGGGCCGTGCCCTGCTGGTCGACCCGGACTGGGCGCTGAAGGTGCGCGCCGGTCGCCTGGACGACATCAAGCCGTTCAGCCGCGACGCGCTGATGTCGCTGGCCTGAGGCTGAGCGCTGCGCCATGACAAAACCGCCCAGGGTGCCCCCTGGGCGGTTTCTTTTGTCATGTTCCTAGGGAAATTCCTGAGGGATTTACAAAACTTTTCCTAAGCAAGGCTTCCGATCTGCTGACTTGAAGGTCGGAAACGGGCATTGTATGACCGCTTTCACACAACAATAGGCCGCTGACGGCCAAAGGAGCTAAGCCATGCGGATCGGCCTGGTGGTGGATGCGACCTGTGACCTGCCCACCGAATTCCTCGCTGCCCACAACATCCGCGTCCTGCCCATCGGTATCAATGTGGGCCAGCGACGGATCATCGACAACCGCGACCCCGACACCACCCTGCGCTTCTATTCCGAGGACCTGCCCAAGGTCGGCCCGGAGGATGGCAGCCAGCCGCTGACCGCCGCCGAGACCCAGGCCTGGTTCCTCGAGCAACTGGTCACCGATTTCGACTACGTCATCTGCCTGACCGTCAGCAGTGCGCGCAGCCCGATCTTCGATAACGCCACCCAGGCGTCGTTCGGCCTGCTGCAGAACTACCGCGAGAAACGCGCCGCGGCCGGCATCAACGGGCCCTTCGCGCTGCGCGTGGTGGACAGCCAGACGGTGTTCGCCGGCCTCGCCGTGCTGGCCGCCGAAGGCGTGCGCCTGCTCGGCGAGGACCAGCACCCGAACGCCATCCGCACGCGCCTGGAACAGCTGAGCCAGCAGATGAACACCTTCCTGGTCGCCAACGACCTCGGCCACGTGCGCCGTCGCGGCTTCCAGAAGGGCGACCGCAGCAGCATCGGCGATCGCCTGCGCGGGGCGTTCCTCGGCATCGGCTCGATGCTCGACATGAAGCCGGTGCTGAGCCTGGTGCAGGGCGAGGACAAGCCGGTATCGGTGTCGCCGAACTACGAGAAGTCCGCCGAGCGCCTGCTCAACTTCGCCCGCGCGCGGGTCGAGGCTGGCGAGCTGCTCGCGCCGCACGTGGCCCTGAGCTACGCCGGCGACCCCTCGGCGCTGCGCGACCTGCCCGGTTTCGACGCGCTGGAAAGCGCCTGTCGCGAGCGCGGCA
This sequence comes from Pseudomonas citronellolis, assembly GCF_029335315.1. Taxonomy (GTDB): domain Bacteria; phylum Pseudomonadota; class Gammaproteobacteria; order Pseudomonadales; family Pseudomonadaceae; genus Pseudomonas; species Pseudomonas citronellolis_A. Next base: position 15,173 of record NZ_JARJLT010000378.1, read on the forward strand.
TCGCCGTGCACCTGGGCATGCTCAGCCCCACCGGCGGGATCAACCTCGGCGCCGGGGCGATGAGCCTGTCGTTCGCCGCCGAACCCAAGCCCTTCGCCTGATTCACTTGCGCGCGGTGTCGGCGCCCACGGCGTCGACACCCTTGCCCGCGCCTTCCAGGCGCGCGCGGCTGGCGTCCAGCAGGTAACCCTCGAAACGCTCGACGATGCCCCGCCACTCCTGGCGGCCGGCGTGCTGGCGCGCGTTCAGGCGCACCCGGCGCAAGCGCTCGCGGTCTTCCAGCAGCCAGCAGGCTGCGTCGATGAAATCCGCCTCGTCGCCGGGAATCGCCAGCACGCCGTCGTGTCCGTGGCGGATGTGCTGGGCGGCGGCGGCCTGGTCGTAGGCGACCACCGCCAGGCCCGAGGCCAGGGCCTCCAGGACCACGTTGCCGAAGGTCTCGGAGAGACTGGGGAAGAGGAACAGGTCGCCGCTGGCATAGTGCCGGGCCAGTTCCTCGCCGCGTTGCAGGCCGCAGAAGAGCGCCTCCGGCAGCTCGCGGGCGAGGTGCGCGCGTTGCGGGCCCTCGCCGACGATCACCAGGCGCATGCGCAGCTGCGGGTTGGCCTCGCTCAACTGGCGGAAGGCGCGGCCGAGCAGGCCGAGGTTCTTCTCCGCGGCCAGGCGGCCGACGTGCAGCACGGCGATGTCCTGCTCGCCCAGGCCCCATTCGCGGCGCAGCGCGTCGTCGCGGCGGCCGGGCTGGAACAGCTGGCCGTCGACCCCGCGGGCGAGCTGGGCGATGTGTTCGAAGCCGCGCCTTTCCAGCTCCAGCGCCTGGCTGGAGCTGGGCACCAGGGTGCGCAGGGTGCGGTTGTGGAACCAGCGCAGGTAGGCGGTCACCAGGCGCGTCAGCGGGCCCAGGCCGTAGTGCGCGCTGTACTGCTGGAAATTCGTGTGGAAGCCGCTCAGGGTCGGAATCCGCAGGCGCTTGGCGGCGCGCAGGGCGGCCAGGCCCAGGGGCCCTTCGGTGGCGATGTAGAGCACGTCCGGGCGTAGCCGCCGCCAGTGCCGCAGCAGCTTGTGCAGGCACGACTGGCCCCATTGCAGGCCGGGGTAGCCCGGCAGCGGCCAGCCTCGGGTCAGCAGCAACTCGTCGTCGCTGTGGCGGCCATCGTCCACGCTCTGGCGCGGGCGCACCACCTGCACCCGGTGGCCGAGTTGCAGCAGTCCGGCGGCAAGGCGCCCGAGGGTGTTGGCCACGCCGTTGATTTCCGGCGGAAAGGTTTCGCTGATCAGCGCGATGCGCAGGGGAGTCGTGCTCATGAACCGCAGTCTCCACCGGGGCGATGTAGGCTGTGTGACGCCGGGATTGCCGAAATGTGACGAAGGGCGGGAGAGGTCTTGTCGCGTTTTCGGAAAGGACTGTCACGCAGCTTTAGTCCGGGTGTCACACGCGGTTGCTAGAGTGCCGCGATTTCCGACAGGGGGACCCGCCGATGAGTGACAAACGCGATCTGAATCCCGGGCAGGAAGACGCCCAGCAGCTGCCGGATGCCGGACGCCGGCGTTTCCTCGGCGGGGCTGCCGCCTTGAGCGCCGGTGCGGCGCTCGTCGGCCTGGTGGGCGAGGGCGCGGCCCAGGCCGCCGAGGTGGCGCGCGAACTGGCCGGTGCCGAGCTGGACGGGGCGCTGCGCGAGCAGGTGAAGAATGTCGTGGTCATCTACGCCGAGAACCGCAGCTTCAACAACCTGTTCGGCGACTTCCCCGGTGTGGAAAAGCCGCTGTCGGCACTGCAACCGGCCGAGTACCAGCAACGCGACCGCGACGGCCGCCTGTTGGACAGGCTGCCGCTGGTGCACGGTGGCGTGTTGCAACTGGGCCAGACCCTGGAAGGGGTGAACTACGTCGAGGGCGTGCAATACCAGGAAAACCTGGCCAACGCGCCCTTCGCGCTCAAGGGGCCGCAGGGCGAGGACCTGCCCCTGGGCCTGGTGACCCGCGACCTCTGGCACGTGTTCTACCAGAACCAGATGCAGATCAACGGCGGGCGCAACGACATGTTCGTCGCCTGGGCCGACTCCGGCGCGCTGCCCATGGGCTACTACGCGCAGGCCCCGTACAGCCTGCGCCTGTGGGACCTGGCCCGCGACTTCGTGCTGTGCGACAACTTCTTCCAGGGCACCTTCGGTGGCTCCTTCCTCAACCACCAGTACCTGGTGGCGGCGACCCCGCCGGTGTACCCGGACGTGCGCAACTCGCCGGCACACACGCAGATCGCCGAGCTGATGAGCGACAACCCGGCCGACCCGCGCCTGAAACCGCTGGAGGACTCGCCCGCCAGCGTCGCCGGCGGCCCGCCGAAGTTCGGCCCCAGCGCGCTGACCCCCGACGGCTACGGCGTCAATACCATGCTGCCGCCCTACTGGCCGACCGCCCAGCGCGACCCCAAGCGCCCGGACTATGCGCTGCCCGAGCAGCCCAACGTGATGCTGCCGCAGCGCCACGAACATATCGGCGACAAGCTGAGCAAGAAAGGCCTCGACTGGGCCTGGTACGCCGGCGCCTGGCAGGCCACCCTGGAGCAGTACAAGAGTTCCGGCGGCATCCCGAAGATTCCCAACTTCCAATACCACCACCAGCCGTTCAACTATTTCGTCCAGCAGGGCCCGGAGCACGCCGAGGAGCGTGCGAAGCGCCTGCGCGACGGTGGCCTGGGCGACGACCCGTCGAGCAACCGCTTCTTCGCCGACGCCCAGGCCGGCAAGCTGCCGCCGGTGACCTTCTACAAACCCCAGGGCAACCTCAACATGCACGCCGGCTACGCCGACGTGGCCAGCGGCGACCGGCACATCGTGCGGGCGGTGAAGCACCTGATGGAAAGCCCGCAGTGGGCGAACATGGTGATCGTCATCACGGTGGACGAGAACGGCGGCTGGTGGGACCACGTGGCGCCGCCCAAGGGCGACCGCTGGGGCCCTGGCTCACGCGTGCCGGCGCTGGTGGTGTCGCCCTTCGCCCGCCACGGCACGGTGGACCACACGGTCTACGACACCGGCTCGATCCTGCGCCTGATCACCCGCGTGTTCGACCTGGAGAAACTCGACGGCCTGAAACTGCGCGACGACGCCATGCGCGCCCGCGGCCAGACCCCAATGGGCGACCTGACCGCGGCATTGCGCTTCGAGGCCTGAAACGAAAGAGCCCCGGCTGCTGCCGGGGCTCCTCACGTGCTTTGCGCGATTCAGTTCGCGGCGATCTTCACCCACTCGTATTCGAGCGAAAGGTTGCCGGCCTTCTTCACCGTGAAGACGTTGCCCTTGATCCCGACCGTCGTCGGCTGGCCGGTGAAGTCGAACGTGAAGTCCTTGGCGTCGCGGAACTCGCCGTCGATTTCCTGCCAGGTGAAATGCAGCTGGCCACCGTAGAAACCGTCGAAGGTGATGCGCTTCAGGCTGCGCACATCGAACGGCGCCCGGGTTTCTTCCGCGTTGAGCGACGCCGCCTGCGCGCTGGACATCGATTTGTTCCAGATAGTGTTCATGCGGTTGTGGATGGAGTTGTCCACAACCCATTCCTTCTCGCCGGACGCATCATTGGCGATGCGTACCCCGACGCAGTCGCCATTGGCGATCACGCTGCCCAGGCCGGGGAAGGAAGCGGCGACGTTCTCGGCGGCTCCGCAGTAGTACTTCCAGTCGGGGGTGATGCGCGAAAGCGTGAGGTCCCCCGCGCCGATGTGCACGGGGAACGGAATCAGCATCGAGCCGGGCACCATCAGGTCGACAGGCTCGGCGATGCGGATTCGTTCGCCCTTGATATAAGCGCCTTCGACGAACAGGTCCTGGCCGGTCTCGGCGCTCAGCGAGGTGCCCATCGGCGCGGTGAACTTCCTGAAACTCACCGGCGCTTGCTGGGGCGGCGTGGCGGCGCACCCAGCGAGAGTCAACGAAAGGCCGAGAAGCCATGGAGTAGTGCGCATTTCCTCTCCCTAGGGGCCCGTTGCAGGGCCTGCCCGAAAAAAAGGGCGCATTGTAGTGCGCCCTCGGGTCGACCGGGAGTCGGAATTCCGGGGCGCTATTTCACCAGCGCCTTCTCACCCTCTTCGCGCACCCAGAACAGCACCGCCCCGGCCACGGCGGCGGGCATGACGACCAGGTTGACGACCGGGATCAGCAGCGCGAGATAGGTGACACCGCCAAAACCCATGCAGCTCCAGCGCTTGCTGCGCAGCCAGGCGAGCATTTCGTGCCAGCCGAGCTTGTGGTTGTCGGCGGGGTAATCGATGTACTGCACGGCCATCATCCACACGCCGAACACCAGCCACAGCGGGGTGGCGATGAGGTTCACGCCGGGGATCAGGCTGAGGATGAACAGGCCGATGGCGCGCGGCAGGAAGTAGCCGAGCTTGCGCAGTTCGCGCGCCACGGTGCGCGGCACCATGGCCGCCAGTTCGCTCCAGCTGAAGGCCGGGAAGTCGTCCTTGCCGCGCACCACCACTTCCACCTTTTCGGCGAGGAAGCCGTTGAACGGCGAGGCGATCAGGTTGGCCACCAGGCTGAAGCCGAAGAACAGGATCAGCAGCACCAGCACGACGAACAGCGGCCAGAGGATGTATTCGAGGAAGTTCAGCCAGTGCGGCAGGCTGGGCATCAGCCAGGCCACCCAGTGTTCGAACTGGTTGACGGCGAAGGCGATGAGGCCGACGAACAGCAGCACGTTGATGGTCAGGGGCAGCAGCACGAACAGGCGCAGCCCCGGGCGCATCATCAGTTTCAGGCCTTCGCCGAGGTATTGCGGGCCGCTGAGGGTGGACATGGAACATCTCCGTGGGAAACCAGCCTGCGACCTTAGCAGGGCCGGCGCGGAGCCGCGAGCCGTCTGTTTTGCCTGTTGTGTAGCGTTCAGGCGCGGTAGCGGCTGAACTGGTTGCGCTGCTGCTTGGCGTGGTACATGGCGCTGTCCGCGGCCTGGATCAGGCCCTCGGCGTCGCCGGCGTCGGTGGGGTAGAGGGCGATGCCGATACTCGCGGAGAGGAACTCCAGGCGTTGGCCGGCGGCGTGGTAGTCCTCGTTGAGGCTGGCCAGCAGGCGCCGGGCGAGGCTTTCCGCGGTGCCGCTGTCGACCGCTTCGAGCACCACGGCGAACTCGTCGCCGCCCAGGCGGAAGGCCAGGTCGGGCTGGCGCAGGTTGCTGCGCAGGCGTTCGCCGACCTGGGCCAGTACCGCGTCGCCGGCGGCGTGGCCGAAGCGGTCGTTGACCGGCTTGAAGTGGTCCAGGTCGACGTACAGCAGCGCCACGCTGGCGCCGCCTGCACAACGTTGCAGGGCTTCGGGCAGCTGCTCGTTGAAGGCCTTGCGGTTGCCCAGGCCGGTGAGCGCGTCGCGGTAGGCCAGGTCGAGCAGGCGCTGCTGGTAGGCCACCTGCAGGCTGATGTCGCGGAGGATGCCGCGAAAGCCGCGGAACTCGCCGCTGGCGTCGATGATTGGCGAGACCCGCGTCTCGAAGGTCACGCGCTGGCCGTCGCGGCGCTTGAAGGGGGCGGCGAAGGTGGTCTCGTGTTCGTCGTTGCGCACCTGCTGGTAGAGGCTGCGGGCGCGGGTCACGTCCTGCTCGTCGAGCAGTTGGCGGTAGGAGTACCCCACCACCTCGTCGGCGCCGTAGCCGAGCAGGCGGCAGAAGGCGGCGTTGACCGTGAGTACGACGCCGTCGCCGTCCATTTCGAAATAGCCGTCGCGGATGGTTTCGAGGATGGCGCGGTCGCGCGCTTCGCTCTGTTCCAGGCGCACGAGCATCTGGTTGACCTCGCTGGCCATCTGCCCGACTTCGTCGCGGCCCATTTCCGACAGGCGCGCCGGGCCCGATGCGGCGCCGATGTTGGCGACCTCGTGGTTGAGCCGCTGGACCCGGCGGATCACCCAGACTTCCAGGGCCACGTAGGCCAGGAGCATGGCGCCCAGGGTGAGCAGCAGGGTCATGCCGAGGAACGCCCGGGTGGCTTCGCGGCCTTGCTGGAAGGCCTGGCGTGACTTGCCGATGTCGAGGCGGAACTGTGGCTGGCCGGCGCCGTCGAGGAACAGCAGGCTGGCCTGCTGGGTGTTCTTGTCGAGCACCCGGCGCGGGCTGAGCAGGGCGCCGCCGTTGCGCCCCGGCACCTGCAGGGTGCGCCAGTCTTCGCCGGGGTCCAGCCTGGGTTGCAGGCGCAGGCTGGCGTCCATCTGCTCCTGCAGGGCCTGGAGGCGCTGCGGGCCGAGCAGGTAGCCGGCCACCAGGGCGCCAACCGGCGGCGCCAGGCCGGTGTTGTCGCTGATCGGCTGGCTGAGCAGCAGCAGCGGGTAGCCGTCGAGCAGCAGCCATTGCGCCAGGCTGCGCGAGGCGTCGCCCTGGATGTCGAGTACACCCAGGCGCAGCGCGGTGGCCAGCAGGTCGTCGCGCAGCTTCTCGGCCGGCGGCGGCTGGTTCAGCGGGGCGATGGAGGCCAGGCGCGCCTGGTCCCAGCGCTGGGTGACGACCTTGCCCTGGCGGTCGAGGTAGAGGACGAAGTCGAAGTCGAGGTTGCCGAGCATGTCGATGTCGAGGTTTTCGGCGACGAAGTGCGGGTCCGGCCGCGCCACGAAGCGATAGCTGGCGTCCCACCAGGCGTAGCTGCGGAGGATGTCCAGGTGGCGCTTCTTCTCGAAACCCAGGCGGTTGCTCAGCACCCGCACTTCGTCGTATAGGCGCTGGCGGTCGTCGCGGTCGAAGCGTTCGAGCAGGATGCGCTCGGACAGCAGCCAGATGCCCAGCAGGTTGAAGGCGAGCAGCGGCAGGAACAGCCAGAGCAGTCGGGTTCGTAAGGTCATGCCGGGCGTGGGGGCGGAGGGCGACCCCTTGAGTCTAGTAGGCTTGCCGAGGGGCATAGCCGGTGTCTATCGGGCGTATTGAGATTGGGCATTTTGCCGATTCGATTGTGCGAATTAACCTGCGCGGCAAGTTGTAATCGCGAAGATGGTTGTAGGTGAATTGGGCTGACCCTGACTTATCTCAAGGTGATTTTGAGATTCGTCTGACAGACTTTGAGCCGTGGATAAGTCCACGGCAGCGCCGATCACTCCTGCCGGCCCTGCCTTCCTCGCGATCTGTGCGTTTAGCGGGAGCTGCCGTCCCTCCCAACCTTCCCCCAGGTAACTTGGCAGCTCCCTTTTCTTCTTCAGCGAGGAGTCCGTCATGTCGGAAGTTCGCCACGCCCGCGTCATCATCCTCGGCTCCGGCCCCGCCGGTTACTCCGCCGCCGTCTACGCCGCGCGCGCCAACCTCAAGCCGCTGCTGATCACCGGCATCCAGGCCGGTGGCCAACTGACCACCACCACCGAAGTCGACAACTGGCCCGGCGACCCCCACGGCCTCACCGGCCCGGCGCTGATGCAGCGCATGCAGGAACACGCCGAGCGCTTCGAAACCGAGATCGTCTTCGACCACATCAACGCCGTCGACCTGGCCGGCAAGCCCTTCGTGCTCAAGGGCGACAGTGGCACCTACACGGCCGACGCGCTGATCATCGCCACCGGCGCCAGCGCCCGCTACCTGGGCCTGGATTCGGAGGCGGCGTTCATGGGCAAGGGCGTCTCGGCCTGCGCCACCTGCGACGGTTTCTTCTACCGCAACCGCGAGGTGGCGGTGGTCGGCGGCGGCAACACCGCGGTCGAGGAGGCGCTGTACCTGGCCAACATCGCCAGCAAGGTGACCCTGGTGCACCGCCGCGAGACCTTCCGCGCCGAGAAGATTCTCCAGGACAAGCTGCGCGCGCGTATCGCCGAGGGGCGCATCGTCCTCAAGCTCAACGCCCAGGTGGATGAAGTGCTGGGTGACGACATGGGCGTGACCGGCGTGCGCCTGCGCAACAACGACGGCGGCGGCGACGAGCTGAAGGTGGACGGCCTGTTCGTCGCCATTGGCCACACGCCGAACACGTCGCTGTTCGAGAGCCAGTTGCAGACCAAGGACGGCTACCTGGTGATCAACGGCGGCCGCGATGGCAACGCCACCGCCACCAACATTCCCGGCGTGTTCGCCGCCGGCGACGTGGCCGATCACGTCTACCGCCAGGCCATCACCTCGGCCGGCGCCGGCTGCATGGCGGCGCTCGACGTCGAGCGCTACCTGGATTCCCTGTAACGGCCCCAAGAGCCGGCGTGCAGGACGAAGCCCCGCTGGTCGGGGCTTTTTCCTGGGTGGGGGACGAGCTTCCTGGAGTATTGCTCGCGAAGGGGGCTACCCGGCTGACTGTGAGGCTTTTCGTTCTGCCGTCCGGTCCCCTCTCCCGCTTGCGGGGGAGGGTT
>NZ_JARJLT010000379.1 GCF_029335315.1 Pseudomonas citronellolis
TGCCGGCGCTGGTCTGGGTGGACAGCGCGGCGGACTGGTCGGCGGTGGCGCGGGCGTCCTGCACCGAGGACTTCACGTCGCGGATGATCGGCTGCAGCTTGTCGAGGAAGCGGTTGAACCAGCCGGCCAGCTCGCCGAGCTCGTCATGCCCCTGGTATTTCAGGCGCTGGGTCAGGTCGCCCTCGCCGCTGGCGATGTCGCGCAGCATGCCGGCCACGCCGAGGATCGGCCGGGTCACGCCGCGCGCGGTCAGCCACACCAGCAGCAGGCCGAGAAGGGCGGCGAGCAGGCCCAGGCCCAGTTCGATGAAGGTGCCCTGGGTGCGCTGCTGGTCGAGTTCGGCCTGCAGTTTCAGGGCCGGGCCCTGCAGGGCTTCCAGCGGTACGTCGATGAGCACGCCCCAGGGCTGCGCGTCGGGGATCGGGCGCAGCGGCTGCAGAGCGCGCAGTTCGGCGTCGTGGGTGAGCACCTTGGCTTCGTTGGCGGCCTGCAGTTGCTGCAGTTCCTCGCCCTGACCGGGGTAGATCGCCTGCAGCTTCTTGCTCAGTTGGCCGGCGTCGGCGCTGTAGCCGGCGAGCAGGCCGGTGGCGCTGATGATGGCGACGCGGCTCTTGCCGCCGTACAGTTCCTGGCTGCCTTCATGGGCGATTTCCTGCAGGCGGTCGAGGGCGATGTCCACGCCGATAACGCCGACCAGCTTGCCGTCCACCAGCAGCGGCAGGGCGATGCTGGTCATGAGGATCTTGCGGTTGCCCACCTCGTCCACGTAGGGCTCCAGCACACAGGCCTTGCCGCCGTTCTTCGGGCAGGTGTACCAGGCGTTGTAGGCTGCGCCGCTGGGGCCGGGGCTGGTGTCGGCGAGCATCTTCTCGTCCATAGGCTCGGCTTCCAGCTGGCCCGGCGTCGCCTGCGCCCAGTACTGCGCGAAGCGCCCCTTCTCGTTGCTGCCGAGCGCGGTCTGGCCGGCGGCCTGGGCGTCGCGGCCGTCGAGGGCGTCGGGCTCGAAGGCCAGGTACAGGCCGAGCAGCTCGGGGTTGGCCGCCACCGCGTCGCGCATCTGCTTGTTCAGCTCCTCGCGCAGGGCCAGGGTGTCGAGGCCGCGCTGGGCGGCGAGCTGGCGCACGGCCAGGGCCTGGCGGGCGAAGCTCTGGGTATAGCGGTAGGCGTCGCTGAAGTAGCGCTGGATGCGCATCGCCTGGATCTCGCCGCGGGCGCGCAGGCGCGCTTCGGCCGCGTCGTCGAGCATGTGGGTGCTGGATTCCTTCACCAGCGCCGTGCTGTGCTGCATGCGGTAGATGGAAAGGCCGGCGAGCAGGATGACCACCCCGAGCAGGCAGAGCCCCGCGAGCAAGGTGATTTTCCACTGGATGGAGAGGCGGCGGAACGGCATGGGACGTCCTTCTGCTGGGGGCCGAGGAGGGGTGTTCGGGATATATCGGCACCTGTGCGATTTTCTTGACAGATAACAGTGCCGCTCGTCGCCCGGTCTGCCATCCTTTGCCAAGGGATCCCGCTCACGCCTTGTAACCACTGCGTTTTGACAGCTTCGCCGGCCTGCGCCAGAGTGCGCGCCCTCGCGGCTGGGCGGGGATTCACTGGCGCGCGGGAGGAGAACCGACAGATGAACGCAGTGCTGATAGCCGTCGCCCTGATGTTGCTGCTGAGCCTGTGCCGGGTACACGTGGTGGCCGCGCTGATCGCCGGCGCGATGGCCGGCGGCCTGCTCGGCGGGCTGGGTATGGATGGCACGCTCAAAGCCTTCAACGCCGGGCTCGGCGGCGGCGCTACCGTGGCGCTGTCCTACGCCATGCTTGGCGCCTTCGCCGTGGCCATCGCCCGCTCCGGGGTGGCGCACGCGCTGGCCGACCGCGCCCTGGCCCTGCTGGGCCGCCACCCGCAGGGCGGCTCGCGGGGCTTCAAGTGGGCGCTGATCGGGCTGCTGCTGGCGGTGGCGATCGCCTCGCAGAACGTCCTGCCGATCCACATCGCCTTCATTCCGCTGCTGGTGCCGCCGCTGCTCTACGTGCTGACCCGGCTGCGCATCGACCGCCGGCTGATCGCCTGCGTGCTGACCTTCGGCCTGATCACCCCGTACATGTTCCTGCCGGTGGGCTTCGGCAATATCTTCCTCAACGAGATCCTGCTGGCCAACGTCGCCCGCAGCGGCGTCGACGTGAGCGGGCTCAGCGTCACCCGGGCCATGGCCATTCCCGCCGCCGGCATGCTCTTCGGCCTGCTGCTGGCGGTGCTGTTCAGCTACCGCAAGCCGCGCGACTACGACCTGCAGCGCATCGAGCAGGCCGAGCGGGTGGACGTCAGCTACGACCGCCGCAGCCTGCTGGTGGCGGGTGTGGCCATCGCGGTGACCTTCGCCGTGCAGCTGTGGCTGGATTCGATGATCCTCGGCGCGCTGCTCGGCTTCCTGGTGTTCTCTCTGTCCGGCGTGGTGCGCTGGCGCGAGGCCGACGACCTGTTCACCGAGGGCATGAAGATGATGGCCATGATCGGCTTCATCATGATCGCCGCCGCCGGTTTCGCCGAGGTGATGAAGGCCACCGGGCAGGTCGCCAGCCTGGTCGACATGGCCAGCGCCTGGGTCGGCAACAGCAAGGCGCTGGGCGCCTTCCTCATGCTGCTGGTGGGGCTGCTGGTGACCATGGGCATCGGCTCGTCGTTCTCCACGGTGCCGATCATCGCCGCCATCTTCGTGCCGCTGGCGGCGCAACTGGGCTTCAGCCCGCTGGCCATCGTCAGCCTGGTGGGCACCGCCGGCGCCCTGGGCGACGCCGGTTCGCCGGCCTCGGACTCGACCCTGGGGCCGACTTCGGGGTTGAACGTCGACGGTCAGCACAACCACATCTGGGACACCGTGGTGCCGACCTTCCTGCACTACAACCTGCCGCTGCTGGCTTTCGGCTGGGCCGCCGCCATGCTGCTCTGAGACGCGGGTTGCACTTCGCCACCCATCTGCTGACTAATGTGCAGGCCACCTTCGGCAGACGGGATTGCACATGCTCGACACCACACTGGAAAACCGGACGTTCCTGATCCTCCTGGCGCTGGTCAGCGTCGCCTTCGCCTGGCTGTTGCTGCCGTACTACGGCGCGGTGTTCTGGGGCACCATCCTGGCGATCATCTTCGCCCCGGTACAGCGCCGCCTGCTGGCGCGCATGGGGCAGAGGCGCAACCTGGCGGCGCTGATCACCCTGGGCGCCTGCTTCCTGATCGTGATCCTGCCGATGATCTTCATTACCGGCTCGCTGGTGCAGGAGTGCGCGGCGCTGGTCCAGCGCATGCGTTCCGGCCAGCTGAACCTGGCGGCGCTGTTCGTCCAGGCGTTCAACGCGCTGCCCGCGTGGGTGCACGAGACGCTGCAGCGCTTCGACCTGGGGGACATCTCCAGCCTGCAGGAGAAGATTTCCAGCGGCGCCATGCAGGCCGGGCAATTCGTCGCCGGCAAGGCGATCAGCATCGGCCAGAACACCTTCGACTTCGTCATCAGCTTCGGCGTGATGCTCTACCTGCTGTTCTTCCTGCTGCGCGACGGCCCCGGCCTCGGCCGGCGGATCAAGCAGGCGGTGCCGCTGGACCATGCCCACAAGCAGCATCTGTTCACCAAGTTCACTACCGTGGTGCGCGCCACGGTGAAGGGCAACATCGCCGTCGCCGTCACCCAGGGCACCCTTGGCGGGCTGATCTTCTGGTTCCTCGGCATCCAGGGTTCGCTGCTGTGGGGCACCCTGATGGCCTTCCTGTCGCTGCTGCCGGCGATCGGCGCGGGGCTGGTGTGGGTGCCGGTGGCGGCCTGGTTCCTGCTCACCGGGGCGATCTGGCAGGGCGTGGTGCTGATCGCCTTCTGCGTGCTGGTGATCGGCATGGTCGACAACATCCTGCGCCCGATCCTGGTCGGCAAGGACACCAAGATGCCCGACTACGTGGTGCTGATCTCGACCCTCGGCGGCATGTCGCTGTTCGGCCTCAACGGCTTCGTCATCGGCCCGCTGATCGCCGCGCTGTTCATCGCCTGCTGGGACCTGTTCACCGGCCGCGAGGAAACCGAGACCCTGGGATAGGGGAGGGCGTTACCTG
>NZ_JARJLT010000037.1 GCF_029335315.1 Pseudomonas citronellolis
ACTGCGCCCCGCGGAACATGATCGCGTTGCTGTCGGTGGAGGTCGCGTCGTAGGTGCCGTTGGTGTTGGCCTCGCTGGTGACGTCGTTGCCGTTCTTGTCGAGGATCTGGTACTGGGTGCCGCTGAGCACGTTCAGGGTGTAGGGCGCGCCGGCGCGGAAGCTGGCGTTGTAGCTGGAGTCGCTGGTGACCGTGCCCTGGGACAGGAAGGCGCGCTGCACGCCATCGGCGTTGGGGTTGCTGGTCAGCGAGCTGACCGTGCGGCTGGCGTTGGCGGCCATCTCGAAGATGCTCCAGCCACTGTCGGTGGTCGGCATCAGCAGGTTGTCCGAGACCTGCAGGTTCAGCGTGCTCTGGTCGCCCTGGTAGCTGTAGCTGCCGTCGGCATTCTGGATGAACGGCTGCACCGTGCTCTTGCTGCCGGAGAACAGGTAGTTGCCGCTGGCGTCCTTGCTGTTCATCAGGGTCAGCAGCTGCTTCTGGATCTCGCCCAGCTCGTCGCTGATGGCGCCGCGGTCCTCGTCGCTCAGCGAGCCGTCGCCGGCGCGCAGGGTCAGTTCGCGGGCGCGCTGCAGGGAGGTGTTGATCGAGTCGAGGACGCTCTGTTCCTGGTTCAGGCTGTTGGTGGCCGTGGTGGTGTTGCCGCTGTACTGGGTCAGCATCGCCTGCTGCTGTTGCAGCTGCAGCAAACGCGCGGCGCCGACGGGGTCGTCGGCCGGGGTCTGGATGCGCACGCCGCTGGCGATCTGCTCCTGGGTCTTGGCCAGGCTGGCGTAGCCGCGGTTGTAGTTGTCGATGTTGGAGCTGAAGATCTGCGGGGTGGAAATGCGCATCACGGCCGCCTCAGATGTTGTTGATCAGGGTGTCGAAGAGGGTCTGCGCGGTCTTGATGATCTGCGCGGAGGCCGTGTAGTACTGCTGGAACTTCACCAGGTTGGCCGCCTCTTCGTCGAGGTTCACCGCCGACAGCGAGTCGCGGCTGTTCTGCGCCTGGGTCAGCACCGCGTCGGTGGCGGTGGCGTCCAGCTGGGCCTGGTTGGCCTGGGCGCCGACCGTCTCGGTCAGGCTGCTGTAGGCGCCGGTCAGGCTCATGCCGCTGCCACTGCCGGTGCCGCTGCCGACGGTCTTGGCGCTCTGCAGGTCGATCAGTTTCTGCGCGTTGCCGTTGTCGGCGTCGCCGTCGGCGTTGAAGGCCACCGAGAAGCTGTCGCCCTCCCCCGGGTAGCCGGCGATGGTGGTCTGGAAGCTGAACGACGGCGTACCGGGAACAGTCACGCTGATGTCGTTGCTCTGCCCCGGCACGATGCTGCCGGTGCCCAGCGAGTTACCCGCCGAATCGTAGATGGTGTAGCCCTGGGTGCCGCCGCTGGCGGCGTCGAACACCAGCTTCACCGGCAGCCCGGCCTGGATCGCCGAGGACAGCGCCGCACTGTTGCTGGCGTCGAGCTCGGTGGTCAGGCCGGTACCGCTGATGGTGCCGCTGCCGATGTTGCCGGTGGTCGAGGTGGCCACCACCGGCGAGGCGAAGGCCAGGCGGTTGGAGTCGGTCATGCTCACCGAGATGTCCGCCGCCGCGGTGCGCGTCGGGATCACCGTGAAGCGGTCGCCGGCCTGCACGGTGCCGACGCTCTGCTGGCTGATGCTGAAGCCGTCGAATTCCTGCGGCGGGCTGTCGGTCAGGTCACCGCTGCCCAGCACCACGCCGTCGGAGGAACGCTTGACGGTGTAGCCGGTGGCCGAGGTGAAGGTCACTTCGTAGTCGCTGGTGGTCAGCGCGCTGCTGTCGTCGATGCTGACGTTGAGGTTGCCGGTGCCGGTGTTGTGCGCGTTGGCCAGGCTGCGGTTGCCGATCACGCTGGCGTCGTTGATGTCCTTGAACAGCTGCGCGCCGAAGTTGCCGTTGAGGTCCAGGCCCTGGGCCAGCTGGCTGTTGAAGGTGTCGGCGAGGACGACGGCCATGCGCCCGAGTTCGTTCTGGGTGGTGTCCAGCACGTCGCTGCGATAACGCAGCAGCCCGCCCATCTGCCCGCCGGTGACCACCGAGGTGACGTCCATGCTGGAGCTGCCGGAGCTCAAGGTCAGGCTGTACTGCCCCGGATTGCTGGCGCTGGGGCCGGCGCTCAGGGTGGAGGCGTTGCTGCCCACCACCAGCGGCTGGCCGGAACCCAGGTAGAGGTTGTAGTTGCTGCCCTGCTTGACCACGCTGACGCCGATCATGTCGGACAGCTGCACCACCGCCTGGTCGCGCTTGTCCTGCAGGTCGTTGGCGCTGGCGCCGGCGGATTCGGCGGCGGTGATCGCCTGGTTGTACTTGGCGATGGTCTTGGCCAGGTCGCTCACCTGCCCGGCCAGGCTGTCCATCTGCGTATTGACCAGGCTGTTCTGCGAGCCCAGCTGGGTGGAGATCGAGTTGAAGCGCTGCGCCAGGTTGCTCGCCTGGGTCAGCACCAGCTGCCGCGAGGCGGCGTCGGTCGGCGAAGCGGCGGCGGTCTGCAGCGAGGCGAAGAAGTTCTGCATCACCGAGGACAGGCCGGTGGTGCTGTCCGACAGCAGCGAGTCGATCTGGTTGACCTGGGTGAGGTAGGTCTGCGCGTCGCTGTTCACCGCGGTGGCGCCGCGCAGCTGGTTGGCCAGGAACTCGCTGTACAGGCGGCGCACGTCCTGCACCGTGGTGCCGGTGCCGACGTAGTACTGGCCGGCGAACTGCGAGGCCGAAGAGACCTGCGTCGACTGCTGGCGGGTATAGCCGGCGGTGTCGACGTTGGTGATGTTGTTGCCGGTGGTGCTCAGCGCCGTCTGCGAGGCGGTGAGACCGGACAATCCTATGGACAGCAGGCTCATGGGCTTTCCTTAGAGGGTGCGGGTCGGGCCGTCGGCCATGGCGACGGCCTGGTACACCTGCATCTGCTTGGCGATCTGGGAAACCTTGCGCGCGTATTGCGGGTCGGTCGCGTAGCCGGCGTGCTGCAGTTCCTTCATGAACTGCTCGGGGCGCGCGGCGGAGTCCAGCGCGCCCTGGTAGCGGTCGTTGTTCTGCAGGAAGCTGACGTAGTCCTGGAAGCTCTGCTCGAACGAGTTGTAGGCGCGGAACGACGCCACTTCCTTGACCTGCTTGCCGTTGGCGTACTCGCTGGTGACGGCGCGGGCGGAGTCGCCCTGCCAGCTGGAACCGCTCTTGATGCCGAACAGGTTGTGGCTGCTGCTGCCATCGCGCTGGGCGATCATTTTCTTGCCCCAGCCGGTTTCCAGCGCGGCCTGGGCCACCAGGTAGCGTGGGTCGACGCCGATGCGCTTGGCCGCGCGTTCGGCCATCGGCAGCATGGTGGAAACGAAATCGTCGGCCGAGGCGAACATGGACTTGCCCGGCTTGGTGGAGATGGCCGAGGTATCGGCGACTGCGGCGCTGTCGGCCTGTTTCTGGTAGCCGCGCGCATTGCGCCAGTCGTTGCCGGCCAGTTGCTTCGGCTGGCTGCCGGCGCTGGCGCTGGTGTCCGGCACTATGCCGGCGGCCACGCGCTGCGCGAGCTTGCCCGGCAGCGCCAGGCGGCGGGCGTTCAGGGCCTGGCGGTCGTCGCGGCCGGCTTCGGGCTGCGGCAAGGGTTTGCCGCTGGAGGACCACAGGCTCTTCGCCTGCTGCCGCTCGGACATGGCCTGCCCGGCCGTGGTCGCCTGGGTGCCAGTGGCCTGGGCCGCATCGAGGGTGGTCTGGGTCTTGGCGAAGGGGTTGCCGCCGTCGTGGCGCACGCCCTGCATCTTCTCCATCTGCTTGACCAGCACGTCGGCCAGGCCGATGCCATGTCCCTCGCGCGACAGGGACACCGACAGCTGGTGGTCGTACATGTCCTGGTACTGCTTGGTGGTCTCGCTGTTGAGCGGGTTGTCCTTGGCGAACACCTCGTTGGCCGAGCGCATCGACTTGAGCATCTCGTTGAGGAACAGCGACTCGAACTCCTGGGCCACCTTGCGGATGTTGCCCTGGCTGTTGCGGTCGCCGCCCTTCAGCTGGCTGAGGCGGTTGAGGTCGGTGTAGGCCTGGCTGTCGCCAGAGCGGGTGCCGGGGTTGAGCAAGCGTGCGTCCATGGCGGCGTCCTCAGATCACGATCAGCTCGGCCTGCAACGCGCCGGCCTGCTTCAGGGCTTCGAGAATCGCCATCAGGTCGCTGGGCGCCGCGCCCACCTGGTTCACTGCGCGAACGATCTCGTCGAGGGTGGTACCCGGGCCGAACTTGAACATCGGCTTGGCCTCCTGCTGGGCGTTGACCCGCGAACGCGGGACCACCGCGGTCTGACCGCCGGACAGCGGGCCCGGCTGGCTGACGATCGGGTCTTCGGTGATGGTCACGGTGAGGCTGCCATGGGTCACGGCGGCCGGCGACACGTGGACGTTCTGGCCGATGACGATGGTGCCGGTGCGCGAGTTGATGATGACCTTGGCCACCGCCTCGCCGGACTGGATCTCCAGGTTCTCCAGCACCGACATGTAGTCCACCCGCTGGTTCGGGTCGAGCGGCGCGCTGACCCGCACCGAGCCGCCGTCGATGGCCTGGGCCACGCCCGGGCCGAGCATGTCGTTGATGCGGTCGACGATGTGCTTGGCGGTGGTGAAGTCGGGGCGGTTGAGGTTCAGGGTCAGGCTGTTGCCCTGGTCGAAGCCGCTCGGCACCGCGCGCTCGACGGTGGCGCCGGAGGGGATGCGCCCGGCCGAAGGAACGTTGACGGTGATCTTCGAGCCGTCGCGGCCCTCGGCGTCGAAGCCACCCACCACCAGGTTGCCCTGGGCGATGGCGTAGGTCTGGCCGTCGATGCCCTTGAGCTGGGTCATCAGCAGGCTGCCGCCGCGCAGGCTCTTGGCGTTGCCGATCGAGGAGATGGTCACGTCGATGGTCTGGCCCGGCTTGGAGAACGGCGGCAGGTCGGCGTGCACCGATACCGCGGCGACGTTCTTCAGCTGCACGTTGCCGCTGCCGGCCGGCACCTTGATGCCGAACTGCGCCAGCATGTTGTTGAAGGTCTGCAGGGTGAACGGGGTCTGCGTGGTCTGGTCGCCGCTGCCGTTGAGGCCAACCACCAGGCCGTAGCCGATCAGCTGGTTGCTGCGCACGCCCTGGATGCTGGCGATGTCCTTCAGGCGCTCTGCCTGGGCCGCGAGCGCCAGGCAAGACAGGCCGAGCACGAGGAGCAGGCGGGAGAAGATCGACATCTCAGTTCACCTGCTCAGAACGGCCACAGCGGGCTGAGGAAGAAGCGGTCGAGCCAGCCCGGCTGGCTGGCGTCGGCGAAGGAGCCGGTGCCCGAATAGGTGATGCGCGCGTCGGCCACGCGGGTCGAGGACACGGTGTTGTCGGTGGCGATGTCGTCGGCGCGGATCAGCCCGGCGATGCGCACCAGCTCGTTGCCGGTGTTCAGGGTCATCCACTTCTCGCCGCGCACGGCGAGGATGCCGTTGGGCATGACTTCGGCCACGGTGACGGTGATCGAGCCGGTCAGGCTGTTGCTCTGCCCCGCCGCCGCGTCACCCTTGGCCTCGCGGTTGCCGCTGTACTCGGCGCTGAGGTCGAGGCTGCCACTGCCGAAGGGGTTGTTGGTCTTGGGCGAGCTGCCGAACAGCGAGGTGATCCCCATTTTGTTGCTGCTGTCCTTGGAGACGTCCGAGTTGGCCTTCTTGCTCGCCTGGGTCTTCTCGTTGAGGGTGACGGTGATGATGTCGCCCACGCGGAAGGCCTTGCGGTCGCCGTAGAGGCTGTTCTCGAACCCGGCCTGGTAGATGGAACCGTTGTTCTGCGCCGCCGGCATCGGGGTGCGCGGCATGACCGGTGCGTAATAGGGGTCGTCCGGCTTCGGCGGAGGACTGACGCACCCGGCCAGCGCGGCGATGGCCAGCAGCGGAAGGATGGGGGAACGGTTCATTGCAACTACCTCTCGGGGAGAGCTACTGACACTCCGGGCCGCGAGGCCCGGTCAATCATCAAAGGTTCTGGGTGATGAACGACAACATCTGGTCGGCGGTGGAAATCACCTTGGAGTTCATCTCGTAGGCGCGCTGGGTGGTGATCATGTTGACCATCTCCTCCACCACGCTGACGTTGGAGTTCTCCAAGGTGTTCTGCAGGGTGGTGCCGAGGCCGTTCAGGCCCGGGGTGCCGACCTGCGGCGCGCCACTGGAGGCGGTCTCCAGGAACAGGTTGTTGCCGGTCGCCTGCAGGCCCGCCGGGTTGATGAAGTCGGCGGTCTGGATGTTGCCGATGATCTGCGGCGTGGCGTTGCCGGCCACGGTCACCGAGACGGTGCCGTCGTTGCCGACGGTGAAGGTCTGGGTTTCCGCCGGCACCACGATGGCCGGTTCCAGGGCGTTGCCGTTGGAGGTGACGATCTGGCCGTCGGAGTTCAGGTGGAAGCTGCCGTCGCGGGTGTAGGCGACGGTGCCGTCCGGGGTCAGCACCTGGAAGAAGCCGCGACCGTTGACCGCCAGGTCCAGCGGGTTGTCGGTGGTCTGCAGGCTGCCGGCGGTGAAGTTCTTCTGGGTGCCGACGATGCGCACGCCGGTACCCAGCTGCAGGCCCGAGGGCAGCTGGCTGTCCTGGGTCGACTGGGCGCCGGGCTGACGCTTGATCTGGTACAGCAGGTCCTGGAACTCGGCGCGATCACGCTTGAAGCCGGTGGTCGAGACGTTCGCCAGGTTGTTGGAAATGGTGGTCAGGTTCATGTCCTGGGCGGACAGGCCGGTCTTGCTGACCCACAGTGCCGGAAGCATATCTATTCTCCTCGGGCGTCGGATTCATGACGCCTCGATCTGGTGATTAGCTAAGTTGCAAAACCCGCGCCATGGCCTGGGAGTCATCCTCGGCGGTGCGCATCATCTTCACGTGCAGCTCGAACTGGCGGGACAGCGCGAGGATCGAGGTCATCTCTTCCACGGCGTTGACGTTGCTCGCTTCGAGGAAGCCCGACTGCACGCTGGCGTTGGCGTCCATCTGCGGCGCGGCCTGGCCCTTCTTCATGCGGATCAGGCCGTCGGTGCCCTTCTCCAGCTGCTTCGGGTCGGGGGTGACCAGCTTGATGCGGTCGACGGTGGCCAGCGCGTTGGGGTTGTTGCCCTGGCCGCGAACGGTGATGGTGCCGTCTTCGCCGATATCGATCTTCTCTTCCGGCGGAATCGCGATCGGCCCGCCATTGCCCATGACCGGCATGCCGTCGCCGGTGCGCAGCTGGCCGAGGGCGTCGATCTCCAGGCTGCCGGTGCGCACGTAGGCTTCGCTGCCGTCCGGCGCCTGCACGGCGATCCAGGCGTTGCCCTTGGCGGCGACGTCGAGGTCGCGGCCGGTTTCCTGCAGCGCGCCGGGGGTGAAGTCGGTGGCTGGGCGTTCGCTCATGGCGAACACGCGCGCCGGAAAGCTGTCGCCGAAGATCGGCATCGCCCGCGCCTGTTCGAAGTCGCGGCGGAAACCGGTCGTGGAGATGTTCGCCAGGTTGTTGGCGTGAGCCTGCATGGCCAGGGTGTTCTGGCTAGCTCCGCTCATGGCGACGTACAGCATTCTGTCCAAGGCAATCCTCCCATGCCGGGTCGAATTCCCGGCGCTGCTGGAGGGACTTCAGCAAGGCCTGTGCCAGAATTGAAAAAATCGCGCAAAGCGCTGATACGAAAGGGGTTACACAAAAGAAAAGGCTCCCGAAGGAGCCTCGATGGCCGTCAGGCGGCGAGGGACTGCCGCCTGCGGCAAGGGGACGTTGCCGCCATCAACGGATGTTGATGATGGTGTCGGAGATGGTGCTTTCGGTCTGTACCGTCTTGGCGTTGGCCTGGTAGTTGCGCTGCGCCACGATCAGGTTCACCAGCTGCGCGGTGAGGTCGACGTTGGACTCTTCCAGCGAGCCCGAGCCCACCGAGCCGAGGGTGCCGGACGTCGGCGTGCCGACCACCGCCTCGCCGGAGGCCAGCGACTGTTTCCAGGCGGTGTTGCCCACCGGGGTCAGGCCCTGGGTGTTGGCGAAGTTGGCCAGCACCAACTGGCCGATCACCTTGGACTGGCCGTTGGTGTAGGTGGCATACATCTGCCCGTCCTCGGCAACCGAAAGACCCGACATCTGCCCGGTGGCGTAACCGTCCTGGGTCACCGCGGTAACCGCGAAGCTGGCGTTGGTCTGGGTGGTCTTGGTCATGTCGATGCTGATGCCGCCGGTGGCCGCCGCCGCACCGTTGGCACCCCAGGTCACCGGGTTGGTGGTGGAGTCGGTGATCGACGCCGGCACCCAGCCATTGAGGGTCAGGGTGTTGTCGGCGTTGACGGTCATGTCGGTGGAGGTGATGCCGGTCAGCTGGCCGGCGCTGTTGAAGGCCACCTGGCTGGTCATCGGGGTGGTGCTGGTCGGGTCGGTCGGCGAACGGCCATCCACCAGGGTGTACATGCTCCAGTTGTTGCTGCTGTCCTTGGCGAAGTAATTCGTCATGGTGTGCGAGTTGCCCTGGGAGTCGTAGATGTCCACCGAGGTCGACCAGTTGTAGCTGCTCGAGTCGCTGGCGTCGAACGGCGTGGTGGTCGGCGTGGTGGCGGCCGAGTTCAGGCTCAGGGTCGAGGTGATCTTCGAGGTCGGGCTCGGCGGCTGGTTGGCGGTGTCGACCTTGAGGTCGGTGATCACACCGTTGACCACCGAGCCATTGGCGTTGACGCCGTAACCCTGCAGGCGGTTGCCCGAGCCGTCGACGATGTAGCCGCTGGCGTCGGTGTTGAAGGTGCCGTTGCGGGTGTACAGGCGGCTGCCGTTGTCACTGACCATGAAGAAGCCGTTGCCGCTGATGGCCAGGTCCAGGCTGCGCCCGGTGGAACTCAGGTTGCCCTGGGTGAACTGTTGCGACACCGACTGGGTGATGACCCCGCTGCCGATGGCGTTGCGCCCGGTGCCGAGCATCGACGAGGCGTAGAGGTCGGCGAACTCGGTGCGCGACGACTTGAAGCCGGTGGTCCCGACGTTGGCGATGTTGTTGCCGGTCACGTTCAGGTCCGTGCTCGCGGCGTTCAAACCACTCAGGGCGGTATTGAAAGACATGGTCAGCTCCCGTGCCGAAGGACGGCGTTATTTTCCGATGGTCTGGACGCTGGAGGCGGAGACACTGCCGATGCCAGCGAGATTGAGGGTCATTTCCCCGCCGTTCTGGCCCAGCGTGACGCTGTTGACCGTGGCCGGCAGGTAGGTGGTCAGGGCGGTACTGGTACCGTCCAGGGTGGCCGTGGCCTTGATGGTGTAGGCGCCGGCGTCCACCTGCGTGCCGCTGTCGTCCTTGCCGTCCCAGGTGAAATCGATGTTGCCGGCCTTCTGCGTGCCCATGTCGATGGTGCGCACCAGGCTGCCGTCCGAGTCGTAGATCTTCAGGGTCACGCCGTCGCCGTTGGACGGCATCACCAGGCTGCCGTCGACCCCGGCGGAGGGGTCGTCGACCTGCACCTTGCTGGAGTTGACGATCACCGAGCGGCCGACCAGCGACGAGGCCTGCAAGGCCTGCGAGGACTGGAACGAGGAATAGAAGTTGCCCAGGGTGGTATCCAGGTTCTCCATGCTTTCCAGGCTGGAGAACTGGGCCAACTGGGACACGAACTGGGTGTTGTCCTGCGGGTCCAGCGGGTTCTGGTTGTTCAGCTGGGTGACCAGCAACTGCAGGAAGGAATCCTTGCCCAGCGCGCTGGTGCCGGTCTCCGAAGTGGACGACGACGAACTCGACGACCCGGCATTGAGTGCCGAGAGGATCGAGTTCGAGGAACTGCTGGTGCTATCGATGCTCATGGGGCGTCCTCTGCGCTCACTGACCCAGGGTCAGGACCTTCTGCATCATCTGTTTGGCGGTGTTCATCATTTCCGCGTTGCTCTGGAACGAGCGGCTGGCGGAGATCATGTCGGCCATCTCCTCCACCACGTTGACGTTGGGGTAGTACACATAGCCCTCGGCATTGGCCGCCGGGTGGTTCGGTTCGTAGCGCGGCACCAGCGGGCTCTGGTCCTCGATCACGCCCAGCACCTGCACGCCGCTGCCGGCCTGGTCGGTGTCCTGGAACAGCGAGCCCTGGCCGTTCTGCGCCTGCTGGAAGGTGGCGGAGAACACCGGATGGCGCGCACGGTAGGTCTTGTCGAGGCTCGAGGAGACGCTCTCGGCGTTGGCGATGTTCGACGCGGTGGTGTTCAGACGGGTGGTCTGGGCACTCATGCCGGTACCGGCGATGCTGAAAACACTGGCAAGGGACATGGCGATCACTCTCCGCGCAGGGCGCCCATCAGGCCTTTGAACTTGCTGTTGAGGAAGGTGAAGCTGGCCTGGTACTGCACGGCGTTCTGCGCGTAGTTGGCCTGCTCCATCTGCTCGTCAACGGTGTTCTGGTCGATGGACGGGTGGGTCGGGATGCGGTACTTCAGCGAGTCGTCGCCCAGGGCCACACCGTCGGCTTCGATGTGCCGGGTATTGGTCAGGGTGGTGCTGAAGGTACCGTTCTTGGCCTTGTCGGCCTGCGCCGCAAGCACCGAGGCGAAGTCCAGGTCACGCGCCTTGTAGTTCGGCGTGTCCGCGTTGGCCAGGTTGTTGGCCAGCACTTCGGCGCGCTGCGAGCGGAAGCTGAGCGCTTGTGCGTGGATGCCGAGGGCGGAGTCGAAGCTGATGCTCATGGTCACGAACCTGTTTGCCGGTGTGGGCTTGCGATCACTTCAGCAAGGTGCGTGCCAGATTTTAAAATCCTTATAAATCAATGCATTGCGCGATTCTTACCGGCGGCAATGAGCGGCTAAACGCGGCAAGCGGCAAAGGCTTACCGCCCGGCGGCAATGGATTTCTGGTGGATTTCAGGGGAAGCGAGCGCCGTTGGCGCTGCCACATGGCGCGCGCGGGAGCCCTGTCCTCACCGTAGGAGCCGGCCATGCCGGCGAATCGCGCGCAGGGCGCGCTCCTACGGCTCAGCGGGGCCGATGCGTCACTTGGCCTTGTAGATGATCCCCGGGTTGCACTGGACCATCTGGTAGTGGTCGGGCAGCCCATTGAGCGCCTCGGAGGCGCCGAGGAACAGGTAGCCGCCGGGCTTGAGCGCGGCGTGCATGCGCAGCAGGATGTCGCGCTTGACCTCGGCGGAGAAGTAGATGAGCACGTTGCGGCAGAAGATCAGGTCGAACTTGCCGAGGGTGGCGTAGCTCTCCAGCAGGTTCAGCGCGCGGAACTCCACACGGCTCTTGATCGCCGGCTTCACCGCCCAGCGCCCCGGCCCCTTGCTGTCGAAGTAGCGCTGCAGGCGCTCCTGGGACAGGCCGCGGCCGATGGCCAGGCTGTCGTACTCGCCGGCGCGGCAGGCGTTGAGCATGGAGCCGGAAAGGTCGGTGGCGACGATCTGCACCCCGGCCTTGAGCTGGCCAAGGTTGGTCCGCTCGAACTCATCGATGGTCATCGACAGCGAATAGGGCTCCTGCCCCGACGAGCAGGCCGCCGACCAGATGCGCAGGCGCTGCCCCGGCGCGGCCTTGATGGCCTCGGCGAGGATGCGGTTCTTCAGCACTTCGAAGGGATAGGTGTCGCGGAACCAGAGGGTTTCGTTGGTGGTCATGGCGTCCACCACCTGCTCGCGCAGCTGGCTGCGGACCTGGATCTTCTGCACCAGCTCACCCAGGGACTTGATGCCCTGCTGTTCCATCAGCTTGTTCAGGCGACTGGTGACCAGATACTGCTTGTTGGCACCCAGCACGATGCCACAGGCCTTCTCCAGGAAATCCCGGAACAGCTCGAATTCCATGTTGGTCGATGTCACCGATCACGCCTCTTTCCAGTTGGCCGCGCGCCAATCCGAACGCACGGCGTCGGCCGGGGTCGCCCCCGGCCATGGGCGGCCGCCAGCCGCCCGTTGCAGACTACCCGAAGCGCCCTCCGCTCAGCGCGCGTCCACCGCCTTGATGCGCTCGACAACGCGCGCAGCCAGGTCGTCGGGACGGAACTTGGCGAGGAAGTCGTTGGCGCCGACCTTGCGCACCATCGCCTGGTTGAACACCCCGGACAACGAAGTATGCAGGAGAATGTGCAGGTCCTGCAGCCGCGGATCGTGTCGAATCTCCGCGGTGAGGGTGTAGCCATCCATTTCCGGCATCTCGATGTCGGAGATCACCATCAGCAGTTCCTGGTCGGGCCTGCCGCCGGCGTCCAGCATCTGTTGAAGGTAGTCCAGCGCCTGGCGGCCGTCATTCAGCGCCAGCACTTCCACGCCGACCGTCTCCAGGCAGCGGATCAATTGCTTGCGCGCCACCGAGGAGTCGTCCACCACCAGCACCCGCTTGGTCACCGCGCTGGCCTGGGTGTCGGAATCCACCACGCCCTCGGAGATGTCCTCGCTGGTCGGCGCGACCTCGGCGAGGATTTTCTCCACGTCGATGATCTCCACCAGTTGCTTGTCCACCCGCGTCACCGCCGTCAGGTAGTGGTCGCGGCCGGTGCCCTTGGGTGGCGGATGGATCTCCTCCCAGTTCATGTTGACGATGCGCTCCACCGAATGCACCAGGAAGCCCTGCACCTTGGTGTTGTACTCGGTGATGATCACGAAGCTGTTGTCGATCTCGCGCAATCCGCGACGGCCGGTGGCCATCGACAGGTCGAGGATCGGGATGGTGCCGCCACGGATGTTCGCCACACCGCGCACCACAGGGCTGGACTTGGGCATCACGGTCAGGCGCGGGCACTGCAGCACCTCCTTGACCTTGAACACGTTGATGCCATACAGCTGGCTGCCGTCCAGCCGGAACAGCAGTAATTCCAGACGATTCTGCCCAACCAGCTGCGTCCGCTGGTTGACCGAATCCATGACTCCGGCCATTGCGCCCCCTGCATTTCCACCGCGCCGCGAAGCGGCGACCGGCACGAGCCTTGCTTGTGTCCTGGCATGAAACTGCCAACGACGTTTTTCCGACGGTCCCGAATCCATGCCCGCTCGCTCTGTGCAGCGCTCGGCATGCTGGGGATATTCGCCCCGGGACCGGCCTGGGCCGACAACTTTACCGCACCCGAAATCCTTATCGGCTCCACCCAGGGCTTTCTTGAGTTCAAGGTGGAAGATTATCTGCAACGCAGCGGCATAGAGGCACGCTACGAGATCGAGGTGGCGCGCCTGGATCCGCGCCTGCGCCTGGCGGCCTGCGACAAGGACCTGAGCCAGTCGCTGGAAAGCCCGGCGCAACCGGTTGGCCGGGTCTCGGTGCAGGTGCGCTGCGACGGCTCCTCGCCCTGGTCGGTGTACGTCCCGGCCCAGGTCAAGCTGTTCCGCCAGGTGGTGGTCACCACCCTGCCGCTCAAGCGCGACCATGTACTGGAGGACGGCGACGTCAGCCTGGTGGAGCGCGACATCGGCCTGCTCAGCCAGGGCTACCTGACCGACCCGCAGCAGGCCGTGGGGCAGAAGCTCAAGCGGCCGACCACCGCCGACCAGATCATCGCCCCGGTGTTCCTCGAACAGGCCGCGGCGGTGCGCAAGGGCGACCAGGTGGTGATCCGCGCGCGAACCAGCACGGTCAACGTGGTGATGCCCGGCGAAGCCATGGCCGACGGCGTGCCCGGCGAGCAGATTCGCGTGCGCAACCTGCGCTCGCAGCGCATCATCAGGGCACGGGTCGTGGAGCCCGGTGCGGTCGAGGTCACGCTATAGCGTCGGAAGTCTGGCGCTTTGCCACCGGCCTTCACTAAACTGTGCAAGGGCGCACGAAAATCCGCTCTAAAGTTTTGCGGATGTCAGCCGAAACCTTCAGGCAAGCGTCCTAAACCGCAGAGGTTCATATCATGGTCATCGACTTCAACCGGCTGAACAATGCCAGCGCGCCGGTCTCCACCGGCAGCACCGGCAAAGCCCAGTCCGGCCGCAGCGAAGCCGCCGGCGAAAGCGCCAGCAGCGCGCCGGCCGCTGGCAGCGGTGAGTCCGTGCAACTGAGCAGCACCGCCCAACAATTGCAGAAAGCCAGCGACCAGCTGAAAGACCAACCCGTCGTCGACTCGGACAAGGTCGCGCGGCTGAAGCAGGCCATCGCCGATGGCAGCTACCAGGTCGATAGCCAGAAGGTCGCCGGCAAGCTGCTCGACTTCGAATCCCAGCGCTGAGCGCGGGATTCCCCACGGACGCCCGGGACGCCGAGTCGATATGCCCAACGCCGCCCTGCTCCACCTCATCACCGAAGATATCGGCGCCAGCGAACAACTGCTGCAGCTGATCGAGGACGAGTACCACGCCCTTGAGGCGCGCGACCTGGAGCGCCTGGACGTGCTGCTCGGCGCCAAGCTGCCGCTGTTGCAACAACTGGAGCAGAACGGTCGCCGGCGCAGCGAAGCGCTGCGCCAGGCCGGCGTCAGCGACGACCGCGCCGGCCTCACCGCGCTGGCCGCGCAAGGCCGCGTGGAAGCCGCCACGGTGGAACTCAGCGAGCGCCTGGCGGCGCTGTTCGAAGCCTGCCAGCAGGCCAACCTGCGCAACGGCCGGATCATCCGCAACAACCAGCACGCCACCGGGCGCCTGCTGGACATCCTCCGCGGCCAGGACATCCCCAGTCTCTACGACCGTCGCGGCGGCGCCACCCAGAGCAACCGCCAACGTCCCCTCAGCCAGGCCTGAGCGCCTGGCGTCCGGCAGGGCGATGCGGCAGAATGCCACCGCCCTGCGTAAAAATTCCTACACTAAAATAAGCACAACTGGAGACCCAAGGACCGTGGCAAGCCCGTTCGCCGAGGAAAATGGCCCGCAGCCGCCGAAGACGCTGAAGGCGCCCGTGGAGATTCAGGCCAACCTGCGAACCCTGATGGACAGCCATGATCCGCTGGTGGTCACCTTCGCCGACCGCAACCAGCGCTTCCAGAGCTTCGTCATCGCGGTGGATCGCGAGCGCAACCAGCTGGCCCTCGACGAGCTGATCCCCAACGACGGCGAGCGCTTCCTGCAGAATGGCGAGAACTTCCGCATCGAAGCCTTCCACGAAGGCGTGCGCATCGCCTGGGATTGCCAGCAGAACGCCAACTTCAGTGAACTGGATGGCGCTCGCTGCTACTGGCTGCCGCTGCCGGCGGAAATGCTCTACCACCAGCGCCGCAACGCCTACCGCGCCGCGCTCAAGCAGACCCAGCAAGTGGCCGTGGAACTGAGCGGCGACAAACTCAAGAACGCCATCGGCGGCAACCTGCTGGACATCTCCGCCACCGGCTGCAAGGTGCGTTTCAGCGGCGATGTGCACGAGCGCCTGCAGGCCGGGCAGATCTACGAGCGCTTCACCGCCCGCCTGCCTTTCGGCGCGATCACCCTGCAAGTGGAACTGCGCCACGTGCACTTCGACGAGAAGGCCAACGCCAGCTTCGCCGGCCTGCGCTTCCACCGCATGAGCGGGCTGGAGCAGCGCCACATCGAGCGCTTCGTCTACCAGTTGCAGCGCGAAGCGCGGCGCTTCGAGAAAGACGAGCTCTTCTAAGAGCCTGTTTACTATCTCCCGAGCTAGAGCAGAACAAGGCAGAAACAGGCGAGTGAGCGCAGTTTAGGCCGCTAAATGAGCATCGCTCGCCTGTTTTAAACGCAGTTGTGCCGACGCGCAGCAGATCGTAGACAGGTTCTACTTCTCCAGCCACCCTACCCCGGGCGGCTCTCTTCTTCGGCTTCGGCGTCACCGGCCTTCACCGGCTCCGCGGGCGCGGGGGTGACCTTCATCTGCTCTTCCACGGTCGCGTCGTCCACGCGCGGGTCGAGCGCCGCCGACAGCGGCGAAGTGGCCAGGCTGTCCGGCGTGGCCACATGCTTGACCGGTGCCTCGTCGACCCGGTGCAGGCCGCTGACCTTCTCCGGCCGCACGCGCCAGATGATGATCAGCGCGCAGGCGGCGGCGAAGGCGTAGAGCATGTTCGGCCCCAACTGGCGCATCAGCGCGCCGGCGGCCAGCGGGCCGACGCAGGCGCCGACGCCGAAGGTGACCAGCAGCATGGCGGTCAGCGACACGCGCCGCTCACCCTCGACGTGGTCGTTGGAGAAGGCCACGGCCAGCGGGTACAGGGTGAACTGCACCAGGCAGACCATGAAGCCCATCGGCACCATCGCCTCCATCGGCAGCTCGGGCAGCGCCGCCAGCGGCAGCGCGAACACCAGCAGCAGGATGCCGGCGTTGCGGATCAGCATGGCGCGGTCGTAGCGGTCCGATAGCCAGCCCAACGGCCACTGCACCAGCAGCCCGGCGAAGATGCACACGCCCATGAACACGCCGATCTGCTCGACGCTCAGGCCCTGCTCGGTGGCGTACAGCGGCGCCAGGCCGTAGAACGAGCCAATCACCAGCCCGGAGACCAGCACCGTGGTCAGCGACTGCGGCACCCGCTGGATGAAGAAACGCGGCTCCAGCGGCGCCGGGCGCAGCGGCGCGGGGTGCATCTTGTGGGTGATCGACACCGGGATCAGCGACAGCGCGAACGCCAGCGCGATCATCATCGGCAGGTCCGGCCCCAACCCCGGATGCAGCACCAGGATCAGCTGCCCGCACACCAGGCCGAGGTAGGAAAACACCATGTAGCCGGCGAACACCGCGCCGCGCTGGCGCGCCTCGGCCTGCTCGTTGAGCCAGCTCTCGATGACCATGTACTGGCACATCATGCCCAGGCCGATCAGGGTCCGCAGCAGCAGCCAGATCTCCGGCCAGGACGTCAGGCCGATGCCCAGCACCGCCGCGACCACCAGGCCGCCGCAGGCGACGTAGGCGCGGATATGGCCGACCCGGGCGATCAGCCGGTGGCCGATCTTGCCGCCCAGGACCAGGCCCAGGTAGTAGGCCGCCATCATGGCGCCGATCCACAGGCCGTCGACCTTTTCCGCGGCCAGGCGCAGCCCCAGGTAGGTACTCAGCAGGCCGGAGCCGGTCAACAGGCAGATGGTGGCGAAGTAAAGCGCACGGAAGGCTGTGAAAATCCGCATCGGACCTCCGGTCCAAGACGGGCGGCGCGGGGCCGCCGTACTACACAAAGCCGCCCGCGCGAAGGCGGGCGTTCGCTACCAGCCTAGAGCCTGCCGCAGGGCGCGTCGAGAGCTTTTGGCGGTGACGCGGAGGCCAAGGTCGCCCACGGCTAAGCCGGCGGTCGGGGCCCGCCGAAACGGGCCCCGAGGGGCTCACGCCTGGGCCGCGAGGACGCGTCGCTCCCAAGGGGTGATTTCGTCGAAGAAGCTGGTCAGTTCCATCTCCTTGCTGGCCACGTAGCCGTCGACGAACTCGGCGCCGAACATCTGCCGCGCCAGGGCGCTGCGCTTCAGGCGGCGCAGGGCGTCGTACATGGTGCAGGGCAGCAGCAACTCATCGGGCACCTCGAACTCGCCCTGGATCGCCGCGCTGGGCTCCAGTTCGCGCTCGATGCCGTGCAGGCCGGCGGCCAGGCTGGCGGCGATGGCCAGGTAGGGGTTGGCGTCGGCCCCCGGCAGGCGGTTCTCCACGCGGCGCGCCACCGGCGGGCTGGCCGGAATGCGCAGGCCGGCGGCGCGGTTGTCGTGGGACCAGCAGGCGTTGTTCGGCGAGGCGTAGGGGTGGCACAGGCGCTGGAACGAGTTGACGTTGGGCGCGAACAGCAGGGTGAAGTCCGCCAGGCAGGCCTGCAGGCCGCCGATGAAATGACGGAAGGCCGGGGTGGCTTCGCCGTCGGCGTCGCTGAAGATGTTGCGGCCTTCGCCGTCGACCACGCTCTGGTGGATGTGCATCGAGCTGCCCGGGGTCTTCGCCAACGGCTTGGCCATGCATACCACTATCAGGCCGTGCTTGAGCGCCACTTCCTTGAGCAGGTGCTTGAACAGGAAGGTCTGGTCGGCCAGCAGCACCGGGTCGCCATGCAGGAAGTTGATCTCGAACTGGCTGGTGCCCATCTCGTGCATGAAAGTGTCGCGTTCCAGCCCCACCGCCGCCATGCAGCGGTAGACGTCCTCGAAGAACGGGCGCAGGCCGTTGTTGGAGGACACACTGAAGGCCGAGTGGCCCATCTCGCGGCGACCGTCCGGGCCCAGCGGCGGCTGGAAGGCCTCGCTCGGGTCGGGGTTGGGGGCGAAGACGAAGAACTCCAGCTCGGTGGCCACCACCGGCTGCCAGCCGCGCTCGGCGTAGCGCGCCAGCACCTGCTTGAGCAGGCCGCGGCTGGACAACCCGGAGGGCTTGCCGTCCAGCTCCACCGCGTCGCAGATGGCCAGGGCGCGCGGGCTGTCGCTCCACGGCAGGCGATGCACCTGGGTCGGTTCGGCGATCAGGGCCAGGTCGCCGTCGTCGCTGCCGTAGAAACGCGCCGGCGGGTAGCCGCCCATGATGCATTGCAGCAGCACGCCACGGGCCAGCTGCAGGCGCCGCCCGGAGAGGAAGCCCTCGCCGGTCATCACCTTGCCGCGCGGCACCCCGTTGAGGTCCGGGGTGACGCATTCGATTTCTTCGACTCCAGCCAGGCGCTCGGCGAGCGGGCTACGTCCTTCGCTAGTCATCACTTCTTATCCTTGTCATTCGGCCGCACAGACTGTGCGACCCGTACAAAATACGCACCGGTCGTTCGATATTTCAAGCAGGTGGATGAAGGGAGCTTCTGTAATCCCCCGTAGGAGCGGACTCCGTCCGCGATGGCCCGGCGCGAGGGCGGGAATCGCGGGCATGCCGGCAGAAACGAAAGCGCCGCCCCGAGGGGCGGCGCTTCGCTGAGCGGCGGGGCTCAGAACAGCTTGGTGAACAGCCAGTACAGCGACGCGGACAGCACGATCGCCGCCGGCAGGGTCAGCACCCAGGCCATCAGCAGGTTGCGGATGGTGCGCATCTGCAGGCCCGAGCCGTTGGCCGCCATGCTCCCGGCCACGCCGGAAGACAACACGTGGGTGGTGGACACCGGCAGGCCGTACATGTCCGCCGCGCCGATGGTGAGCATCGCCACCACCTCGGCCGAGGCGCCCTGGGCGTAGGTCAGGTGGCTCTTGCCGATCTTCTCGCCGACCGTCACCACGATGCGCTTCCAGCCGACCATGGTGCCCAAGCCCAGGGCGATGGCCACGGCGACCTTGACCCACAACGGGATGAAGCGGGTGGCGTCGTCGATCTTGCCCTTGAAGGCCATCAGCCGCGCCTGGGTGTCGGCGTCGAAGTTGCCGACCTTGTCCTTGTCCATCACACGGATGGTCTCGGAGGCCAGGTACATGTCGTTGCGCACGTTGGCCATGGCCTCGGCCGGCACCTTGGCCAGGCTGCCGTAGTTCTTCACTTCGCTGCCGATGCTGCCGGTCAGCGCGGCCAGCGACGGCACCAGGGCCGAGCTCACCGCGTGGGTGCGGATGTACTCGGACAGCACCGGCCGCGGGTCGGCCGGCGCCGCGCCTGGCGCGCTGGCCTGCAGGCCCTGCTGGGTGGCCTCGGCGAGCACCACGAAGGCGGTGGTCTGGTCGACCGGGATGGTGCGGTTCAGCGCGTAGGCCATGGGCACGGTGCCGATCAGGATCAGCATGATCAGGCCCATGCCCTTCTGCCCGTCGTTGGAGCCGTGGGCGAACGACACCCCGGTGCAGGTCAGCACCAGCAGGCCGCGAATCCACCAGGGCGGCGGCGCCTTGGCCTTGGGCGCCTTGTACAGCGCGCGGTTCTTCACCAGCAGGCGCAGGGCCAGGAGCAGCAGCGCCGAGCAGACGAAGCCGACCAGCGGCGAGAGCAGCAGCGAGTAGCCGACCTTGGTCGCCTGCGCCCAGTCCACGCCGCTGGTGCCGTCGCGGCCGTGCATCAGCGCGTTGGCCACGCCGACGCCGATGATCGAGCCGATCAGGGTGTGCGAGGACGACGCCGGCAGGCCCAGCCACCAGGTGCCGAGGTTCCACAGGATGGCGGCGATCAGCAGCGCGAAGACCATGGCGAAGCCGGCCGAGGAACCGACCTGCAGGATCAGCTCCACCGGCAGCAGGGCGATGATGCCGAAGGCCACCGCGCCGCTGGAGAGCAGCACGCCGAGGAAGTTGAAGCAGCCGGACCAGACCACCGCGAAGTGCGGCGGCAGCGAGTGCGTATAGATGACGGTGGCCACGGCGTTGGCGGTGTCGTGGAAGCCGTTGACGAACTCGAAGCCCAGGGCGATCAGCAGGGCCACGCCGAGCAGCAGGAAGGGCGTCCAGGTGTTGACCGCGCCGGCCACTTCGTCGACGTCGTGGATCAGGCTCCAGGCCGAGAACAGTAGGCCGACGGCCAGCAGCGCGTAGAACGCCAGGGCGGTGAGGCGACCGGGCTTGCCGTCGAGGTGTGGGCGGCCGCCGAGGGCGGCGGCGCCGTCACTGGCCAGGGTATCGGTGGTCATGCTGGTGGTCCGCTTGCGGGGGATGACCGCGCCAGCATGACGATGGAGTGTGACAATTTATGTCTGAGCTATTTATGTCTGAGCTATTTATGTCTGAGCTATCGACGAGGCCGGGCGGCGGATAACGTGGAACGTTATCCGCCCTACGCCAGGGTCGACCGCGACGTAGGGCGCATAACCGTTCGCGGTTATCCGCCGCCAGCCGTCGGCGCGGCGCTCAATAACGCTCCGGCACCACCATCTCGCCCGGCGTGGGAATGCGCACGTAGTCCGCGTGGCGCTGGCGCGCCGGCAGTTCGACGTGCAGGTGCCCCACTTCCTCGTAGGGCACCTGGCCCAGCAGGTGGCTGATGCAGTTCAGCCGCGCGCGTTTCTTGTCGTCGGCCTGTACCACCCACCAGGGCGCTTCGGCGATGTGGGTGCGCTCCAGCATGGTTTCCTTGGCCTTGGTGTAGGCCTCCCAGCGGCGCCGTGA
>NZ_JARJLT010000380.1 GCF_029335315.1 Pseudomonas citronellolis
TGCGCAGGGCAGCCTCGGCGCGCAGGTTTCCCAACAGCGCATCGGGCACCTGGCGCGACAGGGCGATGCAGGGAAGGGCGCTCATGCTCCGGGCCTCAGTCGCGGTAGCTGGTGTCGATACGGTCGAGCTTGCGCAGCAGCGCCGGCCAGACGAAGCCGCCGCCCTGGCCGCCGGTCTGCTTGTCGACCACCTCGGCCACGCCCTCGATGATCTGCGGGTCGACGTTGATCAGCTTGCCGCCGGCCTGCGCCGCCAGCTGGATCTGGCAGGTGGTCTCGAAGGTGTACATGTTGAGGAAGGCGTCGGCGACGCTGCGACCGACGGTCAGCAGGCCGTGGTTGCGCAGCATGAAGAACAGCTTGTCGCCGAGGTCGGCCTGCAGGCGCGGTTTCTCGTCGTCGCGCAGGGCCACGCCTTCGTAGTCGTGATAGGCCAGCGAGGACAGCACGAAGGTGGACTGCTGGCTGATCGGCAGCACGCCGCCTTCCTGGGCGCTGACCGCGACGCCGGCGCGGGTGTGGGTATGCAGCACGCACTGGATGTCGTGGCGCGCGGCATGGATGGCGCTATGGATGACGAAGCCGGCGCGGTTGGCATCGTAGGGGCTGTCGAGCACCTTGTTGCCGTCCTGGTCGATCTTCACCAGGTTGGAAGCGGTGATTTCATCGAACATCAGGCCGTAGGGGTTGATCAGGAAGTGGTGCTCGGGACCGGGGACGCGGGCACTGATGTGGGTGAAGACCATGTCGGTCCAGCCGTACAACGCCACCAGCCGATAGCAGGCGGCGAGATCGACGCGCAGTTGCCATTCTTCATCGCTCACCTGCTTGCGTACATCGGGGAGGGAGAGTTCATGGGACATGCCGGGTTCCTTCTTGTGGTTGTCGAAAGCGTCCGAGGCTAAGTCGAGCCGTCGCTCGCTGACTGTCGCGGATTTGACGCCGTGGGCCAGGCGCCGCTGCGCCCGCGCCATCCCCCGATTGGCAATCGCGGGGGCCTTGTGCGTACTCGCCGAGCGGCCGAATAATGGTGGGCGTTGGCCCGAGTCGCAGGAGTTTGCAGGCGTGATCTTTCCCCCGTTGCTGTCGGAGTCCCATCTCGCCATGTTGATGGCCAGCCGCTGGTTCGGTGGCCTGCCTGCGCCGACACGCGACGACCTGCTGGCCCGCGCCAGCGTGCGCGCGCTGGCCACCGGCAAGCTGCTGTTCCGTTGCGGCGAGCCGCCGGATGGCCTGTACATCGTGCTACAGGGCGTCATTCGCCTGAGCAACACCACGCGCGATGGCCAGGAAGCCGTGCTGAACTTCTACGAGCCCGGCAACTGGTTGGGAGAGGTCTCGCAGCTCGATCGCAGCGTGCGCCTGCACGACGCTTACGCCCAGGTTCCGTCGCAGGTGCTGCACATCAGCCCGCTGGCGCTGGGCGAGTTGTGCGACCGGCATCCGGCGCTGGTGCGCATGCTGCTGGAACTGGAAGTCTCGCGTCTGCGCGCCATGCTGGTGGCTTTCTCCGCGTTCTCCACGCAGTCGCTGGAGCAGCGCCTGGCCGGCCGCCTGCTGGGCCTGAGCGAGAGCTTCGGGGTGACTGGCGAGAAGGGCCTGAGCCTGGACCTGCGGCTGTCCCAGGAGGCCATGGCGCAGCTCATCGGCGCCACTCGCCAGCGGGTCAACCAGGTGCTCAACCGTTGGGAGGCCGAGGGCCTGGTGGAGCACGCCTACGGGCGCATCAGCATCCTCGATCGCGCGCGCCTGGAGGCCCTCGCCGGCGGCGAGGGCTGAGGCCCGTCGCGCCCCATAGAGCGCGCGGATAGGCGCTCATTCAGGATCCGCATGCCCCTGCCAGCGCTTGCGCGCACGCTGGTAGGCGGCGCTGTCGGCGTAGCCCAGGCGGGTGGCGATGCGCTCGCGGTCCAGCCCCTGAAGCTCCAGGTACTGCTCCAGCTCCGTGCGCACCGCGTCCAGCACCTGGCGGAAGCCCAGGCCCTGCTCCAGCAGGCGCCGGCGCAGGGTGCGCGGGGTCAGGTGCAGCGCCGTGGCGGCGCTTTCCAGGCTGGGCAGGGTGCCGTCCTCCAGCTCGCTGCGCAGGTGCTGCGCCACCTTCGCCGCTATTCCGCTGAACTGCTGCAGGCGCGCCAGGCGCTGTTCCAGGCCCTCGACGATCAGTTCGGCGAGCACCGGGTGATGGCCGCGCATCGGTACGTCCAGCAGGCTGCGGTCGAAGACCAGGCGGGTGCGTTCGCAGCCGAAGTGCAGGTTCGGGCCGAACCAGTCCCGGTACTCGGCATGGTAGGGCGGTCGCGAGTAGGCGAACTCGGCGCGTAGCGGCAGCACGGGGGTGACGCAGCCTTCGCGCATCTGCGTCATGGTCATCACCAGGGCGTGCTCGCTGTAGTAGCGGTGAAGGAGTTCCGAGGCGTCGATCTCCACCTCCAGTTCCACTTCGCCTTCCGTGGCGACCACCTGCAGGCGATCGAGGTCCGAGCCCAGCCGCGAGAAGCGCTGCCAGTGCCGCAACGCCTCGCCGACCGTGGCGCTGCAAAGCGATAGCGAGACCAGGATGAAGCGGTCCCTGGCGCGGAAATGGCTGAACAGGTGCAGGCCGATGGCCGGATCGATGCGCGCGGCGCGCGTCCACAGCCGCTCCAGTTGCGTCCGATCGAATTCCTCGGCGTCGCTGGATTCGCCGAGGAAAGTGGCCAGTACCCGACCCATCGCGCCGCGATGCCGCTGCTGGGTCTGCGTGGCCATTTTGGTTCGGTTTTTGTCCCTTTCGGACATGTTTTGCGGATTCCTCTTGACGTCTCATGTGGGCGTTCGGTGCAAGGCTCCGGTCGCCCTCCGCGGGGAAGGTGGCCGCCGGTTCGCACGCTCATCTTAATAATAATTCGAGAACGCCCTCCATGATCCGGACCCGCCTCTATCGAGTCGCGGCCTGCCTGGCCTCCACCCTGACGCTCCTCGGCGCGCCCTTGTTCGGCAACACGGTACAGGCCGCCGAGAAACCCAACATCGTGGTCATCTTCGGCGACGATATCGGCATGTGGAACCTCAGCGCCTATAGTCGCGGCGCCATGGGCTATCGTACGCCGAACATCGACAGCATCGCCAAGGCTGGCGCGATCTTCAGCGACCACTATGCGCAGCCCAGCTGCACCGCTGGCCGAGCTGCCTTCATCACCGGGCAGCTGCCGATCCGCTCGGGCATGACCACTGTCAACCAGCCGGGCGGCATGCTCGGCCTGAAGCCGCAGACCGTGACCCTGGCCGAAGTGCTCAAGACCGAGGGCTACACCAGCGGCCAGTTCGGCAAGAATCACCTGGGCGACCGCAACGAGCACCTGCCGACGGTGCACGGCTTCGACGAATTCTTCGGCAACCTCTACCACCTCAACACCGAGGAGGAGCCGGAGGATGCCGATTACCCGACCGACCCCGCGTTCAAGAAACGCTACGGCCCGCGCGGCGTGCTGCATTGCTACGCCACCACCAGCGAGACGGCTGGAGACGATCCGCGCTTCGGCAAGTGGGGCAAGCAGCGTTGCGAGGACACCGGCCCGCTGACCCGCAAGCGCATGGAAACCGTCGACCAGGAGTTGATCCAGGCCTCGTTCAAGTTCATGGACAAGGCCGTGGCGCAGAAGAAGCCGTTCTTCACCTGGATCAACACCACGCGCATGCACGTGTTCACCCACACCCCGGACAAGTACCTGGCCCAGTGCCGGCAGTTCACCAGCGGCGAGGACGAGCATTGCGCCGGCATGCTGCAGCATGACGAAGATGTCGGCACGGTACTGAAGAAGCTCGATGACCTGGGCATCGCCGACAACACCATCGTCATCTACACCACCGACAACGGTCCGGAGCACGAGACCTACCCGTTCGGCGCCACCTCTCCGTATCGCGGCACCAAGATGAGCACCTGGGAAGGCGGCGTACGGGTGCCGCTGATGCTGCGCTGGCCGGGGCACGTGCCGGCGGGCGAGGAGCTCAATGGCATCCAGTCCCACGAGGACCTGTTCACCACCCTGGCCGTGGCCGCCGGCATGCCCGACGTGCGCGAGCGCCTGGCCAAGGGCGACGACTTCGGCACCGGCGTGGTGAAGAAGAACTACATCGATGGCCTGGACAACCTGGCCTACTGGGAAGGCAAGACCGACCAGTCGGCGCGCCACGAGATCTTCTACTACGCCGAGAGCCGTCTGCAGGCCGTGCGCCTGGACCAGTGGAAGGCGCACTTCTACACCCGCGACGGTTACTACGGCACCACCACCACGCTGGAAATTCCCTGGCTGTTCAACATCCGCCAGGACCCCTTCGAAAGCTACGACCAGGCGCCCGGCCCGCGCGCCAACCTGCTGCAGAAGAAGACCTACGTGTTCAACCAGATGACCGACGCCATAGTCGCGCACCTGAAGACCTTCAAGGACTTCCCGCCGGCGCAGAAGGGTTCGTCGCTGAGCTTCGAACAGCTCAAGGAACAGATCATCAAGCAAGCCGAAAAGTGATTACCCCCGGCGGTCGCTCCGCGTCCGCCGGTTCCTCCCGCGCGCCCATTGCGCCCAGAACAACAAGACCGGAGTTTTACCGATGAGCCAGCTCAGCCCCGCTGCCATGCAAGTCTTCGCCGCCATGCAGAATGCCCCCGTGGTATCCCGCGATCACGCCCGCGAGGCGATCCTGCTGCTGGAGGACGACCTGCCCTGGGTCAGCCTGCCCGACGGCTCCACCATTCAGCTGCTGCACGTGGACCTGAACCAGAACCTGTGGATCAACCGCACCCGCATGAAGCCCGGCTTCGGCGTCGACACCCACTACCACACCGGCCCGGTGTTCGCCGTCACCCTGAAGGGCGAGTGGTTCTACCAGGAATACCCGGACAAGGTGAACAAGGCCGGTTCCTACCTCTACGAGCCGGCGCACTCGCTGCACAGCCTGCGCGTGCGCGAAGACGCCAGCGAGATCGCCGACGTGTGGTTCGCCATCTTCGGCAGCAACGTCGACATCGACGAGAACGGCGACGTGATCCGCATCCTCGACGCCAAGACCGCGCTGGCGGTTTACCGCGCGCTGTGCGCGGCCGAAGGCAAGAACTGCGACAAGCTCATCGTCCTCGGTGAATGAGATGAGCCAGTTGCACAGTGCATTCGTCACTGGTGCAGGCGGCTTCATCGGCCGCCACCTGGTGCGCCAGTTGCTGGCGGAGCAGGTGGCCGTGGTCGCCCTGATGATGCCCGGCGAAGCGGTGCCGGTGGAGTGGGGCGACCGCGTTCGCGTGGTGACCGGCGATGTGCGTCGGCTACTGGAATTGCGTGAGCGGATCGGCCGGGTGGACGCGATTTTCCACCTGGCCGCGGTGGTCAGCGACTGGGGTAGCACCCAGTCGCACGTGGAGGTCACCGTCAAGGGCACCGAACACGCCATCGACCTGGCCCTGGGCTGGGGCGCGCACTTCGTCGTGACCACCAGCGTCTGCGCCTTCGCCAGCGCCCTGGCCAAGGGCCGGCTGGACGAGGGCAGCCCGATCGGCGAGCCATCCTCGGCCTACGAGTTCTGCAAGCAGGAACAGGAGCGGGTGACCCGCGAGGGCGTGGCGCGCGGGCTCAAGGGCACCATCGTGCGGCCGGCCAACGTGTTCGGCGTCGGCAGCATGCCCTGGGTCAATTCGCTGGTGACGGTACTGCGCGCGGGCGAACCCTGCCTGCTGGGTTCCGGCGACTGGGATGCCGGCCTGGTGCACGTGAACAACCTGGTGGCGCTGCTGATCGCCGCCGCGCGCTCGGAACATTGCAATGGCGATGTGTTCATCGCCGCCGATGGCTTCGGCGTGACCTGGAAAGGTTACCTGGAGGAACTGGCCCGGGTGGCAGGGACGGCGCCGCCCAAATCGATTCCCAACGGGGTGGCCTGGGTCATGGCGGGGTTCATGCAGTGGTGGGGCCAATTGCGCAAGCAGACCCAGCGCCCGCACCTGACCCGGCAGACCTACCGGTTGATGGGCGGGCCCAAC
The DNA here is from genome assembly GCF_029335315.1 of Pseudomonas citronellolis. Taxonomy (GTDB): domain Bacteria; phylum Pseudomonadota; class Gammaproteobacteria; order Pseudomonadales; family Pseudomonadaceae; genus Pseudomonas; species Pseudomonas citronellolis_A. The sequence goes on from NZ_JARJLT010000380.1 coordinate 6,008, forward strand.
GAGTTCTCCACCGACAAGGCCCAGCGCCTGCTGGGTTACCGGCCGCCGGTGAACTTTACCGCGGCCATGGCGGAACTCGACGAACACTTCCGTGCCCAGCGCGAGTCAGTAGCGGGCACATCCACGGTATCGGGTATGAGGAAACAAGCATGAGTCAGTGGATCCAGGGGGCACCGCGTGTCGCCTTCATTTCCGGCGGCGGCAGCGGTATCGGCCTGCAGATCGCCAAGGCCCTGGCGGCCGAAGGCGCGAGCCTCGCGCTGTTCGACCTGAAAGTGGACAAGGCGGTGCTCGATGAGTTGCGCGCCCTGTGCCAGCGCCCGCAGCAGAAGGTCGAGGCTTTCCTCGTCGACATCACCCAGACCGCTGAAGTCGACGCCGCGGTGGAGGCCGCGGTGGGCACGGTCGGCGTACCGGACTTCGCCTTCAACTCCGCCGGCATCCTGCGCACTGCGCTGTTCACCGAGCTGCCAGCGGAAACCTTCGAGCTGGTAGTGCGCATCAACCTGTTCGGCAGCCGCAATTTCGCCGCCGGCGTGCTGCGCCACATGCAGCGCGGCGGCTACCTGGCGCTGGTGGCTTCGCTGTCGGGAATCATGGGCGGCTACACCCAGGCCGCCTATTCCGCGTCCAAGTTCGGCGTGGTGGGCCTGGCCGAGGTGCTGCGCCTGGAGCAGAAGCCCAACGGCATCGACGTGTCGGTGATATGCCCCGGCGAGATCGCCACGCCGCTGCTCACCTACGAGCGCCAGCACGGCAGCAAGGTCACCGAGGCGCTCAACGGCGCCGCCGGCATACTGACGGTTGAAGAGGCCGTGGAGGGCATCCTCGCCGGGCTGCGCCGGCGCGAGTTCATGATCACCCCGGGCTTGCGTGCCCGCCTGCTGCGCGGCATGGCGCGCAAGACCAGCTCGCTGATGCGCTGGATCACCGACCAGACCCTGGCCAGGGCGCTGCAAGCGGAACGCCGCTGAGCCCGTGCCGGCCACGGCGTGTGATGTGGCCGGCGACCCATCCGCCATTTCAGGGGAGCCCCACATGCTTCGCAGACCTTTGATGATGCCCCTGCTGCTGGCCTTCGCGCTGCAGGGCCAGGCAGCCGAATCCATCGCCGCTGAGCCGGTCGGCGGGCAACCCGCCGCAGGTGCGCGGCCCTCGGTGAGCGATTTCGACTACCAGCTGAAGTACCAGCGCGCCTTCGAGGCGGTGCTCTGGTCGCTGCCCAGGGTGCAGACCCAGGGCGGCCGCGAGGCGACTCTGGGCGGGCTGGGCATGAAGGACAACGACATCGTCGCCATGTCCGGCCCGGCCACGCCGAAGTTCGAGACCTGGACCGCCAACAGCTCCACGCCCTATGTCTTCGCCTACACCGACCTCAAGCGCGAGCCGGTGGTGCTGGAGGTGCCGCCGGCCGGTGCCGATGGCAGCCTCTATGGCCAGGTGGTGGATGCCTGGCAGACCACCATCGCCGACATCGGTCCCTCCGGTATCGACGCCGGCCGGGGCGACAAGTTGCTGCTCACCGGCCCGGACTTCAAGGGCACGGTGCCGGCCGGCTACCGCCAGGTGGTGTCGCCGACCCGGCGCATCGTCTTCGCTTTCCGTTCGGTGCGTGCGCCGGGCAAGAGCGCGGCGGATGCCCAGGCCTATGCCAAGCGCCTGAAGATGTACTACCTGTCGCAGGCCGCCAAGCCGCCGCGGCAGCGCTTCGTCGACCCGATCGAGCAGCGCTATTCGTCCCTGCTGCCGCAGGACGATCGTTACTTCCAACTGCTCCACGACACCCTGACCTACGAGCCGGTGCGCCCCGAGGACAAGCACATGCTCGGCCTGCTGGCGTCGCTGGGGATCGAGCAGGGCAAGCCCTACCAGCCGGACGAGAAGACCCGCCGGGCGATGCGCCAGGCCGTGGTGGACGTCTGGTTCTACCTGCAGCAGCGCTTCGACAACCTGCCCAGGAGCTACTACTTCTGGGCCGACCGCCAGTACGTGCCACTGTTGCTGCCCGATGCCAATCGCGGCTTCAGCTTCGAGTATCCGGATAGCATCGATGTCGACGGCCGCGCCCTGGCGTTCTTCTGGTGCACCCTGGTGCCGCGGCAGGTGCCCGAGCGCCCGGCGGCCTACTACCTGATGGCCATGGCCGACAGTCAGGGCCGGCCACTGGAAGCGGGCGCCACCTACAAGCTGGTGGTGCCGACCGCCATGCCGGTGAAGCAGTTCTGGTCGCTGACCGTCTACGACCGCGCCACCATGGCTTTCATCTACACCCCGCAGAATCGCACCACGCTGGACTCCTACGGCCTCGACAAGATGAAGAAGAACGCTGACGGCAGCGTGACCCTCTACGTCGGTCCGCAGGCACCGAAGGGCCTGGAGTCCAACTGGATTCCCACCAGCGGCAAGCGACCATTGCCGGCGCTGCGCTTCTACGGCGGCACCGACGACCTGTTCGACAAGCGCTTCAAGATGCCCGACTTCGAGCGGGTCGACGCGCCCGCCGCCAACGCCACCGTGTATTCCGCCGCCATCAGCGGCAGCGTGGCCATGGGGAGCAATCTGCTGCCATGAGCGGAATGCGAAAGTGTCGCGAAGCCCTGCTGGCGCTGACGGGAGTGGCGGCGTTGAGTGGCGCGGCCAGCGCCGCCGAGAACGGCGTCGGCTTCTACCTGCTCGGCTCGCGCAGCCCGATGTCCGGCGCCTTGCCGCCGCCCGGGGTGTACCTGCAGAACGATGTCATCTACTACAGCGGCAGTGCGGCGGCGAGCAAGGAGTTCCCCCTCAACGGCCAACTTGCGGCGGGCATCCAGGTCGACACCTGGCTGGAAATGCCGACGCTGCTCTGGTCGACGCCCTGGCAGCTGCTGGGCGGCAACCTGGGGCTGGCCTGGAGCCAGCCGCTGGGTGGGCCCCGGGTCGAGGTCGACGTCGAGCTGAGCGGGCCGCACGGGCAGCGCCTGGCCTCGGACGTCGCGGACTCCAACTACACGGTGGGCGACCCGGTAGTGTCGGCGCTGGTGGGCTGGCACCAGGGCAATTTCCACTGGCAGGCCGGGGTGGCGGTCAACGTGCCGGCGGGCGACTACGACGACGGCGCCCTGGCCAACGTCGCCTTCAATCACTGGGGGGCCGACCCCTACGCCTCGCTGACCTGGTTCGACCCGAAGGTGGGGCTGGACCTGTCGGTGAGCGCCGGGGTCACCTTCAACGCCGCCAATCCGGCCACCGACTATCGCACCGGCAACGAGGGGCATCTGGAGTGGAGCGCCGAACAGCACTTCGCCTCGGGTTTCTCCGCTGGCGTGCTCGGCTACCACTACCGCCAGCTGACCGACGACAGCGGCCGCGGCGCAGCCCTCGGCGGCTTCAAGGGGCGCACCCGCGCCCTCGGCCTGACCGCGGCCTGGACCGCCGCAGGCACGGTGCCCTGGTCGCTGCGCGTGAAGACCTTCAAGGAGCAGGGCGCCTACAACCGCCTTGAAGGCGACGCCACCTACCTGACCCTCTCCATCCCCTTGTCCGCGCTGTAGCGTGGGCAGGGCGGCCACGGTTTCACCCCTGAGCGAGACGTCCATGATGAAATCCGCCCGTACGATACTGCCCGCGCTGAGCGTGGCCATCGCGTTGGCCGCTGGGCACAGCGAGGCCGCGCAAAGCCCCGCCGACCCGCAGGTCAGCCTGGTGATGACGCCGCAGAAGATCGCCCAGGCGCAGGAGATCGACGCCTACAACCTCGGCCTGATGGCCTACACCTGGGGCTACCCGCTGGTGCGTCTGGAGCGTGTGCTGCGCGAGTACATCGAGGTTCCGGCGAACAAGCCGCCGACCAGCTACCGCGCGCCGCTGAACCGGATCGGCTGGGCCACGGCCTTGTCCACCCCGGTGGACAAGGACATGCCCACGGCCAACAACGACACCTTGTACATGAGCGCGGTGGTCAAGCTGGACGAGCCCTACGTGCTGAGCGTGCCGGACACCGCCGACCGCTACTACGTGGTCAACGTCTTCGACATGTACCACGACCTCGAGCACTACATCGGCCGCCGCGCCACCGGCACCCGGGCCGGGCGTTACGCCCTGGTGCCGCCGGGCTGGAAGGGCGAGCTGCCGAAGGACGTCCAGGCGCTGCCGGTGAGCACCGACAAGGTCTGGCTGTGGGGCCGCCTGCGCATCCTCCAGGGCGAGGACCTGGCGCCGGCGCTGGCGCTGCAGAAACAGTTCGACCTGCGCCCGCTGAGCCAGCTGGGCAAGGCCGGCTACGTGCCGGCGCAGGAAAGCCTGCCGCCGCTGCCGTCGATCGATGGCGACGAGCTGGGCTTCTTCACCCACCTGGGCTACGCCATGCAGCACAACCGCATGAAGACCGTGGACCAGGCGCTGGTGGGGCAGCTGGTGCGTATCGGTCTCAGCCCCGAGCACGGCTTCGACCGCAGCAAGCTCACCGCCGAGCAACTGCGCGGACTGAAGCGCGCGCTGGCTGACGGCCTGCTGGTGGCGGGCAAGGCCACCATGACTTCCACCGTGCTGCGCAACGGCTGGAACGTGGCGCTGGTCAGGGAGTTCGGCTACGACTACCCCGGTCGCTCCGTCATGGCCGGCGCCTACCTGGGCGGCAACCTGGCGGAGGAGGCGGTCTACCCGATCCGCTTCACCGACGAGCAGGGCAAGCCGCTCAATGGCGAACACACCTACCGCCTGACCTTCGCCAAGACGCCGCCGGTGGGCGCGTTCTGGTCGCTGACGATCTACAACGCCGGCGACAAGATGCTGGTGGACAACCCTATCGGCCGCTACAAGGTCGGTTCCGACACGCCGGGCCTGCAGGTCGCCAAGGACGGCTCGATCAGCATCGCCATCCAGCATGGCCAGCCGGGCGCGGCGGAGCAGGCCAACTGGCTGCCGGCGCCGAAGGGCGATTTCTACCTGCTGCTGCGCCTGTACCAGCCGGACGCCAGCATCCTCGATGGCAGCTACGCCCTGCCGCAGGTCAGCGTGGTCCGCTAGCGACGGCGGGGCGCCGGAGAGTATCCGGCGCCCCGATCGCTCATTCCCCCAGCCGGTAGAAGCGCACTGCGTTGTCGCGGAACACCGCGCGCAGCGTCGCCTCGCCGTGCCCGGCCAACAGGCGTCGCTTGGCCTCGATGATGTCCGCCAGGTTGGCGCTGACGCTGTCCATGGGAAAGTTCGAGGCGAACATCAGGCGCTGGCTGCCGAACACCGCCAGGGCGTGCTCGACGAAGGGCCCCAGCAAGTCCTGCAACTGTGCCACGCCGGCCTTCTCGCCACGCCGGTGGAAGGCGTGGCCGAGCACCGGCATCAGCAGGCCGGAGAGCTTGGCGTGGACGTGGCGGTACTGCCCCAGCTCGGCGATATCGTCCTGCCAGCGCTTGAAGATATCCTCGCGTTCGCCGGCGCTGCGCCCGGTATGCCGGCCCACCGGGCCGAACACCCCGGCCGGGGTGCCCAGGTGGTTCAGCACCAGGCGCACTTCGGGGAAGCGCGCGGCCAGGGCGCTGAGTTCCGGCAACTGGGTCGAGTACACCCAGGCGTCGAAGCTCAGGCCCAGTTCGGCCAGGCGCGCATAGCCGGCCTGGAAACGCTGGTCCAGGTACAGATGCGGCTGCGTCGCCCAGCGCTTGATCCCGCGGTCGGCGTGGAAGGCGGCCATGCGCCGCACGCCGCGCACCTTCGCGCAGGCCTGCAGGTGCTCGATCAGGGCGTTGGCGAAATCCAGCTTGCGCGGGTCGGCGTTCACCACCAGGGCGCCCAACTGCGGGCCGCCCTGGCCGAACGGCAGCTGGGCGATCCAGCGTGTCTCGTCGACCAGCGCCAGGTTGCTGAGCGCGTGCCAGCCGGCTTCGACGTGCACCACCGTGTCCACCGGCCAGGCGCCGAAGTCGGCGGCGTGGTCGGCGGGCAGGTAGGGCGCCAGGAAGTGCTCGATGCGCCCCAGGCTCTCCAGGTTGGCGCGTGATTGCAGGGCCCGGGCCACCGCGTGCAGCAGGCGTGGCCTTCGGCCGAGCAGGCGGATCAGCCCCGCGGCGGCGTGCGGCGTCGCCAGCGGGTTCCATTGGTGCATGTGGGCGTCGACGATGGAGCAGGGCAGTGCGTTCATTCCGGCGCATCCCCGAGTGCGCGCGCCAGCGGTGCGTAGACGTGCTCCTCGATCAGCGAGCGGGTGCCCGCGCCATAGGGCGGTGTGAGCAGTTCCAGGGTGCCGCCGGGCAGACGCTGGTAGAAACCTCGCGGGTTGGAGAACTCGCGGAAGCCTTCCTCGCCGTGGTGCCGGCCCATGCCGCTGGGGCCGACGCCACCGAAGCCCATCGATGGCAGCGCCGCCTGCATGACCGCGGCGTTCAGCGCCACGCCGCCGGAGCGGGTATTGCGGATGATGCTCCGGGTGAACCCGTCGTCGTCGGAGAACAGGTACAGGCCCAGCGGTGGCTCCATGCCGCGCAGGCGCTCGAGCAGGTCGGCGTGGCTGCGGTAGGTCTTGATCGGTAGCAGCGGGCCGAAGATTTCCTCGCCCATGATGGCGCAGTCGTCGTTCGGTTCGATGACCAGGTGGAAGGGCATGTGGCGGCTGCCGCTGGCGACTGCGTCGCCGATGCGGACGATGCGCGCGCCGCGCTGGCGAGCGTCTTCCAGTAGATGCTCCAGGCGCGCCTGGTGCCGCGCGTCGATGATGCCGCAGGCGTGGTCGCGGCCTTGGTCGGTGGCGAAGGTACGTTGCATGTGCACGGTCAGTGCTTCGACGAAGGCCTCCAGGCCCGCCTCGGGCACCAGGCAGTGGTCGACGCTGACGCACATCTGCCCGCGCTTGATGGCCTTGGCACCGGCGATGGTGGCGATGCACTCGGCATTGGCGACCTTGTCCGCGCCGACGATGGCCGGGCATTTGCCGCCCAGCTCGAGGGTCAGCGGCACCAGGTGCTCGGCGGCGGCCTTCATCACTTCGCGGGCGGCCCGCGCGCCGCCGGTGTAGACCAGGTGGTCCCAGGGCAGGGCCGGGAAGTGGCGGGCCAGTTCCAGGTCGCCGTTGACTACCGCGACCAGGTCCTCGGCGAAGGTCTCGGCGATCATCTCCTGCAGCAGCTGGCCGCAGGCGGGCGTCAGCTCCGAGGGCTTGATGATGACGCGGTTGCCGGCGCCGAGGGCGTCCAGGGTCGGCCCCAGGCCGATGTCGAAGGGGAAGTTCCAGGCCACCAGGTTGCCCACCACCCCCTTCGGCGCGTGTTCGACATAGGCCCGCGAGGCGCCGTGGCTGGCGGCGTCCAGCGACCTCTGGCACGGCTCCATCCAGTGCCGGACGTGTTCACAGTTGAAGCGTGCGCGGTCGAACATGCCGATGATCTCGGTAAGTTCGCCCTGGGTTCGCGAATGGCCGCCGAAGTCGGCGTCCAGGGCGTCGAGAATGCGATGCCGATAGCGGTAGAGCATCGGCGGCACCTGCGACATGCGTTCGATGCGGGTTTCGGCGCTGGGATAGCTGTCATGCAGGAACGCCTGTTTCTGCAGTTGCAGAAGACGCTGCAGGCGATCACAGGAGGTTTCCGGGTTCATGGGTGGCCTCGGGCGGATGGCTGGGCAAAAAAAAGGCGACCCGAAGGTCGCCTAAAACCACGGTTGCTGCTTAGCGCACCCCGTCGCTGCGCAGGGCCGCAGGGGTGAATTTCGCGGCGGAAGAGGGCACGCCGAAACGGATCCAGTTCTTCTCTTCGTTCATCATGCCGCTGACTGCGTAACGGCCGGAGATGATGTCGTACAGCGATTCCATGGCGTACCAGGGCACCTGCTGCTTGTAGTCCTGGGTCAGCATCGCTTCGCCTACGCGCCACAGTTGGCCGCGGCCGTCATACTGGTCGGACAGGGCGATGCTCCAGGTGTCCTCGTCGACATAGAAGCGGCGCTTGGCGTAGATGTGCCGCTCGCCGGACTTCAGGTTGGCCTCGACCACCCATACGCGGTGCAGCTCGTAGCGCGCCAGGTCCTGGTTGATATGACCGGCCTTGAGGATCTCGTCGTACTTGTGCTTCGGCGAGGCCAGCTCGTAGTTGTTGTAGGGGATGTAGATTTCCTTCTTGCCCACCAGCTTCCACTCGTAGCGGTTCGGTGCGCCGTTGTACATGTCCAGGCCGTCGGAGGTACGCAGGCCATCGACTTCAGTGGTCGGGCTGTCGTAGGCCACCTGCGGGGCGCGGCGCACGCGGCGCTGGCCGGCGTTGTACTGCCAGGCCATGCGCGGTTCCTTCACCTGGTCCAGGGAGTCGTGCACGAGCAGCACGTTGCCGGCCAGGCGTGCCGGCTCGGTCACACGCGACTTGTAGTAGTACAGGAGGTTCTCGGCGTCCTTCGCATCGAGGTCGGCCATGCCCTTGGGCACCGCCAGGTCTTCCTCGTAGCGGATCGCGGTGAAGGCGCCATTGGTCTGCGGCGCGGCGGTGACCGAGGCGCGCAGGATGTTCACGCCACGGAAGCGGGTGATGTGGTTCCACACCACTTCCAGGCCGTTCTGCGGAATCGGGAAGGCCACCCAGCGGCTGTCGGCGAAGCCCTGCAGGCCGTTGCCGCCTTCCACCAGGCTGGTTTTCGCCGCGCTGACCTTGGCGGCCTCGTTGATGAACGCGGGGACCACCTCGGTGCGGTGGCTCGGGTAGACGTTCATCTTGTAGTCCGGATAGCGCTTGAACAGCGCCAGCTGGCCTTCGGAGAGTTTCGCCTGGTACTGCCCGACGTTCTGCGCGGTGATGGTGAACAGTGGCTTCTCGCTGGCGAAGGGGTTGCCGAGGAAGCCGTTGGCGTCCACCGGGGCGGCGTTCTGCGCCAGGCCGCCGGTCCAGGCGGGGATGCTGCCGTCGGCATTGCCGGCCTTTTCCGCGCCCATCGGGGTGAGGCTGGTGCCGAGCTTGGCGGCTTCGTCCGCCGAGACCGCGGCCAGCACGCTGCCGGCCAGCAGGGACAGGGTGAAGGCACCGATCACTTGGAGGGTCTTGTTCATCTTGTGGTTCTCGCCAATGGTCCGGTTAGAAGTTCACGCCGACGCTGAGCGCGACGAAGTCGCGGTCGATCAGGGTGTTGTAATCGCCGCCGAAGAAGTTGGTGTACGACAGGCTGGCGGTGTAGGTGTTGCGGTAGTCGGCATCCAGGCCGAGGCTGATGGCCTTGGCGCCTTCGTTGAAGGTCGGGCCGTAGCCGTCCACGTCGTGGGACCAGGCCAGGTTCGGCTTCAGGTTGATGCCGGCGATGGCGTTGCTGTAGTCGAGGATGGCGCGGCCGCGATAGCCCCAGGAGGTGTTGGTGTAGAAGCCGTGGTTGTTGCCAGGCGTCCACTGGCCGTACTCGGGGGAGCGCCCGAAGCGCATATCGCTGGTCGGCTCCAGGTTGCTCAGGTGGGTCACGCCCAGCTCGCCGACCAGGGTCAGGCGGTCGGCCCCCAGCACCTGCTCGAAGAAGTGGGTGAGGGTGGTTTGCGCCTGGGTCATCGGCTTGCGCTCGTAACCGTGGTTCACCGCGCCGGGCGATGTCGGAATGGTCGGCGAGGTGGTCGGCGCGAGGGGGTTGAGCACCGCCAGGGAGATGTCCGGCGTGTTGATCTGCAGCGGCATGTTCGGCCGGTAGCTGATCTCGCCGTTCCAGGCGGTGCCGCTGGGCAGGGTGGTGGCGAAGCTCAGACCGTAGAGGCGGATGTCCTCGGGGTACTCGATGAAGTAGTTGCTGTTGCCCAGCACGGTGCTCAGGGCCATGCCCTGGACCACCGACGAGCAACCCGGACGGCCGCCGCAGGCGGCGCCCACCGCCGGGAGGATCTGCGGCAGCGCGGCGAAGGTGTCACGGCCGGCGGTCTGGCTGCTGTAGTAGGGGTTGCGGCTGTGGTAGTTCATGGCGTAGGCGCCGTATTCGACGTCGTCGGTCATGAAGCGCAGGGCCAGGCCCCACTGGCCGCTGTCACGCGGGTCGCGATCGCCGGAGCGCGGCAGGATCACCCCTTCGTCGTTGGCGATGAAGCCCTGGCCGTGGGCCGCGGCGATGGGTTCGAAGCGCGACATCAGCGCGCCGAAGCCGGGCGCGGCGTTGTTGGCGTTGTTCAGGTTGCAGCCGTGGGGCACCACGTCGGTGCCGAAGAAGGTGCCGCAGTTGTCCAGCACCGTCTTGTCCCAGCCCAGCTGGTAGAAGCCTTCGGCGGAGAAGCTGTCGGTGATGCTCTGCGACAGGTAGAACATGTTCACCGGCAGCAACGCTTCCTTGATCTCGGCGCCGGGGCGGCGGATGGCGGAGACGTCGATGGGGTTGATGCTGTTGATGCTGTTGGGGATGAAGGTGCTCTCGCCCCAGCTCACCACCTGCTTGCCCAGGCGCACGCTGCCCGGCAGGTTCTGGATGTTGTAGTTGTGGTAGACGAAGGCGTCGAGCAGCTGCGCGCCGGAGGAGCGGGCGCTCTTGTCGCGGCCGTCGTCGCTGATGTCCTTGAACGGCCGGCTCTCGTCCTTGAGTTCGAAGTCGTACCAGTACTTGCCACGCACGAAAAGACCGGTGTCGCCGTACTTCAGTTCCAGGTCATGAATGCCCTTGAACAGCTTGGAGAAGGTCTCGCCCTTCTTGAAGTTCAAGCGGCCATCGTCGGTCGTGTGGGTGGCAGTGTTGCCACCATTGTTGTAACCGATGAGGTCCTGGTCCGGGCTCTGGGTACTCCAGCTGGCGCCGAGAGACAGCGAGGAGTCGAGCTGGCCTTCGATTTCGCCGATGTTGAAGTTGACGGCCTTGGCCGGGGCGGCGACACCCAGGGCGACGGCCAGCGCGAGCAACTGGGGTTGGAACAATGCAGATCTTGTTATTGTTGGCATCGGATGCTCCGGGCGATTGGGAAACTGCATGCACAACCTATGTGGAGTGCCGCGCCCGGATAAGCGCGCAAAAGTACGAGTGGTGATCGGAAGAAGGTATGAGTGCAGGCCCGGCGCGGGTTTCGGCGGGGTCCAGCAGTTCGGTGAATGATCCTTCATTCAGTGCCGCTTTTTGTTGTGGGAAGTGTCCTTCAGATATGCCGCGAAAACGCCGCTACCGGACCTGGGCCCGGTAACGAGGAACGCGCATTCACGTACGGTTCAGAGCAGGTAGCCGCCATCCACCGCCAGGCTGATGCCGGTGGTGTAGCTGGAGGCATCGCTGGCCAGGTAGAGCACGGCGCCGGCCATCTCCTCGGGGTTGGCCACGCGCTTGAGCGGCACCCGCTGGAGAATGTCGTCGAGCACCACCGGGTTCTGCACCAGGGCGGCGGCGAACTTGGTGTCGGTGGGGCCGGGCAGCAGCGCGTTGCAACGGATGCCGAAGGGCGCGCACTCGCGGGCGAAGACCTTGGTCATGCTGATCACCGCGGCCTTGGTGACCGAGTAGATGCCCTGCAGGTCGCCGGGGCTCACGCCGTTGACCGAGGCGACGTTGATGATGCTGCCGCCGCCCTGTTCCTGCATCAGTTGGCCCGCCGTCAGCGACATGTAGAAGTAGCCACGGATATTGACGTCGACGGTTTTCTGGAAGGCCGCCAGGTCGGTGTCCAGCACGTGGCCGTATTGCGGGTTGGTGGCGGCGTTGTTGACCAGGATGTCGAGCCGGCCGAAGCGCTCGCGAATCCAGTCGAAGGTCGCCTGGATCTGTGCCGGCTCGCCGATGTGGCAGGCCACCGCATCGGCTTTGCCGCCGGCGGCGTTGATGGCGTCGGCCACCGCCTGGCAGCCTTCCAGTCGGCGACTGGAGACGATGACATGGGCGCCCTGGCGGGCCAGCAGGTGGGCGATGGCTTCGCCGATGCCACGGCTGGCGCCGGAGACGAAGGCGATCTTGCCGCCGAGATCGAAGGGGGCGGGTGCGGGCATGCTCTGCTCCAGTGGTTGGCAATAGGGTGCCGGCCACCGCGTTCCAGTCGGATCAGGGGAGGCACGGAACGCGGCGCCGGCCAGGCGAGGATAGGAAGTCGGGAGCGGGCGGCGGTATCGCCCGGAAGTACGATCAGGGCGATGAATGGGGATGATGCGTGGGGACCCGGCGCGTTGCGCGCCGGGCCGGGGGCGGCGTCAGGCCTGCTCGCGAGCCGGCAGCATGGCGCGCAGCACGCCGTCGCGGCGCACGTGGTGGTGCCAGATGGCTGCGCCGGCGTGGCCCAGGATCAGCGCGAAGAGCAGGTACTGGGCGCTCACGTGGAACAGCTTGGCGGCGTCGCGCGCGGCGTCGCCCAGCGGCAGCGGCGGGATTTCCAGCAGCCAGAACAGGTTCACCGGACGCTTGCCGAACAGCAGGCCGCTCAGTGGCATCAGGATCAGCAGGGCATAGAGCAGGGCGTGCCCGGCCCTGGCGGCCAGCAGGTTGGCGCGCTCGCTGGCCGGCAGCAGCTGCGGCGCGCTGTGGCGGGCGCGTAGCAGCACGCGCAGCAGGGTCAGCAGCAGGACGGTCAGGCCCAGCGACTTGTGCAAGGTGAAGACGCCGCTGGCGCCGCCAAGCAGACCGGCGAACAGGTCCTTGCCGTAGGGCAGCGCAATGATGGTCAGCACCAGCAGGGCGCTGAGCCAGTGCAGGGTGATCTGGGCGGGGGTGTAGCGGGCTTGGTTCACGGCGGGTTCCTCTTCGCGTCCATGGGCCGCTCGCGGGGCGGCCTGTACTTCTTCGGAGCCGGGGAGGTTAACGCACGCGGCCGGCGCCGATCGACGCGAAGGCGTTGCAGCATGTTGTGGGCCGCGCCTTTTCGTGTCTTGCCGACTGCGCCGAGACGCTCTTCGTAGGATGTGGGTCTTGGGCTGCTTTTCGTAGGAGCGGATTCATCCGCGATTCCCCAGCGGGGGCTATCGCGGACGGAGTCCGCTCCTACAGAAGCCGCCCCTGCCTGCGCGGTAGGAGCAACTGTCTTGCGTACGCGCCCAATCCTGTCACTCCCGCGAACGCGGGAGCCCAGAGACTCTGGATGATTCCCCTTCGGGCCAGCGCAAGCGCTGTTCGCGATGGAGCCGCGTCCCGCGTTCGCGGGGACGACGGAACGGGGGGACGCTTGGTAGGAGTGGATTTATCCGCGATCAGTGCCAATAGGCACAGATCATCGCGGACGGAGTCCGCTCCTACAGTCAGCCGGACATCTGAGCGTGAACCGGGACTACTGCGCCGGGCAACGCCCGCTATTGCTGGCCTGGACGATGGCGCTGGCGAGCTGGCGAACGTTGGCCTGGTGCGCGGCCACCAGTTTTTCCACGCTGGCGTCCGCCGGGGTCTGCACGCTGGTGCGGCAGGTCAGGTCGGCCTGGGCGCCGCTGCGCTTCAGGCGCCAGGTGGCGTCCAGCAGCGAGTAGTTGCCCGGTACCGAGTCGAAACGCTGTACCTCCACTCGCACGCTGGCGCGTGGCGTGGCGCTGGCCGGGCCACCGAGCTGGTCCTGCAGGGCGTTCTGGAATTCGTCCACCAGGTTCGCCCCCCACCATTCGGTTTCCAGGATCGCCAGGCCGCTGGCGCCCTGGCGCACCACCATCTGCGAGCGATCCACCTGCGGCGGCAAGCCGACGCGTTCGACGCGCACGTTACTCGCACTCCCCTGCCCCGGCTGCGACGGCACCAGGGTGTGGTAGTGGATGGGCGCGCTGCTGCAGCCCCAGAACAGCGGGACCAGCCCGGCGATGAGCAGCTTCGGCAGCTTCGGCATCTGCTTCTCTCCTTCCTCAGTGCTGCAGGTTGTCGGCGTCGGCGGCCTTGCCGCGGCCACGGATCAGCGATTCGGGGTGGCGGCCGAGGTAGTCCGAGAGGTCGCGCAGCGAGCGCGACATGCGGTCCAGCTCGTTCAGGGTGTCGCTGAGCTTCTCGCGCTGCGGCGAGTCTTCGGCCAGTGCCGAATTGGCCGTCTGCAGCGTCTTGCGCACCTCGTCCAGGGTGTTGCTGACACCCGGCAGGGTCTTGCCGTTGAACTGCTTCAGGCTGCCTTGCAGCTCGCGCAGGTTGCCGTCGAGGTTGTTGGCGATACGCTCCAGCGGCAGTTTGCGGATGCGCTCGACCAGCTCCTGCAACTGCTCCTGCAGCTTGTCGAGGCTGCCCGGCACCGTGGGAATGGCGATCGGGTCGGCGGCGAAGTCGAAGGGCACCTTGGCCGCGTCGGGGTAGAAGTCCAGCGACACGTACATCTGCCCGGTGATCAGGTTGCCGCTGCGCGCCTGGGCGCGCAGCCCGTGCTCGACGAAGGTGCCGATCAAGCGGTGCGCGGCCTCGCTGCCCGGCGTGTGGCCGAACACCTTGAGCATCTTCTGGTGCACCGGGCCCAGGCGCGTCGGGTAGACCACGGCGTCGACGATCACCGGGAACTTCTGCTTGACCTCGTCGTAGTCCAGCTGCACCGAGGTGACCTTGCCGAAGGCCACGCCCATGAACTCCACCGGCGCGCCCACCGACAGGCCACGCATGGACTGGTCGAAGCGGAAGCGCAGGTATTGCGCCAGGCCGCTGGGCGGCGCCATGGCGCTGTCGCGGTCGACGAACAGGCGGAAGCGCTGCTGGTCGGCCGCGGCCTCCGCCGGGCCGTCGGGGGACGGCGGGTCGCCGAAGGCCAGGCCGCCCATCAGCACCGAGGACAGCGATTCGGTATTGACCTTCAGGCCGTTGGCGTCCACCGACAGGTCCACCCCGCTGGCGTTCCAGAAGCGCGTGTCCTGGGTCACGAACGCGTCGTAGGGGGCCTTGATGAAGATGCCGATGTCCACGCCCTTGCCGTCCTCGCGCAGGGCGTAGGTCACCACCTGCCCCACCGGGATCTTGCGGTAGTAGATGGACACGCCGATATCCAGCGAGCCGAGGTCGTCGGCGGTCAGCATGAAGCGCTTGCCGGCCTCGCCATAGGTGATCGGCGGCGGCGATTCCAGGCCGACGAAGCTGCGCGAGGGCGCGCCGTCCTCGCCGGCGTCGGCGCCGATGAAGGCGCCCGACAGCAAGGTGTCGACCCCGGACACGCCGCCAGCGCCGATGCGCGGCCGCACCACCCAGAACTTCGCGCCGCGGCGGGCGAAGGATTCGGCTTCCTTGGACAGCTGCACCTTGGTGACCACGCCCTTGCGGTCCGGGGCCAGCTCCACCGAGGTCACCTCGCCGATCACCACACTGCGGTATTTAACCTGGGTCTTGTGCGCCTCCAGGCCCTCGCCGGTCATGAACGAAATGCTGATCGTCGGCCCTTCCTGCAGCCAGCTGCGCACCACCAGGGAGGCGCCCACCAGCAGCGCGATGATCGGCACTATCCACACCAGCGATATGTTCCAGCGCCGCGTGCGCACGTCCGCGCGCCCCGGCTCCGTCGACCTATCGGTGTCCTGCGCCATCGCTTTGGTCTCCCTCGAGTGGACCTTCATCCCAGATCAGCCGGGGTTCGAAACTCATCGCCGAGAACATGGTGAGCACCACCACCATGCCGAAGAACAGGATGCCCGGACGCGGCTCGATGGTGCCCAGCCCGCGCAGTTGCACCAGGGCCGCCACCAGCGCCACCACCATCACGTCGAGCATCGACCAGTAGCCGATCAGCTCGACGAAACGGTACAGCTGCGAGCGCTGCCGGCGGGCCCAGGCGCTGCGGTGCTGGGCGGTGTAGAGCAGCAGGCCGAGGGAGCAGAACTTGATCGCCGGCACCCCGATGCTGGCGATGAAAATGATCAGTGCGATGTCCCAGGCTCCGGCTTCCCAGAACTCCAGCACGCCGCCGCCGATGGTGCTGTCGATGCCCTGGCCGAGCATCTCGGTGCGCATCACCGGCAGCAGGTTGGCCGGCACGTAGAACACCAGCGCCGCCACCAGGAACGCCCAGCCGCGGGTGATGGAGTCGTGCTTGCGCGGGTGCAGCGGCGCGCCGCAGCGCTCGCACTGGTGGGTCGGGTGGCTGGTCAGGTCGCAGGCGTGGCCGCAACCGTGGCACAGGCACAGGTTCAGCTCCGAGGCCAGCGGCGGCGCGCTCATACCTGCTCCCAGAGATCGCGGATGTCGCGCCCGGCGATGTACAGCAGCAGCACGCTGAGCGCCGCCAGGGCCACCAGGCCGATGCCGGGGATCACCTCCAGCAGCCCGGCCAGCTTGATCACCGCGACCATGGCGCCGAGCAGGCACACCTCCAGCATGCTCCACGGCCGCAGCCCTTCCAGCGCGCGCATGCAGCCGGCGAAGCCCGGCGCGCGGCGCCCGCCGAGGGCGAAGCCGAGCACCCAGGTGAGCAGCGTCACCTGCAGGACCGGGGCGAAGATGATGGCCAGGGCCATGACCAGGGCGATGAAGGTGATGGCGCCGTTGCTGAGGATCATCACCGAATCCCACAGCGTGGCGGAGTGGCTGATGCCCTTCATGCCGATGGTCATCACCGGGTAGAGGTTGGCGAAGGCCAGCAGCACCGCGCCGGTGATGCTCAGCGCCAGGCGTTGCTGCACGCCCAGCGGGTTGTGCCGCTGCAACACGCCGCCACAGCGCACGCACAGGGCGCGCTGGTGGCGGTTCAACTCGGCGCGCCGGTACACGGCGTCGCAGTATTCACAGATGATCAGCTCGCTGGCCTGGGGCATGGAAGGTCCGCGCTGGTTCCGAATTCGAAGGCGGTGAACGGCTACGCAAGCAAGCCTAGCTGAAGCTGGCGGCGTTGCCGGGCGAACCGATGCTTTGCGCGACAGCGGCGTACCGAACGCCGGGCCATACTCAGCAGACCACCCCGCACCGGGCCCGCCAGACCCACCGCCAAGGAGACCGGCGATGCTGGAGTTCACTCTCGCCACGTTGCGCGCCAACCCCGAGATCGCCGTGTTCCTCGCCATCGCGTTGGGCGTGCTGCTGGGCCGGTTGAACATCGCCGGCTTCCACCTGGGCTCGGTGGCCGGCGCGCTGCTGATGGGGCTGCTGATCGGCCAGATCGGGCTGAAGGTGCCCCATGAACTCAAGGCGGTTTTCTTCGCGCTGTTCATCTATGCGGTGGGCTTCAAGAGCGGCCCGGAGTTCTTCGGCAGCCTGAATCGCGGCACCCTGAAGCTGGTGCTGCTGTCGGTGGTGCTGTGCGCCACCGCCCTGGGCACCATCCTGGCGATGAATGCCTTCTACGGCTTTGATGCCGGCTTCACCGCCGGCCTGGGCGCTGGGGCCCTCACCGACACCGCGATCATGGGCACCGCCAGCAGCGCCATCGCCCAGCTGCCGATCGACGCGGCGGCCCGCGCGCAACTCGACAGCCACATGGCGGTGGCCTACGCCATCACCTACCTGTTCGGCACCATCGGCCTGATCGTTTTCGTCGGCACCCTCGCGCCCAGGTTGCTGCGGGTCGACCTGCGCGCCTCGGCGCGGGAACTGGAGCGCGAACTGGGCATCGAGCGCGAGGAGCACGCCATCAGCATCCCCTACCTGCGCATCGTGGTGCGCGCCCACCGGCTGGAGGCGCCGACGGCCATTGGCCTGAGCATCGCGGACGTCGAGGCGCTGCATCCGGCGCTGAGCGTGGAACGGGTGGTGCGCGACGGGCGGATACTGGAGCGCGACCCGGCGCTGCGCCTGGTGGCCGGCGACATCCTCGGCATCTACGCGCTACGCGAGGCGACGGGCGCGCTGAGCCACTGGATCGGCGCGGAGGTGGATCACGTCGAAAGCATGTCCTTCCCAACCCGTTCGGCGGATATCGTCCTGACGTCGCATACGCTGTCCGGGCACACCATCCACCAGATCCGTACCCAACTGGTCGGCGCCGAACGCATGGGTTGCTTCATCACCACCATCACCCGGCAGGGGCTGGAGCTGCCGCTGCTGCCGGAAACCGTGCTGCGCCGTGGCGACGTCATCAGCCTCACCGGGCGCACCGCCAGCGTCGAGGCCCTGGCCGCGCAGCTGGGGCGCATCCGCGAGCCCAGCCACAAGAGCGATATCGCCCTGCACTGCCTGGGGCTGGTGCTGGGCTCGCTGGTCGGGTTGCTGTCCACCCATATCGGCATGATCCCGGTGGAGCTCGGCATCGGCGGCGGCATCCTGCTCGCCGGCCTGCTGACGGGCTGGTACAACTCGCGCCATCCGGAGGTCGGCGCCCTGCCCCCGGCCGCGCAATGGGCGTTCTCGGAATTCGGGCTGACCGCCTTTGGCGCCGTGGTCGGCCTGCTGGCCGGCCCGGCGGCGCTGACGGCGATCCGCGAACAGGGCCTGGCGCTGTTGTTCGCCGGGGCCCTGGTGACGCTCATTCCGCCGCTGGTCACGCTGTATTTCGGGCGCTACGTGCTGCGCCTGCACCCGATGATCCTGTTCGGCGCCCTGGCCGGCGCGCAGACCGAGGCGGCATCGATGAACCGCATCCTCGAACAGTCCGGCAGCAACACCCCGGTGGTCGGTTTCACCGTGTGCTACGCGATCTCCAACGTGCTGCTGGCGGTCTGCGGGCCGATCATCGTGGCACTGACGGCGGGCTGAGCGCGCCTCAGGCCGCGCCGATCCACTGCATGGCGCGCTCGGCGATCATGATCGCCGCGGCGTTGGTGTTGCCGCCCACCAGGGTCGGCATGATCGACGCGTCGACCACGCGCAGGCCCTCGATGCCGTGGACCTTCAGCTGGGCGTCGACCACCGCGTCCTCGTCCGGGCCCATGCGGCAGGTGCCTACCGGGTGGTAGATGGTGTCGGTGCGGCGGCGCAGCACCTCGATCAGTTGCTCGTCGCTGTGCAGGCCGGCGCTGTACATGTCCTTCAGGCCGAAGCGCGCCATCGGCCGCTGCTCGCAGATTTCGCGGGCCATGCGGTAGCCCTTGAGCAGGGTCTGCACGTCGTCGTCGTGGCCGAGGATGTTCGGGTCGATGCGCGGCGCGGCGGCCGGGTCGGCCGACAGCAGGCCGACGCTGCCGGCGCTCTTCGGGCGCAGCACGCAGACATGGCAGCTGAAACCGTGGCCCCAGTGCAGCGTGCGGTTGTGGTTGTCCAGCAGGCTGACCACCGAATGCAGCTGCACGTCCGGGCGGCTCTGCTCCGGGCCGGTGCGCAGGAAGGCCCCGGCTTCGGCGAAGTTGCTCGCCAGCGGGCCGCCGTGGGTCGTCAGGTATTGCGCCAGGGCGGCGCTCATGCGCGCGCCGCCGCGCACCGAGTAGCCCGGCAGCGAGGTGTCGTGGCTGCGGTAGCAGAGCACCACGTCGGGGTGGTCGCGCAGGTTCTGGCCCACACCCGGCAGCTCGTGTTCCATCGCGATCCCGTGGGGCTTGAGCTCGGCTTCCGCGCCTATGCCCGAAAGCATCAGCAGCTGCGGACTGCCGAACACCCCGGCGCTGAGCAGCACTTCGCGGCGCGCGCGCAGCGCCAGGTGCTGGCCCTTGTGGGTTACGCGCAGGCCGCAGGCCTGCTTGCCCTGCAGCAGGATGCGCTCGGCGCGGGCGCCGGTGAGCACCGTGAGGTTGCTCCGGCTGCCACGAATCGGCTTGAGGAAGGCGGTGGCGGCGCTCCAGCGGCGGCCATCGCGGATGGTCACCTCGTAATGGCCCACGCCCTCCTGCTCGGCGCCGTTGAAGTCCTCGTTGTAGCGGTGGCCGGCGTGCAGGCCGGCCTCGATGAAGGCGTGCGAGGCGACGTGGGCATTGACCTTGCCCACGTACAGCTCGCCCTGGCCGCCGTGGTAGTCGCTGCCGCCGGCGTGGTGGCGCTCGCTCTTGCGGAAATACGGCAGCACCTCATCGAACGACCAGCCGGGGTTGCCCAGCGCTGCCCAGTCGTCGAAGTCGCTGCGGTGGCCGCGGATGTAGATCATCCCGTTGATCGAGCTGCTGCCGCCCAGCACCTTGCCGCGCGGCTGGTAGCCGACGCGGCCGCCCAGGCCCGGCTGCGGCACGGTGTCGAAGGCCCAGTTGACGTGGCGGGTCGGCAGGATGGCGGCGATGCCGGCCGGCGCATGGACCAGCGGCGAGCGGTCTTCCGGCCCGGCTTCGAGCAGGCACACGGACACGCCGGGGTCGGCGCTCAGACGGTTGGCCAGTACGCAGCCGGCAGAGCCGGCACCAACGATGATGTAGTCGAATTCCACAGGACGCTCCGGACGAGGGCAAGGTACGTCGTGGATTCTTCGTTGGCCCGCGTTGGATTGATTGATCTTTGCTGACAGATAATTGATTCTTCACGACATGGAACCCTTCATCCGCACCACCTCCTTCGCCGGTTTTCGCGAGCTGGTTCGCCAGTTCGGGCGTGACCCGCTGGAGTACCTGAGGCGCTTCCGCATCCAGCCGCAGTTGCTCGACGACGAGGACGCGCGAGTGCCGCTGCGTTCGCTGGTGGGCATGCTCGAATGCGTGGCGGCCGAGCTGGGCTGCCCGGACTTCGGCCTGCGCATGGCCGATTACCAGAACCTTCACGTGCTCGGCCCGATCGCCGCCATTGCGCTGAACTCCGACAACGTCGGCCACGCCCTGGGCGACGTGGTGCGCTTCATCGGCTACCACAGCCCCGGCATCCACCTGGAGCTGGACCAGGCGCCGGGCCAGGCCCCGCGCCTGTGCATCGCCCTGCGCATTCCCGGCGTGCACCAGCAGCGGCAGATGGCCGAGCTGGCCATGGGCGTGGCGCACAACACCCTCAAGCTGCTCTGCGGGCCCGGCTTCAAGGCCCAGGCGGTCGAGCTGTATGGCGCAAGCCCGGTGCCGGCGCAGCGCTACCGTCGGTTCTTCCTCAGCGAGGTGCGCGGCAACCAGGCCGGCTACGCCATGCTGCTCAGCCGCGCGCAGCTGGAGCAACGCATCGAGCGCCAGGACCCGGCGCTTCGCCGCACCCTGGTGCAGTTCCTCAACCAGCTGGAACCCCAGGGCGCCGCCGACCTGACGGAAATGTCGCGGCGCCTGGTCCTGCGCATGCTGCCGACCCAGCGCTGCCGGCTGCCGCTGGTGGCCGAGCAGCTGGGCCTGCACGAACGCACGCTGCAGCGGCGCCTGGGCGAGTCTGGGGAAACCTTCGAAGGCATCGTCGACGCGGTGCGCCGCGAGCAGGCCGAGGGCTACCTGGCGGCCCGCGACATCCCCCTGGCGCAGATCGCCAACATGCTCGGCTACAGCGAACAGGCGGTGTTCAACCGCGCCTGCCGGCGCTGGTTCGGGCAAACGCCGGGCGCGCGGCGCCGGCAGCTGCTGAGCGGCTGACGAATCGCGAGCGCGGCCCCCGTCTACACGCATACCTCGACAACCGTTCGCGGTTATCCGCCGTGATGGCAATGGCGGATAACGCCGTAGGCGTTATGCGCCCTACGCGCAGAACTCTCGCGTTTGCGGGGTTGGGGTGGGTACACCTCTCCCAGCGTCATCCCCGCGAACGCGGGACGTGGCTCTATCGCGAACAGCGCTTGCGCTGGCCCGAAGGGCAATAACCCAGTGCCTGATGCACTCGACATTGGACGAATCAACGCGGTAGCGCGCCAGGCGCTTCAGGGCGCGCCGAGGAACCAGCGGTAGTAGGGGTTGTCGCCATCGTCGCGGGCCACCTGGCCGGCCTCGCGGGCCCAGGCCTGGCGGTCGCCGCGGTAGGCCAGCAGGCTCAGCTCGTAGAAGCGCCGCAGGCGCACCCAGTGGTCATCCACCGAGGCGCGGAACGAGGGTTCGGCGTTCTCCAGCGGTGGTGCGCGACGCAACGCCAGCAGGTTCGGCAGCACGCGGGCGATTTCCCTGGCGCGCACCCAGGGCGCGTACTCGATGCGCGGCTGGTCGTCGGTGACCGGCCGGGCGTCGCCGGCGAAGCTTTCCAGGCCCGCGCGGTCGGTCACCCAGGTGGCCAGCAGCGCTTCCGCCGAGTCCACCCCCACCGCGCCCAGCGCCGCGCTCACGGGGGCTTGGGCGAAGCGCTCGCGGATGCGCGGCACGTCCAGCCGCAACGGCTGCAGCGAGCCCACCAGCAGCATCTCGTGGAACTCGGTGGTCCACAGCGAAGCGTAGGGGAACACATCGATGAAGCTGCGCACCAGGGAGCGGCTGTCCTCCTCGTTCTGCGTCGGCAGCGGCAGCCACTGAGCGACGATGCCGCCGGCTTCCAGGCGGTCGGCGGCCAGTTGGTAGAAGTCCCGCGAGTAAAGGTTGACCACGCCGGCGGCCGAGGGCGGCGGCGGTTCCAGGGTGATCATGTCGTAGCGCGCAGCGCTGCGCAGCAGCTCGCGGCGGCCATCGCGCAGGCGGATGTCCAGGCGCGGGTCGCGGATGGCGTCGAAGCTGCCCTTGAACTGCGGCGCGGCGGCCAGCACCTCGGGCAGCAGCTCGGCCACTACCGGATGACGCAGGTCGCGGTACTGCAGCATGGCGCCGGCGGTGATGCCGGTGCCGAAGCCGATCACCAGCGCCGAGCGCGGCTCGCCGTTGTGGATCAGCAACGGCAGCAGCGCTTGCAGGCGCATGTAGCGCAGCGACGGCATGGCGTCGCCGGTGTTGGACACGCCCTGGATGTACAGGCGGCTGAAGGTGTTCTGCCCCCTGCCCTGCTCCACCACGGCCACGGTGCCGCCGCGGCCTTCCTCGTAGAAGGTGATCTGCCCGTTGCGCGCCGCCGGCAGCAGTTCCGCCAGGTGCCGGGGCGAGATGAGCGCGCCGCAGGCCAGCGTGGCCACGGCGATGGCCGCCACGCCCAGGCGCGCGCCCCGGCCAACGCCGGTACCGCGCCACACCGCCACCAGGCCTACGCCGGCGGCCAGCACCGCCAGCACCGCCAGCGTGCGCACCAGGCCCAGGCCGGGCACCAGGACGAATCCGGTGAGCAGCACCCCGAGGATGCCGCCCAGGGTGTTCAGCGCCACCACCACGCCGACGTCGCGGCCGACGTGGGTGCTGTCCACGCCCAGGCGCACGGCCAGCGGGAAGGCCGCGCCGAGCAGCGTCGTGGGCAGGAACACCACGCACAACGCCGCCACCGCGAAGCGCGCGCACATGCCCGCCAGCTCGCTGCCGCCGGCCGCCAGCACCAGCATCTCGGCGCGGCTTTGCGCGCCCACCAGCCAGTGGCCGAGGCCGGCGATCTGCAGGATGGCCAGCAACCCGGCGGCGGCGATCAGCACCCCGAACAGGCCCCAGGGGTCGCGCAGGCGGTCGGCGCGGCGGGCGTAGAGCGCGCTGCCCAGCACCAGGCCGCAGAGGTAGGTGGCCAGCACCACGGCGAAGGCGAAGGCGCGGGTACTCATGAACTGCACGATGGATTGCGTCCACACCACCTCGTAGCCCAGCGCCACGCCGCCGGCGACGCAGTACAGGGCGATGGCCAGGCGCGCCGAAGGGGCGCGTGGCGGCGCGGCGATGGGCGCCGCCGTCTCGGCGGGCTCCTGTGTTTCGCCTCGGGCCAGCCAGGCGCCGGCGGCGGCCAGCAGGTTCAGCGCGGCGGCGGCGCAGGCGCTGCCCAGCACGCCCAGCGTGGGCAGCAGCACGAAGGCGGCCAGCAGGGTTCCTGCGATGGCCCCGGCGGTGTTGGCCGCGTACAGCCCGCCGCCGGCGTGGCCGGTCTGGCCTTCCAGCGGGCGCACGGCGCGCACCAGCACCGGCAAGGTGCCGCCCATGCAGAACGCCGGTAGGCCCACCAGGGCGAACGGCAGCATCCAGGCCAGCGGGCCGAGGCTGTCTTCCAGGCGCGCGAAGGGCCCGGCCGCGTGGGCCAGTGCCCAGGTGGCGGCGACACCCAGCAGCGCCACCAGCAGTTCCAGGGCGGCGTACAGCCGCACCGGTCGGCGCAGGCGGTCGGCGCGACGGCCGAAGGCCAGGCCACCCAGGGCCAGGCCGGCGAAGAAGGCACTGATGGCGGTGGTGACGGCGTACACCTCCACCCCCACCACCAGGGACAGCTGTTTGACCCAGAGCACCTGGTAGACCAGCGCCGCGCCGCCGGAGGCGAACATCAGCAGCGCGGGAATGCGCAGTGCCAGGCGTGCCTGGGCGTGGGTCGGTCGGGCAATCGCGTTGCGGGAACTCATGGCGGAACGGCTTGCGCTCGAGGGCATCGGGACTGCCTTGTCGGACAAAGGAAAGCCCGCGACGGCGGAACCGTCGCGGGCCGGTAGACGGGCGCCGCCGAAGCGGCACCCAGAGCATGGCTCACTATTTGGCGCCCTGCTTCATCTTGGCTTCGATCTTCTCGTCGACCGCCTTGCGTACCGACTCGATGGAGAAGCTCGCCGGGCGCTGGCTCGGCGGGTATTCCACGAAGGTCTGCAGGAAGGCCGCAGCCTTGCGTTCACCCTGGAAGATCAGGTAGTCGTTCTTGGTCAGCCAGTCGTAGTACTGGTCGGACACCACGTCAGCCCGCTCGTACGGGTCCATGCGCAGGTTGAACAGCTTGGGTACCCGCAGGCACACGAACGGTTCGCTCCACACCTTGAAGCCGCCAGGCGCGCGCTGCTCGCAGAACACCAGTTTCCAGTCGCCGAAGCGCATGGCCACCAGGTCGCCATCATCGTTGAAGTAATAGAACTCGTTACGCGCACCCTTGTCGGTCTTGCCAGTCAGGTAGTCCAGCTGGTTGAAGCCGTCGAGGTGCACCTTGAAGTTCTTCCCGCCGAGGTCGGCGCCCTTGAGCAGGCGTTCCTTGATATCGGTATCGCCAATCGCCGCGAGCAGGGTCGGGAACCAGTCCATGCCGGAGAACATCTGGTTGGAAACGCTGCCCGGCTTGATGTGGTTCGGCCAGCGGATCATCGCCGGTACCCGGTAGGCGCCTTCCCAGTTGGAGTTCTTCTCGTTGCGGAACGGCGTGGTCGCCGCGTCCGGCCAGGAGAACTGGTTCGGGCCGTTGTCGGTGGTGTATACCACGATGGTGTTGTCGGTGATCTTCAGGTCGTCCACCGCCTTGAGCAGCTTGCCGACGTCACCGTCGTGCTCGACCATGCCGTCGGCGTACTCGTTGCCGAGCATGCCGCTTTGGCCCTTCATCGAATCACGCACGTGGGTGAACAGGTGCATGCGCGTGGTGTTCATCCAGACGAAGAAGGGTTTGTCCGCCTTCACCTGTTTTTCCATGAAGTTGATGGCGGCCTGGGTGGTGTCGTCGTCGATGGTCTCCATGCGTTTGCTGTTCAGCGGACCGGTATCCTCGATCTTGCCGTCGGCGAAGGAATGGATCACCCCGCGCGGCGAGGCGGCCTTGGTGAAGGCTTCGTCGTCCTTCGGCCAGTACGGGCGTTCCGGCTCTTCCTCGGCGTTGAGGTGGTACAGGTTGCCGAAGAATTCGTCGAAGCCGTGCTTGGTCGGCAGGTACTCGTCGCGGTCGCCCAGGTGGTTCTTGCCGAACTGGCCGGTGGCGTAGCCGTGGGCCTTGAGGGCCTGGGCGATGGTCACGTCGCGGTCCTGCAGGCCCACCGGCACGCCGGGCATACCGACTTTCGACAGGCCGGTGCGTAGCGCCGATTGGCCGGTGATGAAGGTCGAGCGGCCGGCGGTGCAGCTGTTCTCCGCGTAATAGTCGGTGAACATCATGCCCTCGTGGGCGATGCGGTCGATGTTCGGCGTGCTGTAGCCGACCACGCCGAACGAGTAGGCGCTGATATTGGTCTGGCCGATATCGTCGCCGAAGATCACCAGGATGTTCGGCTTGTCAGCGGCGCTGGCCAGCGAGCATCCGACTATCGCCGTCGCCGCCAGGGCGAACTGCGACAACCATCTTCCCGTGCGTTTCATCGTTGTTGTTGCTCCATTCCAGTTTGCTTGTCGTGAGCCACGACTGTTTTCACTGGAGACGCCGACTACCTGGCTGGAAATCCCCTAGCACGCGTGGTTCGTCAATTGCCCGCCGGGTTCTGCTCGAACGGGTAGATACGCTTCCACTCCTTCGCCATGTCGACCACCACCCAATCCTTGTCGGTGGCCTCGTCCAGGGCCTTGTCCAGGCGCCCGACCTTGCTCTTGCGGTCGTAGGCCCACTCGCGCTCGCCGTCGGTGTGGTGCACCAGGCCGGCGAAGCGCAGGCCCTTGCCCGCGGTGGTCCATTGCAGCATCTGCAGGTCGCCGTCGGAGTTGCCGAAGGCGAAGATCGGCCGGCGGCCGATGATGGCGTCGATGCTCTCGGGCTTGCCGGCGCCGTCGTCGTTGTGGGTGAGCTTGGGCAGGCGCTGGATCGACAGGTCGCCCTCGCTGTCCTGGAAGCGGGTGGCGAAGGTGGTGCCGATCACCTGTTCCGGCGGAATGCCGTAGACCTCCTCGGCGAAGGCGCGCATGAAAGCCACCTCGCCGCCGGAGACGATGTAGGTCTTGAAGCCGTGCTCGCGCAGGTAACCCAGCAGTTCCAGCATCGGCTGGTAGACCATCTCGGTGAACGGCTTGTGGCTGCGCGGGTGGGTGGCGCTGGCCAGCCAGCGGCGGGCGTTGGCGGTGAAGGTCTCGGTGCTCATGCCGGTGTGGGTGGCCATGACGATCTGCAGGATGCCCTGCATGCCGGCGTCGGCCAGGGCTTTCTGGTCGCCCTCCAGCACCGCCTTGAACGGTTGCTGCTCCTTCCACTCCGGGTGCTGCGGCGCCTGGCGCTTCACCTCGGCGAGAGCGAACAGCACCTGGAAGTACAGCGGTTGCTCGCTCCACAGGGTGCCGTCGTTGTCGAACACGGCGATGCGCTCGGCCGGGGGCACGTAGTCGGCGCCGCCCTCGCTGGTCACTGCCTCGACGAATTTCACGATGGCCTGCCGCGACGGCCCGTCGTTCCACGAAGGCAGCGCCTCGGCGGCCTGGCCCAGCAGGGGCAGGCAGAGCAGCAAGGCGAAAGTCCAGCGCAGTACGGCGAGGGCGGAAGGTTTGTGCATGAGACGTCCTTGATTCATGGGTTCAACGGCTTCAGGCCGCCGCTCGCGGGCGCATCGGCGGCGCGGGTGGCGACGGCGCGGTGCAGTGCGGGCAAGGCCTCGGTCAACTCGGCGGCAGCTCCCTGCTGTGGCCCGCGCCCGAAGCGGGCTCTGGAGAAAGCTAGCAAATAATTGACAGTTGGCGCGGGCAGTTCCGGCAGCAAGCTGCTCATTTCGCGACACCCGGTGCGACGCCTCAGCCACAGGTACAGGGCGCCCAACTGCGGCGGCGAGCCTTGCAACTGCGGGCGCACCTGCTTCCAGGCGTAGGCTGCGGAGTCCAGCCGGGCCTGGCGGCGGCGCTGGCGCCAGGCGCGCCACTTGCCGACCAGCGGCGCGCCCCAGGCGTTCGCCAAATACCAGCCAATGGCCAGCAGCGCCAGCACCAGCGCCCATAGCAACCAATGCCCGGCGATATGCACCTGGGCCTTCTGCCCCAGCTTGCGCAGGTCGTCGGTCAGAGAGAAGGGAGCCTGGTAGCTCGCCGCGCCGCTGGCGGTGATCTCCAGCGCCGGCACCGCAGCGGTGTGTGCCTCGCCGCTGGCGGTGTCCCACCATTTCAGCTCGATGGCCGGCAGGCTGTAGGTGCCGGCCTCGCTCACCACGTAGGTCACCGCGTCGGCGCGCTGGCCGCCGTTCACGCCGCCGCGTCCGTCGCTCAGCGGGCCCACCTCCGGCGTCTGCACGTAGCGCTTGAGCCCCTCCACCTCGGCGAAGGCCGGCGGCGGGATGAGCATGGCCTGGGCGCCCAGCGCCTTCACCTGGAGCCGTCGCGTGACGCTATCGCCCACCCGCAGCGGCTGGTGCGAGGCCTGCAGCGACTGGCTGAACAGCACCTGGCTGGCCACCAGGCGCGCGCCCTGGTCCGCCGCCGCGCCGCTAGGCTGGCGGGCGCTGAAGCTCAGCGCCTGGGTGTGCACCGTCAGCGGCCCGTCGCCCTGCCCCGGCGTCACCACGATAGCCAGCGCGGGGACGGCGAAGGCCTGTGCCCGTTGCGGGGTGATCTGGTAGTTGAAGCGCAGACCGAAGAACGGCGTGCCGTCGATCCGTTCGTTGAGGTGGGTCGCCTCGCCATTGGGCGCGGAGACCACCGCGCCGTCCAGCTCCAGCTTCGGCAGCTGTGGCGCGTCGGTGAACCAGGTGTCCACCAGCACGTCCACCTGCAGGTTCAGGGTGCCGCCCACCAGCACCGAGTCCGCGGGAACCAGGCTGGCGCGCACCTTCACCTCGGGCGCGGGGTCGGCCAGGGCGAGCAGCGGCGCCAGGGTCAGCAACAGCAGCAACAGGCGTTTCATGGCGTGGCCTCCGCCGGCGGGGTACGCGCAGCGTCCTGCAGCAGGAACTTGCGCTGGAGGAAGCGCGCCGGCGAGGTGGTCAGGTTGTTCAGCCATTGTTCGTCGGAGCTGGCGCGGGCGGTCTTGGTCTTGACCGTCTTGCCCTTGCCGGCGGGGTTGTCGAACACCTCCTTGTCGGCCTTCTCATTGGGCGGCCCGGCTTCCTGCTGGGCGTCGCGGTCCTTCTGCATGGCCTCGGCCAGGGCCAGGTTCGCCGTGGCTTCGGGGAAGCCCGGCTGGCGCGCGAGGGCCTGGCGGTAAGCGGCCATGGCCTGCTCGAACTTCGACAGGCGCATGTAGGTGTTGCCCTGGTAGAAGTAGCCCTGTGCCGTGTCGAGGCTGGCGAAAGTCACCAGCGCGGCCTTGAAGTCCGCCGCGCGGTACTCGGCCAGGCCTTTCCAGTAACTATCCTGGAAACGCTCGGCGGCTTGCGGGTAGCGCTCATGTTCGAAGGCCCAGCGGCCTTGCTGGTCGGGGGTGAAGAAGGCGTCGGCCAGGGCCCCGGCGTGGGCCGCCGGTGGCGCGCCGGCCAGGCCCACGGCCAGCAGCAGCGCGCTCAGCCAGTGCACCTTCCAGCCCTTGCGCACGGCCAGGAACGCCAGGGCCAGCAGTGGCCAGCACAGCCAGTAGCCGGCGTCCTTCCAGTGCACCTGCCGCTCGTCGCCCTGGGCGGCCTGGAAATGCTGCTGGGCGTGCAGTTCGATCCAGTCCAGGGTGTCGTCGTTCAGCGTCAGGCTGCCCAGCGGCGCGTCGGCGGCCTTGGCCAGGCCTTTCAGCGCGGCGCTGTCGAAGTGCCCCAGCAGCGGCCGGCCGTCGGCGTCCAGGCGTGGCTGGCCCTGGGCGTCGAGCAGCGGCTGACCGTCCTGGCTGCCCACCGCCAGCACCAGCACCTGCAAGGGGCTGCCGTCCAGGGCCTTGTCGATGGCGTCGAACTGCCTGGCGTCGGCGCCATCGGTGACCAGCACCAGGGTGCCGGGCGCCCCCTCGGCGGCGAGCAGGCGCTTGGCCACTTCGATGGCGCCAAGGGCGTCCTTGCCGCTGCGTTCGATCAGGCCGCTGGACAGCGCCTGCAGGAAGCTGTCGAGCAGCGCCGGGTCCTCGGTGGCCGGCAGCACCAGGTGCGCGCTGCCGGCGTAGGCGATCAGCGCGGTGCGCGCCCCGGCGCGACGCTGGATGAGGTCGTGCAGGCTGTGCTTGGCGGCTTCCAGGCGCGAGGGCGGCACGTCGTCGGCGTCCATCGACGGCGACAGGTCCAGGGCCAGGATCAGCGGCGCGCGGTTGTCGAGGAAGTCCGGGCGGTCCTGCTCCCAGGTCGGCCCGGCGGCGGCCACGCCGCCCAGCACCAGCAGCGCGCCGAGCAGGTGCACGGGGCGCACGCGCTGGTTGTCCTGCGGGGTGATCACCAGGTGCTGCAACAGGTGCGGGGCGATGATCCCCTCCAGGCGCCGCGCCAGGTCGTGGCGACGGGTCCACACCAGCGGCAGCAGCACGCCCGGCAGCAGCACCAGCAGCCACAGCGGGCGCAGGAAGTGGAAGGCGGCGAGGTCGATATCCATCAGCCCTCCTCCACCGCGCGGCGCTGGCCCGGCGCG
>NZ_JARJLT010000381.1 GCF_029335315.1 Pseudomonas citronellolis
TGCGCCGATGCCGGATGCGCTGGCGGATAACACCCTAGGCGTTATGCACCCTACGTGTACCCCGCCCTATGCGCGAATCGCGGGCCATGCCCGCGCCTACGCAAGCACCCGGCGCGGCAGCGAAACCCGCACGCACAATCCGCCCAGTTCGCCGCCTTCCAGCGTCAGGCTGCCGCCGCAGGCTTCGGCGATGTCGCGGGCGATGCCCAGGCCCAGGCCGTGGCCGGCCACCTGCTCGTCCAGGCGCGTGCCGCGCTCCAACACACTGTCGCGCAGCTCTTCGGCGATCCCCGGCCCGTCGTCGTCGACCTGCAGCAGGTAGTCGCCATCGCGCCGGGTCACGCGCAGCCGCACTTCGCCGGCGGCCCATTTGCAGGCGTTGTCCAGCAGGTTGCCGAGCAGTTCCAGCAGGTCCTCGCGGTCGAACGGCAGGCGCAGGCCGGGCTCCGCCTCGCAGCTGAGGCGCAGGTGCTCGCCGTGGATCAGCTGGAGCATCTCGCGCAGGCTCGGCAGCTCGGCGTCGCAGTCGAAGTGCGAGCCCGGCAGCGCCTCGCCGACCAGGCGCGCGCGGCCCAGCTCGCGGGCCAGACGCTGGTCGATCTGCTCCAACTGTTCCTGCAGCACCCGCTTGAGTTCGGGATGCCCGCGCAATTCCTCGCGCTCGGCCAGGCTGATCAGTACCGCCAGCGGCGTCTTCAGCGCGTGGCCAAGGTTGCCCAGGGCGTTGCGCGAGCGACGCAGGGTGTCCTCGGTGTGCAGCAGCAGGTGGTTGACCTGCTCCACCAGCGGCTCCAGTTCCTGCGGCACCTGGGTGTCGAGCTGGCTGCGCTGGCCTTCCTGCAACTGCGCGATCTGCTGGCGCACCCGCTCCAGCGGACGCAGCGCGCGGCGCACCGCCAGGCGCTGGAAGAACAGGATCAGCAGCAGCGCCGCCACCCCGGCGCCCAGGCCGATGTTGCGCAGACGGTTGAAGCTCTTGAGGATCGGCGTGTAGTCCTGCGCCACGCTGATCTGCAGGTCGCGGCCGAAGCGTCGGTAGTCGCCGCGGTAGACCAGCAGGCGCTGGCCCTCGGGGCCCTTGAACAGGCCTGCGCGCAGTCCGGGGTGGTCCGGCACCTTGAGTTCGTGGTCCCAGAGCGAGCGCGAGCGCCATTCGGTCTGCTCGAAGTGGATCTGGAAATAGCGCCCGGAGAACAGCCGCTCGTAGGCGCCGTCGATGCGCTGCGGGTCCAGCTGCAGGCCGGCCGGGCCGCGGATGATCGCCACCAGCAGGCTTTCCGCCTCGTCCTGCAGGCCGCTGGCCAGGTAGCGGCGCAGGCCCTGGTCGAACAGCCAGAGCCCGGCCTGGGCCAGCACCAGGCCGATCACCAGCAATACAGCGGCGAGGCCGAAGCCCAGGCGCCGCTGGATGGAAATCAAGCCGCGCCCCCCGCGCTGCCGGCGAAGCGGTAGCCCTGGCCGCGGCGGGTCTCGACGATCTCGCGGCCAAGCTTGCGGCGCAGGTGGTTGATGTGCACTTCGATGACGTTGGAGTCGCGCTCGGTCTCGCCGTCGTAGAGGTGCTCGGCCAGGTGCGACTTCGACAGCAACTGGCCGGGGTGCAGCATGAAATAGCGCAGCAGGCGGAACTCGGCGGAAGTCAGGTCGATCTCCCGGCCGTCCTGCTGCACGCACTGGCGCGCCTCGTCCAGGCGCAGGCCACCGGCTTCCAGCTGGGCCTGGTTGGCCACCCCGTGGGCGCGGCGCAGCAGCGCCTGGATGCGCAGGAACAACTCTTCGGGGTGGAACGGCTTGGTCAGGTAGTCGTCGGCGCCAGCCTTCAGCCCGTCGATGCGCTCGGCCCAGGAGCCGCGCGCGGTGAGGATCAGCACCGGGGTGGCGACGCCCAGCGCGCGCCACTCGCGCAGCACCTCCAGGCCGGGGCGGCCGGGCAGGCCGAGGTCGAGGATGACCAGATCGTAGGGCTCGCTGGCGCCCTGCACCGCCGCATCGCGGCCGTCGGCCAGCCAGTCCACCGCGTAGCCCTGGCGGGTCAGGCCGGCGAGCAGTTCATCGGCGAGGGGGACGTGGTCTTCCACCAGCAGCAGGCGCATTCAGTCGTCTTCCTTATCCTTGAGGATGCGCCCGTCGCGGGCGTCCAGTTCCAGTTCGCGGACCACCCCGGCGGCGGTGAGCAGCTCGATCTCGTAGATGTAGGCGTCGTGTTCCTTCTCCAGCTCGGCCTCGAGCAGGCGCGAGCCGGGGTAGCGCTGCAGCGCGCCGGGCAGGATCGATTCGAAGGGGCGGATCACCCCTTCGCGGGTCAGGCGCAGGGCCTCGTCCTGGCTGAGGTCGTGGGCCAGCGCCGGCAGCGAGACGCCCAGGGCGACGAGCAACGCGTAACGCAGAGAATAGGTCATCAGTGATCCTGGCGGTCCTTGAGCACTTCGCCACTCACCGCGTCCAGCTCGACGTCCCATTTCACGCCCTGGGCGTCCTTGACGTCGACCTTGTACAGGTAGCGGCCGTGTTCCAGCTCAAGCTCGCTATCGTACACGGTTCCGCCGGCGTGCTTGCCCAGCGCGGCTTCGTTGAGGCGCTGGAAGTCCTGGATGGTGCCGGCATCGCGCAGCCGCAGCGCCTCGTCGGGGCCGATGTCGTGGGCCAGGACCAGGGTCGAGGCGCCGAGCAGGCCGGCGGCGGCGATGAGGCGGGTCAGCATGTGCATGGGTGGGGCTCCTACGAATTGCCAATGTTCGCAGGCTATCGAAGGGCCATTAATTCAAGCTGAACGGAATACGGACGAATCATTCACCGGATGAAGGATGCCGCCGTACGAAGTACAGCGCTTATAATCCCCGCCTCGCCAGAGAGTGCCCCCATGACCGCGATCCACATCAAGTCCCCCGCCCTCACCCTCAAGGCCGGCGCCCGTGCCCTGCGGCGCATCCGCGAGCGTGGCCTGAGCCCCGCCGACGTCGGCATCCTCCCCGGCGCCGCCGGCGGGCCGAAGGCGCTGGGCATCCAGGGGCTGGACCTGGCGCTGTTCGGCGAATGGCTGCCGCGCGCGCCGCGCGAGCGCTCGCTGATCGGCGCCTCCATCGGCTCCTGGCGCTTCGCCAGCGCCTGCCTGCCGGACGCGGCCGCCGGCATCCGCCGCCTGGGCGAGCTGTATACCCAGCAGCGTTTCTCGCGCAACGCCGACATCGCCGAGGTCTCCGCCAGCTGCACGCGCATGCTCGACGACTTGCTCGCCGACGAAGACGCCAGCGTGCTCACCAACCCGCACTACCGACTCAACGTAGTGGTGGTGAAGAGCCACGGGCGCCTGGCCGACGACGGCAAACGCACCCTCGGCCTGGGGCTGGGCACAGTGATCCGCGACAACCTGCTCGGCCGCCACCACCTGCACCGCCACTTCGAACGGGTGATCCTCCACGACGCGCGCCTGGCCCCGCCGCTGGCGCCGTTGCAGGACTTCCCCTCGCGCTGCCTGCCGCTGGAGATCGGCAACCTGCGCCACGCGCTGCTCGCCTCCGGCTCCATCCCCATGGTCATGCAAGGCGTGCGCGACATTCCCGGCGCGGGGCCGGGCACCTACCGCGACGGCGGCCTGCTCGACTACCACCTCGACCTGCCCTACGCCACCGACGGCGTGGTGCTCTACCCGCATTTCACCGACAAGGTCATCCCCGGCTGGTTCGACAAGGGCCTGCCCTGGCGCCGCGGCGACGCCACCCGCCTGCAGGACGTGCTGCTGCTCGCGCCTTCCGCCGAGTACCTGGCGCGCCTGCCGCACAACAAGCTGCCGGACCGCAAGGATTTCAAGCGCTACCTGGGCGACGACGCCGGCCGCGAGCGCTACTGGAACAAGGCGATGGACGAAAGCCGGCGGATGGGCGACGAGTTCCTCGAACTGGCCGACAGCGGCCGCCTCGGCGAACGCCTGCAACCCCTGTAACGGTTCGATCGCAGGAGCGGGCCATGCCCGCGATGATCGCGCCGCAAGGCCCCTCGCGGACGGAGTCCGCTCCTGCAAAGCCCCTCCCGTACCGTCACGCCCGCGAACGTGGTAGACCCAATCGTAGGGCGCATAACGCCTCCGGCGTTATCCGCCATTGCCATCAGGCACCGGCGCCCTGGCCAACGGCGGATAACCGCGAACGGTTGTACGCCGTACAGTTCCGGGGGACGCTCCCGGCCGGCGCTAGCCGGGCTGCCCGTCCAGCCGGGCGCGCCAGAGCATCGGGCCGTAGTGGCCGGCGAAGATCAGGAAGGCCAGCGACCAGCACAGCGCCGCCAGGATCAACCCGCCCAGCGGCAGCCACAGCACCAGCAGCGCCCGCGCCGCCACGCCCAGGTTGAGCAGCGCGAAGCCCCAAGCCATCGCCTTGGGCGGCTGCAATGAACGGCCGGTGTGGCCGAGGCTGACACGGGCGATCATCGCCAGGATCAGGCCACCGACCCCCCCCACCGTCAGCGCGTGCAGCGGCAGGCTCGGCGGCAGCGCGGCGCCGCCGGCGGACGCCGCCAGGCCAAGCAGCGCCAGGGTCGTCCAGGCGTAGGCCAGGTGCAGTGACCAGAGCAGCGGCACGCGCCACAGGTCGCGGTCGTACCAGCGCCACAGGCGCACCAGATGGCCCAGGCCAAGCAGCCCATAGAGCACGGCGAACGGCGGCCCCGCCTGCAACGCCGGGCCGGTGGCGCTCAGCACCGCCAGCGCGGCACTGCCCAGCAGCAGCGCCCAGTCCAGCGAGGGCCAGGCCGGTACCTGGACGGTCCGGCCGAGGCCGCGCTGGGTGAAGAACGGAATCACCCGCCCGCCGATCAGGCTCATCAGCGCCACCACCAGCCACAGCGCGGCCATCACCCCGCCGCGCTGCCAGGTTTCGTTGCCGCTGGCCAGCCCGGCCATCACCTGGGCGTCGGCCAGGGTCAGCAGCAGCAACACCGCCAGCACCGGGTAGTTGCGCGTCTGCCGCACCTGCCAGAGGCTGCGGCCGATGAACCAGGCCAGCGCCGGCGGGAAGGCCAGCTCCAGCGCCGCGGCGAGCCACCAGGGCGCGCCCAGCAGCCAGGCCAGCCGCGCCGCCAGCCAGAGCAGCGCCAGGTTGCGCAGCGGCGCGCCGCTCACGCCGGGACGGCCGGTCCAGTTCTGCACCGCGGTGAGCAGGAAACCGGCGATGATCGCCAGGGCGAAGCCGAACAGCATCTCGTGGCGATGCCAACCCAGCCAGCCGCCCAGCGGCTGCCAGGCCGGCAGCCAGCCGAGCAGCGCGGCCAGCCAGAGAACGATGGCGAGCGCCGCGAACAGCGCGCCGCCGAGGAAGAAGGGGCGAAAACCCAGCCGCCACAGCGGTGGGATCGCCAGCAGTACCTTGCGATCAAGCAGCAACACAGCAGGCCTCCCATCCGTCCCGGCGCATCTGGTGCTGGGCGATCAGCCGCAGCACGTAGCCCAGCTTGATGGCGGTCGGGCCGAGGATGGTCAGGGCGTGGGCGGCCACCAGCAGCGGCAGGGCCAGCAGCTGATCGATGAAGTAGGCGCCGTAGATGCCTCCCAGCAGCATCGCGACACCCGCACTGAGCAGGGCGCTGGAGTGGCCGAGATTGCGTTGCGGACAGGAGAAGAAGCCTTTCATCACACACCTCCGGTTGCTTGGGTGGCCGGCCCGGGTGGGCCGGCCGGTCTAGCCTCAGGCCTCCAGCGCGCTGGCCGGGCCGAAGAACTCGTAATGGCACTGCCGCTCGGGCACGCCGAGGGCGCGCAAGTGGCGTTGCACCTGGGCCATGAACGGCTTGGGCCCGAGGAAATAGGCGTCCAGGTCGCGCTGCGCCGGCAGCCAGCCACCCAGCAGTTCCTCGCTGAGCAGGCCCTCGGCGTGGGCCTGGTCGTCCTCGCCCGGCTCGCTGTAGCAGAAGAAGTGCAGCAGCTGCGGGTGCTTGCTCGCCTGCGCCTCGATGAACTCGCGGAAGGCGTGCACGGCGCCATTGCGCGCGCAGTGGATGAAATGCACGGTGCGGCCGGCGGCCAGCGCCTGCTGCAGCATCGACAGCGAGGGCGTGATGCCGACCCCGGCGGTGATCAGCGCCACCGGCTTGTCGCCTTCGCGCAGGACGAACTCGCCCGCCGGCGGGAACAGGTCGATCTCGTCGCCCTCGCCCAGTTGTTCGTGCAGGTAGCTGGAGACCCGGCCCTGGGCTTCGCGCTTGACGCTGATGCGGTACTCGCGGCCATTGGCCGGGGCCGACAGCGAGTAGTTGCGGCGCACTTCCTCGCCGTCCAGTTGCAGGCGCAGGCCGATGTACTGGCCGGGCTGGAAGTCCAGCAGCGCGCCACCGTCCACCGGTCGCAGGTAGAAGGAGGTGATCTCGTCGCTCTCGGCGACCTTGCGCGCCACGCGGAAGCGCCGCGCGCCGCGCCAGCCACCGATCTGGGTGGCATTGCGAGCGTAGGCCGACTCCTCGGCGCCAATCAGGATATCCGCCAGTTGCTGGTAGGCGGCGCCCCAGGCGGCGAGCACGTCGTCGGTGGCGATTTCCGCGCCGAGCACTTCGCGGATGGCGCGCAGCAGGCAGGCGCCGACGATCGGGTAATGCTCCGGGAGAATCTGCAACGACACATGCTTGTTGACGATCTGCGCCACCAGCGGGCCGAGCTGCTCCAGCTCGTCGATGTGCCGGGCGTACATCAGCACACCGTTGGCCAGGGCGCGTTGCTGGGCGCCGGAGGCCTGGTGGGCCTGGTTGAACAGCGGGCGCACCTCGGGGTACTCGCTCAGCATCATCTGGTAGAAGTGCCGGGTCAGGGCCTCGCCGCCGGTTTCCAGCAGCGGGACGGTGGCCTTGATCAGGGTGCGGTGTTCGTTCGACAGCATTGTGAATCTCCTTGGAACGCAAGACGGGTGGGGTCTGCCTGGAGCGTTTCAGGAAGCGTGCCAGCCGGACGGCCCAGCGATTACGCGACTTTCAGGCCACCATGAGTCATAATGACCCACACCATTACGAGTCATAACGACTAGCCAGAGGTCAAAATGACCAGCAATCCGCTGCTCGCCACCCTGCTGCCGCTGGTGGACGACCTGTCCCGCGAGCTGCCCGACGAGGAGCGCTACCGCCGCCTGCTGGAAGCCCTGCGTGGGCTGCTGCCGTGCGACGCCAGCGCCCTGCTGCGCCTGGAAGGCGAGCAACTGGTGCCGCTGGCGGTGGACGGCCTGAGCCCGGACACCCTCGGCCGGCGCTTCAAGATCGCCGAGCACCCGCGCCTCCAGGCCCTGCTGGAGAACCCCGGGCCGACGCTGTTCCCCTCCGACTGCGGCCTGCCCGACCCTTACGACGGCCTGGTCGAGGGCGTGCACCTGGAAGTCCACGACTGCATGGGCTGCCCGTTGTACCTGGACGAGCAACCCTGGGGCCTGCTGACCCTCGACGCGCTCGACGCCGGGCGCTTCTCCAGCGCCGACCTGGACAACCTGCAGGCCTTCGCCAGCCTGGCCGCCGCCACGGTGAAGGCCAGCCGGCGCATGCTCGACCTGACCCTGCGCGCCGAGCAGGAGCAGCAGCGCGCCGACGCCTACCAGCGCGCCGCCGGCGAGGCGCCGCGCGAGCTGATCGGGCAGAGCCCGGTGCATCGCCAGTTGCTCGACGAGATCAAGCTGGTGGCCGCCAGCGACCTCAACGTGCTGGTCACCGGCGAGACCGGGGTGGGCAAGGAACTGGTGGCCCAGGCCATCCACGCCCAGTCGCTGCGCCACGCCAAGCCGCTGGTCAGCCTGAACTGCGCGGCGCTGCCGGAAACCCTGGTGGAAAGCGAGCTCTTCGGCCACGTGCGCGGGGCCTTCTCCGGCGCCGTCGGCGAGCGCCGCGGCAAGTTCGAGCTGGCCGACGGCGGCACCCTGTTCCTCGACGAGGTCGGCGAGCTGCCCCTGGCGATCCAGGCCAAGCTGCTGCGCGTGCTGCAGAGCGGCCAGTTGCAACGCCTGGGCTCGGACCGCGAGCACCATGTCGACGTGCGCCTGATCGCCGCGACCAACCGCGACCTGGCCGCGGAAGTGCGCGCCGGGCGCTTCCGCGCCGATCTCTACCACCGCCTCAGCGTCTACCCGCTGCGCGTACCGCCGCTGCGCGAGCGTGGCAACGACATCCTCCTGCTGGCCGGCTACTTCCTCGAACAGAACCGCCCGCGCCTGGGCCTGCGCAGCCTGCGCCTGAGCGCCGAGGCCCAGGCCGCGCTGCTCGGCTACCCCTGGCCGGGCAACGTGCGCGAGCTGGAACACCTGATCGGCCGCGCCTCGCTCAAGGCCCTGGCGGCCAGCCCCGAGCGCCCGCGCATCCTCAGCCTGGAGGTCGCCGACCTGGGGCTGGAGGAACATCCGCAGGCCCCCGCCAGCGCGGACGCGTCGAGCGCCGCCGGCGTGCCCTCCGCCGGCCTGGACCTGCGCGGCGCGCTGGACGCCTTCCAGCGCCAGCTGATCGCCGCCAGCCTGCAACGCCACGCCGACAACTGGGCGGCGGTGGCCCGCGAGCTGGGCGTGGACCGGGCCAACCTGAACCGCCTGGCGCGGCGCCTGGACCTCAAGTGAGGCGGGCGTCAGCTATCTTTGCTGACGCGGCCCACTTCCGAGGAGAAAGCCCATGCGCCACCTGCTCTGCGTCCTGGCGGCGCTCGCCCTGTCCGGCTGCGTCTCGCCCTACCAGGGCCGGCCGCTGAGCTACGGCGAGTTCCCCGCCGCCGAGTACCAGGCGCTGCCGGTCAGCGGCGACGGCAGGATCGCCGGCCGCGCCTTCCTCAAGACCCGCTCCGGCGCCACCCGTACGGCGGCCGGCCAGGACGTCGCGCTGATCCCGGCGACCCGCTACATGGAGCCGATGTACCAGGCCTACCAGCAGCAACGGCCGATCGGCTCCCCCGACCCACGGGCGAAGATCTACACACGCCTGGCGCGCGCCGACGCAGAGGGCCGCTTCAGCTTCGACCGGGTGCCGGCGGGGCGCTACTACCTGACCTGCGATGTGAGCTGGGAAGTGCCGGGCACCAATGGCCCGACCCGCGCCGGCGCCTTTATCGTGGCGCCGCTGAGCCTGCGCCAGGGCGAAGTGGTGGAGGTCGAGCTGACCCGCTGACCTGTCGGCGGAGCGCCGCCCCGCCGTCCGGCAAAGTGGGTACAATACGCGGTTGCAATTGCCCACTGATGATCTGAAGGCCACCTCTTGGAACTGTTCAAGGGTTCCACGTTTCCTTCCCACCAAAAACCGGCGAGCACCACGAAACCAGCAAAAGCGCTTCTTCGGCCGGATTCGCAGTGTCACCGAGTATCACGCAGAACCTTCCCAGCCCACGCCATTTAGTACATCCTCCAGTACACCAAACTGAACCGGACTGGAGAATGTACTAGTGGCGCTCACGGACACCGCCGTTCGGCAGGCCAAGCCAAAGGAAAAGGCTTACACGCTTGCCGACTCTCTCGGGCTCACTCTCTATGTCGCCGCCAGCGGCGTGAAAAGCTGGCACTTCCGCTTCACCTGGCTGGGCAAGCAGGTCCGCATATCACTGGGGACTTACCCTGAAATTGGATTGAAGGAGGCACGAGCGCGCCGGGAAGAGGCACGCGAGGATGTCGCGAACGGGGTTGACCCGCGCGAGTCGAGAAAGGATGCGAAGGCTGGCCAGATCGAGGCCCATGGACAGACCTTCAAGAAGGTCTACGAGGAGTGGTTCAAGTTCAGGGAGGGGGCTATTGCGGAGGGAACTAGGAAGGGAATCAGGATCGCCATGGACAACGATGTGCTTCCGGCCTTCGGCAAGCGCCAGATCAAGTCCATCAGTCGAGCCGATATCATCGCGCTGATCAGGAAGATCGAGGCCAGGGGCGCCATCACCTCAGCAGTGAAGACTCGGCAGTGGATTGGCCAGGTGTTCAAGTACGCCATCGCCACCGGATTTGCTGAGTCCAACCCGACAGCCGAGATGCATACGGTTACGGAGAAAATCGACGTCTACAAGCACCGGCCATTCGTCGACTTCGATGAGATGCCGCGAATCATGAAGGCCATCCGCGAATGCGAGACAGGCCACATGTACATCACGGCCACGCTGCTGATGATCTACACCGCCTGCCGCCCTGGCGAAGTGCGCTATGCCGAGTGGGCAGAGATCGACCTTGAGTCGGCGACCTGGACTATACCTGCCGCACGGATGAAGGCGCGCCGTGACCACATCATTCCGCTGCCGCATCAGGCTATCCCGCTGCTGGAGTCCATGCAGCCCTTCTCCAGGGGACTTCGATACGTCTTCCCGAACCGGAACGACATCAGCCGGCCGATGGGCATGAACTACGCCACCGAGACCATGGACGCCTGCGGATATCGCGGCCAGCAGTCACCGCACGGATTCCGGCACATGTTCTCTACGGAGATGAACCACCGTGGCTACAACCGGGACTGGATCGAAAAGCAACTGGCCCATACTGATCCAAGCCTCATCCGTGAGACCTACAACCACGCCACCTACCTGGAGCAGCGGCGCGGCATGATGCAAGAGTGGGCGGACAGCATCACTCCCTGGGACTGAGCTAACCTCTATCCCCCTCCCCTCGCAGCATCATAAGCCGCCTCGCACGCTAGCCCCCGGGCGCGGGACTGGTCAGCAGCTTCTGCCAAGATTCCCGCTCTTTCGTCAGCGCGCTTGAGCACGTCGGCGAGCAGCTTGGCGGAAGCGGCAGCTGCCTTGCCTGCTCCGGCAGTGCAGGTATCGCGGCCGGCTTCACTTGCTGCCAGTCTGGCTGCGAGCTGGTCGGCGGCGTCGCGCAGGCTGCCAGCAGAAGCACGAGCGGCGGAAGCATCAGCCGCAGCACGGTCGATTTCACGTTGGGCATCGGTCGTCACCTTGTTGATGAACTGCTGGCGGGTTTGCTCGATCGCGCGCTGTTCGGCCTGCGCCTTGGCGGTTGCTGTGGCATCGGCGGCCAGGTGCTGGTCCCACTTCGCCTGCCAAGCCGCATCGGTGCGCGCGGAACCTTGCTGCCAGCAGAGCGCGCCGACGGAGCCGAGGATCAGCGCCAGGACAAGCGGCTTCCAGTAGCTGAGCAGCCAGGTCATGCGAACACTTCCTGCGCCTTCGCCCAGAGCGCCAGGCGGTCAGCCTGCCCGTTCAGGCCGCCATTGATGGTCTTGGTGATCTGCTCGAACTTGCCGGCATCGGCCAGCTCATTCAGGCCATGGTTCGACCACCACCAGGCCGCCGAGGAAGCCGCCCATTCCGGCTGCTCCAGCAGTTCAGGGTTGTCGAGCAGCGGCACGCCCAGAGCGGCGCCTGTCTTCCGGTAGTTCTCCCGCCCAGTAATCTGGATCAGGCCTCGCCCCATGAAGCGCTTTCCGTCGCCCGGCTGGGTGTTGCCCAGGTCCTTGCGGCCTTCGTACCGCGACTGCGCCGGCGTTGGCCCCCAGATCTCGCGCACATAACGCAGCTGCCCGGACTCATGGCCAATCTGGGCCAGAAACGCAGCCTGGCGCGCAGGCGTGTTGATCTGGTACCGCAGCATCGCTCGGTTGAGCGCAGGAACAAAAACGCCAGCTCTCTGGCTGGCGTTGGGGTAGATGCGCAGGAGCTGCGCTTCGGTGAGTGGCATCACTGGCCTCCAGAAACAGAAGACCCGGCGCTGGGCCGGGTCTTGTTGTAGTGCGATGCTCCGCCGAGTCTCACCCCGGCCCACATGATCCAGGCTCGCCACCGTGCCACCCCCTCCGCACGAAGGGCACGGTAGAACACGGCGTCGCAGTCTCGGCGCGGCAGGCGGCCCTCGGTGTACAGCTGATCGTGGATGGTTGCGGCGAGGTTGCCGTAGCCGGCCACCAGCGCGAACAGTACGAAGAGCACTGCGTTGTGCAGCACCTGCAAGCTCGCGAAGTTCGTGATGAATCCCGCCGGCGCGATGAAGGTTCCGCGCTCGTCTTCAAGCACCAGGTCGGCGAGCAGGCGGTGCTGCCATTTGCCTTGCTGCTCGGTCTGCAGCGTCGTCAGGAAACGGCTCATGCCGGCCAGCCCTGTTCGAGCTGTTCATCGGTGTAGGCGCCATCCTTCAGCTCCGCCAGCAAAGAAGCCTCGCGATCGAAGCACGCTTGCACATGGGCGCGCATCGCTGTTGCCATGGCGATGATCGACGTGGCGTCGAGGGTGACAAAGCCCTCGGCTGTCTTCCACTGGCAGGTGTATGCGGTGCCGATCACCGCGGCGAGCGCGGCTCCGGTCACCAGGGCCTGGCTGTCACGGTCAGTGGGAACATGGGTGCCGTTGACGACGATGCCAGCAGTTTCGGCCTGGTAGCGGCGAGCGGCGATCAGCGCCGCAACATCTACGGCCGGGGCCACCAACTCTGGCCTGCCATCAGCGGTTGAGGCAATGACCTTGCCTTCGGCCTGGCCCTGCATCAGGGCGTCGTAGTCCTCCTGGCTGATTTCGACAGCGTCTGACGGGATGGCCGAGCCATGGATGTCGGTGACGTAGAAGCCACCAGTAGATTTCGAATAGAACATGGCTGAGTCCTCAGTACCCGATTGCGATGTAGTACGCGCCGCTGTTGGCGGTGTTGCTGCGCGAGTTGAAGCCCGAGGCAGTGACGGAGTCGACCCATGCATAGGCCGGAGTCGTCGACGAGACGGTGGATGTTATGAGCACACTGCGGGCAGCAGTGGGGAACGCGATAGGGAGCGTGACCGCAGTCGGAGAGCCTGTGGTGGCGCTGTTGGTGACCGATCCCCACTGGATGATCAGGCCGCTGGGTAGCTTCTGGTATCCACTGACAGTCAGCGTCGCAAGGAACTGCCCGAGATTGACAGCCTGCTGGCTCTGCGTAGCGGGCGGGGTCTGGATTGCCCCTCCCGTACTGTCGATCAGGATCCACGACCCGCTGCCGATGCTGCTGTTGTACTGCAGCCAGACGTCACTGTTGACGACAATCTCGCCGCCCTGCAGCGCGGCGTGGGCGCCGCCGACGATGGGTTTAGCGCCCAGGCCGTTCGGATTGAAGGTGCTGGCGCCAGTGTTTGCGGTGGCTGCCTTGAAGCGCAGGATCATGCCGTCAACAAGCGTGGTGACTGCCGGCGTATAAGCAGCCACGTAGGTGTTTGCGGAGCCAGTATCGACAACATACGAAGCTCCGCCGAGCCTCCCAACTGCGCCGATTGCAGCCTCCAAGCTGGTCAGCAGAGCAGCAGTACTGCCGTCGTCTACAGCATCCGATCCAGAGCGGTTGGCTATCAGTTGCCCAATCACTGCAGCAATGATCGAAGATTGCCGCCAGACCTTGTTGAGCTCTGCGGACTTCGCGAGCCCCGAAGAAAACCCAGAGGTTCTGGTTGCCAGCGCCGCGTAAGCCGCTTGCGTCAGGACGTTCGAACCCACCCCGCCGGCAAACGGCAGGAAATCGTTATTCGCCATATGGAGCTCCCGTCAGGAGTAGACAGCTCCCCAGCTTCCCTGGTCGAAGCCGGAGATGTATTCGTTGGATACGTCGAATCCGAAGATCGGCGAATCGGAAGTGGTGACGATGTAGTAGTCGACTCTGACGCCTTCCGGCTTGATCGGGATGTACCCGCCGGTGAGCAGCGCCAGTGAAATAGCGGATGGAGGCTCTCCAGAAACGCCGATCGTCATCGACATGTCCTGGTTGTCT
Source organism: Pseudomonas citronellolis (assembly GCF_029335315.1). Lineage (GTDB taxonomy): Bacteria > Pseudomonadota > Gammaproteobacteria > Pseudomonadales > Pseudomonadaceae > Pseudomonas > Pseudomonas citronellolis_A. Next base: position 13,650 of record NZ_JARJLT010000381.1, read on the forward strand.
TGCAGGAAGACGTGCGTGGCACCGCTGAAAACCAGGTCAAGGATCTCCTTTGACCCGCTCAACGTGCCGTCCCAGCGATTCGCGCCGATCTTCGCCCTGATCAGAACGCGGTAGGTGTCATCGTCAAGCTCTACCACGCCGCTGTCAGGATCAAATGGCCCTTTCCAGACGCCTTGGTCAAGCCCCACGCCGGAGGTATCGAGGGCGAAATAGACGCCCACTAGCGGGGTGTTTACACGCCGGCTGATACCTACCCACAGCCCGACGATGTCGAGTTGCACTCCGGCGGCCTGGTTCAGGTCGAAGTCTGCGGGGAGACCTTGCGACGCGTTCAGGGCATCGATCATCGGCTGCACCACCGCCTCGACCATTGCCATGAACTTCGGCCGGCTCGAGTGCTCGGTGGTGATCAGCGCGAGGTAGTCGGAAGTCTCGGCCATGGTCAGGTCACCGTGAGCGTCACAGAAGCCGGCGTGCACTGCGCGGCCTGGTTGAATGCAAGCGGAACGTCTGGCGTCCCTGCTCCGCCCGGGCCGGTCAGCGTCAAGCCGGTGATCTTGAAGGTGGTGTTGTTCGGCACGCTGTTCGCCGCGGTGATGGCATCGGCCCACTCAACGGACTTGCTCAGGCCCCCACCGATATCAACCGCGTTGATGTAGTCGGAGACGGCCTGCTGGACCGCAGCGCCCGTTACCGAGTTGTACCCCGCCAGAGCTTTCAGCGTCACAGCGACAGTCAGCGCCTGGTAGGTAGGCCGGTAGAAGCGGATGGTCAGCGGCCGCCCGTATACGTCGGTGACCGTCTGCGAAGTAGTGCCATATGTCCCGGTTCCCGGGGTTTTCTTGTCGGCGATCGCCTGCGCAATGGCCGCCGCGTCGCCCCCCTCGACTACCAGCGAGATGGAGTGAGCTGGGATGCCGTTGGCGTCGGTCGAGTTGGTGTCGTTCTCGTAGGTGGCCACGCGGGTTACACCCACGATATTCGCCACCGCGCCAGTGGTTCCTTCCAGAACCGTGCGGGAGGGAAGCGCAACCGAAACCTGCTGCCGCTGGCGAAGTGCCGAGTCCGTCTCCACCGGTGCCCCCGGGTCCGCCGCCGATAGGTTGGTAACCGACTGCCAGCCGCGGGTCGGCGTGGCGATCACGTTGACCTGGCCGACGTCGGCGGTGATCTCGCCCATTTCGGTGCAGGTGGCGGTGACGGTGATTTCGCCGGCCGGCGGGATGGTGACTGTGGCCGGCAGTGCCCAGGTGTTCCCGTTTACATCCCGGGCGATGCCTTGGGTGATCCCGGTACCGGCCTGGCCCACGATCTTGAGGTCGACCTGCGAGTTCGTGGCCACCGCGCGGGAGATGCCATTGATCTTCACGTTGCTCGACAAACCATTCCCCTGCCCAGTCAGCGGCGAGAAGGAGTTGTAGGCGGCGATGGTAGCGGCGTTGGCATCGCTGATGGCGAGAGCGAGCACGCCGAGGAACTGCCCGTCCTGGCTGTCGTTCCCCAGGTAGACATCCGCCCCGTAGATAGAGCGGAACTGCTGCTGCAGGTAGTCCAGCACCTCGGCATAGCTGGGCGCCGTGATGCCGCTGGCGTCGATGATCGGTGCGGTCGAAGAGGCCATTCAGAGCGTCTCGCTGATGGTGGTCTGGCCGTAGGCCGTGGTGATGGTGCAGGTTATCGTCAGCTTCCGACCGTTCGGTTCGAATACGCTGTCGTAGCTGTCGATCTGCTCCACGCCCTGGGTCCCCAGGATTCGATTGCGGATGGCCATGTCGTAGGTCGCCCGGGTGTGCTCGCCAAGAACCTCCGTTTGCCAGGGGGTGCCATCGGTGGTGTCGACGAACCACTCGCCCTTGAAAAGCTGCAGGCTGGTCAGCACGGCCTGGCCAACGGCCTCTGGCGAATCGACGAGGAAGTCGGCGCGGCCGCCGCCGAAGGTGTAATCGCCGCTGGCATCGAGCTTTCGGTACCTCATGGCGTCGGAACTCCGCTCGTGCCGCTTCCAGGCGTGACACCGGTTTGTTTGTGGGTCTGGAGGCTGATGGTCCCGGCCTTCACGTCGCCCGTTGTGTCGACGCGGCCGTTCACCTTCAAGTCCCCGTTGATGGTCACGAGAGGCGCGGTGAGCGCCATCGGGCCCGTCGTAGTGGCGTTGACCGCGTGCGTGGCAGGGTTGACCTCGACAAAAGCGATCCCGTCATCACTGCGCAACTGGGTGGCGCTGGTGCTGACCGCGCTAATCACTCGCGGCTGCGACCGAAAGCCCAGCAGCGCGAACCCATCGGACAGGTCGTGCATTCGGAGTTCGGCCTGCGCCTGGATGCCGCCCGATTGCCACCAGGAGTCGATGCAGCGCGAGGCGAACACCACAAGGCACTCGTCGCCGGGCTTCACCGGGAAGGTGAGCGTGCATCCGCCGCCAGCCGGGAACTGTACCGGGCAGTCCAGCAGCAGCGGCAGATCCACCGAGGCCAGGCTGCCAGCCTCATCCCGCACCAGGGCCTGGATCGCCGGCTGGACCGTGCAGGTCATGGCACCGGCATCGAAGCTCTGGATTATCCCCGGCAGCGCGGTCCACAATTTGGACTGCAAGCCGCCCAGGGCTATGGAAACCCACTCGATCGGATCGAGCATCCGCTCGCGTTTGTCCAAGGAGACCACCATGAAGAAAGTGTTGTTGATCGGCGCCCTGCTGTTCTCTGGCATGTCCGCCGCTGGTGAGCAGGTCCTGCTGATGGACCAGGCACAGCGCAAGGCTGGAGACCAGGTGAATCTGGCCGATATGAGCTACGTGCTCTACAAGGAGCGTCCCTGCGGTCTTCCGATTGTTCACGCTAAGGACATGCGGGGCGGTACGGTGCGCTATGGAGACGGTATCCATAAGCTCTGCTGGGGCCTGACCCTGCGAAGTGACGTCGTGGTAGTTGACGACCTGGGCGAATCCCCTCAAGCGGTCCCAATGTCGGTATACCGCGCAGCTGAGCTGCGGGGAGATGGCTCCGCGGTGATCACCAAGGCCAACTAGCCGTAAGGCTTCACCGGCCCCACAGGCCCGACGCTACCTGGCGTCTCCGGCCGATCGCGCAGGCTGAGTGGGATCGTAGCGTCGATCGCCAGGCAGATCACATCGGTGTACCACTCGTTTCCACGGCTGTCGCCGCTGTGGTTGACCACGATGGAGCGGTAGAAGCCGTCGGCATCCAGATGAACAGAGACCTGCGCCATGGCGTTGGCTGGCTGATCACCGATCGCCAGCCCGTAGCGCATCTGCTGGATGCTTGCATTGTTGATCTGCAGCCGGCGCCCCACCTTCACGCTGGGATTCAGCAGCATCTTCACGGTGATACCGTTCTGGGTCTGCTCCGGTAGGCCGACCATCCCAGTTGCCGAATTCACCACCACCGCCTCGCCGGGAAGGTAGGCGGTATTCGGGATCAGCGTCAGCTTGCCATCCTGGAAGCTCCAGCTCAGGTCCTGGGTCTTTCCCAGGGTATCCAGGTAGTCGCGGGCCATGCCGAACATGACCTTGCCGCGCGGTAGCTTGTTGGCTGACAGCGTGGCACCTTCGCCCATCGTTATCCCGCGCGACTCCATCGACTTCAGGGCCGCCTGCAGGTGGTCGTCCGGTGTCGATCCGGCGGCCAGAGAGGTATTCATCACCGCGAAGTTGTAGGCGCTGTCGCCGTCGGCGGCGGTGATGTCGATATAGGTGTCGGTCTGGCTCTCGCGCCCGCGCCGCACCTGCTTGATGGTGCCGTCGAAGATCACCCCGAAGTTCCCGGCGTAGCCGGCCTGGAGGACGATGCGCTCGAACTCTTTCTGTGCGCGCTGGGCAGTCTGGTCGCTGACGTTGTAGACACGGATGTCCGCAGAGTTCGGCGTCTTCAGGTCACCGCGGCGCACCGAGAACCTGATGCGTAGGTTGGACAGGTCCAAGGCGGTCTGGTCATTACCGATCTTCAGGCTGATCTGCCGGAGGTATTGGGGTACGCTCATCGACTTCCACCACAAAAGAGGGAATTTTGATGGGTTTCAGATTCAGGAAGAGCATCAAGGTCGCCCCAGGCATAAAGCTGAACATCTCCAAGGGAGGCGTCAGCACAACCGTCGGGAAGCGCGGCGCATCGGTGAACGTCGGCAAAAAAGGCGTGCACACGAATGCCGGAATACCTGGAACGGGGCTTTCCTACCGAGCGAAGATTTCGGGAGGTTCTCCCCAGCAGCGAAAGGTATCTCCGGTCTCATTTGTGGCCGGATTATTCCAGTCGATAATCGTTCTGCTGAAGCTCGCCTTCATCATTTTCGTCTGCTACCTAGTCGTGAAGGTGTTCTTCTAGCCCTCAGTCCACCAGTACAGGTGCGAGCCGACGCCCAGGTTATCGAACGTGGGCGCGGCGTCAGGGTCGGCGGTCGTTTGCACCCACAGCGCAGCGGTGAAGCCGAGGTGCGCGTAGGCCGCCAGGAGGTTGCAGCCCGTGACCAGGGGAATGCCGTTGATGATGGCGCTGCCCCCCGAGTCGGCGATATCCAGCACCCACCCACCATCCACGGCGTTGCGCCACTGCACCCTCAACTGGTACTCGACGCCGCTCAGGGTAATGGAGAAACGCTGCCCTGCCGGCGTCAGTGGAATCTCGAAGTTGGCCATCGATCACCCCGTCCCGTTCGGAGGCTGCCAGCCGCCCGGGGCCGGAAAAGCCTGGGCGGTCTGCTTCGTTCCCATGTTGGCCACCTCACCGGTGGCCTGCGGGTTCGCCTGGCTGTCCTTCGGCGGCAGCGTTGTCGCCTGAGTCTGCACGATGATCACCTGGCGGCAGACCACCGTGCACATCAGTGCGTACTCGGTTCGCGGATCGGTGGTGAGCGCCAGGCTGCGCATCAGCATGTTCTGGTAGGTACGTTTCCCGGTCGAAACGTCGAACGGAATGCGGGATTCCTGCAAGGCCAGCAGCTGGTTATACACGCCCGAAACGTAGTCCGAGCCGAAGGCGGAGTCTCCGAAAATGGAGGCCACCGCCTGGCGCACTCCGGAAATCAGACTGCTCAGGCTGGAGTTGCTCCAGCCGCACCGGATGACCACCTCGGCCGGCTGCTTGAAGGCGTGGTCGTTGATGTTGGCGCCGAGCTCTACTGGGTGCTCGGTGATCTGCAGGTTGTCGGTTCCCATCTCCTCGAGGGTGACCATCGCGGTGATGGGCCCGATGGAGCGCTTCGGGTCGATCGAGATCAGGCCTGCGAAGTTGGGCATTTCAGTTCACCGCTGAGGTCATGTTGCGGACGAGCTCCTGGTTCACCCGGCCCTGGGCGCCGGCGACGGCCTGGGCTGTCGAGTTGGCATCGCCGCTGCCATGCACATGGATTTCGGTCTTCTGGTCCAGCTGCATGGCCATGGCTCCGCGCTTTGCTGCTTCGGCATCGGCTGCCGCCGGGCGCTCGTAGTAGCGCGACACAACGGCGCCGGCGTCGCTGGCGTTCTGGGAGGCCTGGAGCAGCCTTCCGGCCTTCTGCTCGGCCCCCTGCGTCAGCTCATGCTGAACAAACTCCAGCTGCTTCGTCAGGTCGGCGCGCTGGTCATGGATGCTGAACCCTGCCCAGTCCTTGAATGCCTGCTGCCGATCCCAGTGCCACTGGCCGATGCCCTTGGCTCTTCCCCAGTCGCCCGTGGCGCTCGGATCGAGGTTGCTCTCGGCGGAGAGGTTTGCCACCAGGCCGGCGGCCTGCGCATCGGTCCAGCCCTGCGCCTTGAAGAAGTCCATGGCGAAGGTGGACTTGTCCTTGTCCACCCCCTGCAAGATGCGCCAGGCATTGGCTGCCGCGTCGAGTTGTGGGGTCGCCTGTTCCTGCTCCGGCATGCCGCGCTCGCGGCGGATGCGGCGCACCTCTTCGTCCTCGCCCTCGTTGAGCGATGACGAATACACCGCAGCCCCAAGGCCTACAGCCAGGGTCGACAGCGCACCGGCGCCGGCCGCTGCAGCCGAAGCCCCAGTGATGCCAGTCCCGAGTCGAACGAACGCCGCCGCGAGGTTAAGGATGCCGCTGACCACAGAGGTCAGGCCCAGGGCCTTCATCAGGCCGAGCAAGACGATGATCTTGGTGCTCCAGCCATCGGTGGCCTCGTCGAGCTTCACGAAGAACTCGTAGATGCTCTGCAGGTAGGGGCCGGAGTCCTGCGCCAGTTGGATCAGCTTTTCAGTGACGTCGACGATGCGCGAGGCGATCATCGGGCCGTTCTTCTCGAACCAGTCGGAGAAGCGCTCCAGATCAGGCCCCAGCCGGTGCATCAGCTGCGCCTGGACCTGTACCGAGAGCGTCTCGAACTGCAGGCCGATACCGCGCAGGCTCTCCATGAACTGGTGCGCGTCTTTCGTGGCCTGGTCGAGGCCGGATCGCGACAGCGTCTGGCGGTTCTGCTCGACCTTGCGGGCGAAGTCGCCATTGATAATGGCGCGCAGGGTGTTCTCGTCGACGCCGAGCACCGAGGCGTACTGACGCGCCTGGTACCACGGCATGTTCCGCAGCCGCTGACCGAGACCGGTCAGCAGGTCGGCGGTGTCCTTGATGTTGCCGTAGACGTCACGGGTCTCGACGCCCAGGCTTTGCAGGAAGCCCTCGCCGCCTGGGTTGTCGCGCAGGAAGCGGGCTATGCCCTCCAGCGATCCGCGCAGTTCTCCGGCGGTGGTGCCGAAGTCCCGCGCAGCATACTCCGCCGCCTTGATGCTGTTGGCCGACGCGCCGATGCGCTGGGAAGCGAAGTACAGGCTCTCCAGGTTGGAAGCGAAGGCCGAAACACCGGCGGCGATGGTCAGCGAAGCACCGGCCAGCGTGGTCACCAGGCGGGTTACCGCGGTGGTGGCGCCGTCGATGGTTCCGGTGAAGGTCTTCAAGCCCTTCTCGTCGACCTTGAAGCCCAGGCCGACCAAGAACTCCTTGATGACGGAGGATTCGGCCATTTACTTGGGCTCCATTGCCGCGCGCAGGCGCGCCTTGTTCTCTGCGCGCACCAGCAGGCAGTCATTCATCAGCGCGACGTCCGCGAGGTCCAGCGTCCCGTCGAGCAGGGATTCGTATTTGCACATCCCCTCGGCGACTGGCAGCAGGAGCCAGTCCAGGCCGTCTGGCAGCTTGGCCAGTTCGACCGCCGTGCCTACCCCTGCGCCGAGGTCGACAGGAGTCCGGCCAAAAAAGGGCCAAGGGACTCACGGACGACGAAAGCTGCCAGTTGCAGCATCACGCCGCTGTCGATGTCGTCGAACATCAGCACCTTCTGCCGCTCGTTCCAGACCGGCGCCCAGGTGGTGCCCTGCTGCCGCTGGACCACGGACAGGCACGTGCCCATCACGTACTCCGCCGACTCGTCCGACATGGCGGCGATCGCCTCGGCGAACGGCTCGAACATCGCGGCCATTCCGGCCAGGTCGCCGCTCAGCGGCTTCACGCCGGCCGCCTTCTGACTCTCGGCCAGCTTGGCGAAGACCGGGATCAGCGCCGGAATCACCGGCGCGATCTTGCGCGACAGGTGGAACTGGCGCATCGCGTCGATCTTGGCGGTTCGGTAGGTCTGGCCCGCTACGTTGAACTCAGCCATCAGTAGGTCCCCAACAGTCCGTCAATTTTCGTGGAGTCGAAGACCCACTCGACGATGTCGCCGTCCTTGCGGTAGTTCAGGTCCGGGCGCTTCTTGAAGGCGCAGGAGCGGGCGACGGTGGCGTCACCGCTGACCGAGTGGGTCACGGTGATGACGTTGTTTCCCCAGGCCGACGAGCTGAGCGACTGGGCGTCGTACAGCGCCATCAGCTGGGCGTTCTTCGGGGAGGTCTTGAGCAGGCGCACGGTGACCTGGCCCGACTTGTCGGCATGCAGCGAGTGCATGCCCTCGCCGTCCGAGCCGATCATCATGGTGTTCTTGTCGCCTGCGGCGGCGATCGAGATGCCCTCTTCGGCCGTCGCCGCGCCGGCGCCCAGGTCGATTACAGCACCGGCGCCGACCAGGGTCGCGTTCACATCGAGGAAGCTGTAGGTACTCATTCAGGACGCTCCGATCAGCGGTTGACGTTGACGATGACGTCGACGAAGTGGACGGCGCCGGCCAACTTGACGGCTACCTGAATTACCGGGGCCTTGCGGGCCTCGCGGTCTGCCTGGGATTGCGAGGACACAGGCGACGCATAGACGTAGTAGCCGGTGCTGAGGTACTGCCCGGTCTTCAGCGCGCCGAACTCCGGACCGTTCCATTGACCGGGCGCCACCAGGCCGTTCGCGACGGCTTGGTCCAGGCGCTGGCAGATCGTGGTGACGATCCGGTTGATGCCCTGGTCGGTCTGCGGAATCTTGGTGGTGCTGGTGTAGAGCAGGTTGAAGACGGCGGTCTGCAGGTCATCCTGCAGCCAGTCGAGGCCGTGCACCTCGTCGAAGAAGTACCCGTTGGCCATCACGCCTTCCTGGATGATGGCGGTGTCGTTGCTGTAGTTGACGAAGACGTTGCAGTTCTTCGACTTCAGCGCGGCGGCCTGGGTCTCGTTCAGGCCCTCGGCGGTAACGCCGGGCTCCTGCTTGAACTTCAGGGTGATGGTCGTGTTGTTGCCCTGGAAGTTCACCGAGAACGCACGGCCGAAGATCGAGGCCGCGGCATACGGGCTGCTGCTGGAGAACTGATCGAAGGTGCGCTTGTAGTTCGCCGCCTTGAGCTTCGCCACGATGTCGGTGGTGCTGGTGCCATCCAGAGCCAGCGGGTTCTGGGTGGTGTAGCCGAAGATGCGCGACTGGCCGGTGCCCTCGATGAAGGATGCTACGGACAGCACATCGCTCTCGCTGAGGGTGGAATCGGCGACCATCAGGCCGTACCAGGCGTTGGACATGCCGGCGATGTCTGCAACGGCGTCGACCAAGGACTCGGCGGCAACGCCATTGACCGGCGCCGAGGCCACGCCGGTGACCAGGCCGAGCAGCGCGGAGATGTCGGTGCCAGAGGTAGGCGCCTCGGCATAGGTGATGGTCGAGGTCGCGCCGGTCGTGCTGCTGGTGATCTCGAAGCGATCGAAGGACGCGTTCCAGACGCAGACGCCCGAGGCACCCAACTTGGCGGTCACCGCCGAAGCCACGCCGTTCAGGTTGGTCACCGCCGACAGGTCGATCGCGGTAAGCGACTTGAGGGTCCCATCGATGGTGATCTTCATGCCGCCGGCGGTGACTGCGGTGAAGTTCGCCAGCGCCTGCTGAGCCTCCGACAGTGCTCCGCCTTTCAGCAGCGCTGACGTGGCGGTCTTGGCCCAGCGGCCCACGAACAGCGCTTCCGGTTGCGGTGACTGGCTGTAGTAGAGGTTCGCAGCCAGGTATTCGGGAGCGGTAGTGCCGAAGTCGGACACGACGCCATCCAGGTTCGAGTACTGCCGGATGCGTTCGGTGACGTCGATCACCGGCGAAGAGCCCAGGATCAGCAGCGCGCCGAAGTCTCGGGTGGCAGCCGCCGTGGGAGACATGACGATCTGGACGCTCACCACGTCCGAAACGGCGAGAGTTTGCATTGAGTTCTCCGATGGAGTCAGCCGGTGATGACGGGGGTATCAGCGGACAGGATGTTGAGCACCGGGTAGGTGCGTTCGATCTTCCGGCGCAGCCGGATGCGCAGGTCGTAGCGACGGACCCACTGTTGGTTGAGCAAGTCGGGTGCGGCGATCAGGTCGCCGGCCTCAACGAATGCCAGGTTCTGCGCGCGCAGGGCCTCGCTGTTCTGCGGGACGTACATGCCATCGCTCAGCATCTGGCCGTATGCCTGGGAATTGGGCCCATAGAAGGTGGCCAACAGGATCACGTCCTGGTGGCGCTGGTACTGATCGGCACCGTCTCCGGCGCTGTCGTGCTCGATCGCAGGGTTGGCGTCCTGCTTGGTGTGCATCACGCCGATAGCGCACCAGTCGACGCTGGGCTCCGGCTGCTTCGGGTTCCCCGGCTGCCAGCGCGGACGGACCATCTTGCCTGGGAGCCCTGTGATGCCGGCGACCATCGGTTGCAGGATGTCCTCCAGTGCCTCATCTGCGGGCGTAGGGGTGCCCGCCGGCGTCAGGTACCCGCCGGTTGCTGAGGTGTTTGCCATGGGTTATCCCGCCAGGGGTAGGAGATCGCAGGAGGCGGCCACGAAGCCGCGGCCGAAGTGGCTATAGTCGTTGACGTTGGCGACGGTGTAGTCGCGTCCCTGCCAGGTGACGACGTCGGAGATGCTGTCCTCGCCACTGCCGGCGGTGAGCCGGAACATCGTGTGGATGGTGATGGAGCCCTTCTTGCGCTCGCCGCCTGCGATCCGCTCCAGGATGTCGCCCTTGTCGCTGGTGACCACGCCAGAGAATGGCGTTGAGGTCACGACATTTGTCGCGCGGCCGTTGTCGCCGATCGTCTGGGTGGAGCGTTTACAAACCAGCCCCGTGTCCATGAAATCCGGATCGAGCAGGATTTCAGTGACGTCGAGCTGGGCCATTGAGCTATTCCTTCTTGCGGATGACGTAGGTGAGCGAGTTACGCAACTGACCGGTGTTGATCAGCGGCCGGATTCCGGCCTCTGCCTGGGCCTGCTCTGGCGTGGCGCCATTGGCAATCAGCTCCAGGTACTTCTTCTCGGCTGCGCGCATCGACTTCGTGCTGCGGCTTTTCCGCCGATTGCGGACGGTTGCAGGCGCAAGTGGTTCGAATTCGCCGGTGGTGATCTTGTTGCGCGCGCCAGATGAGGCAATCAGGCCGGCGGCGTTCAGCTCCGCCTGCACCTTGGTGTTGTCGCCATTCATGGCCGCGCTGGCCGCCTTCTGCAGGTGGCTCGTGATGCTCTCCTGGGTGTCTTCCACTCCAGGGATGAGAAATGGTCGCGCCGGGATGTTCTGCGCCGGCGACCCGTTTTCGTGAACGTAGCCCAACTGGGCGTTGTTCATGGGGCTCGGCTCTTCATCGCTGCGCTCTGCCTGGTTGGCTGGGATGCCGACCAAGACTTCCTGTCCGACAAGGCGCTGGATAGCAGCCAGCACTTCGCCGACGTTGTCCTTCGTCACCTTCATCGTCACAGCTGGATTCCTCCAGAGCCGATCATGCGGGCGAGCTGCAGGAACTGGATGCCGTAGGTGGTTAGGTTGAAGAAGCCGCCGTCCTCGAGGGCCGCTGCGCCGCTGTCGTAGCCGGCGCTGACCTTGTCGACTGCCTTGTTGGTCAGAGGCCCCTTCACCTGCCCGGGCGCACCGCCAACCGCGGCCGTAGCCTGGTTGCCGGCGGCAAGCGCCAGGTTGTGAGCCGCGAACAACTCCATGCCGATGTCCAGGTAATCGCACCAGCGGTCAGCTGGAAGCGTCTTGCTGGCCAAGTCCAGCCAGAGATTCACCGCATAGTCGGGGTATTTCGCGACATCGGCGAACTCGGGGAAGTCCTGGCGGAACTTGGCAGCATCCATGGATCAGCTCTCGGCGGGGGCTTCGGTCGCCGGCGCGGCCGGGGTTTCAGGTTCAGCAGCAGGTTCCGTCTCCGGAGCATGCTGTTCAGCGGTAGAAGCAGCCTGCAGAGCCTTGGCCTGCTTGGCAGTCAGGGTCTCACTGTGCGCCTGCACAAACCAGTGCTTCGCCAGCTCGTCCTCGATCTCCTGCAGGCCTGCCTCGAACTCCTTGACGCCATCAGCGAGGTTCAGCTTGAACCCTTTCAGAACATTCAACCATGCCATGGTGCGTGCTCCTCAGATGCCGTCGCGGTAGCCGATGGTTTCCGGGTAGACCACTTCTACCACGCCAAGGCGGCCGTAGTAGGTGGTGATCTGGCGGATACCGCGGTACTCGAGCGGGGTGCGTTGCAGCGGTACCAGCGGGAAGCGGACGCGGTCCTGCTCGTTGGTGTACGCCATCATGCGGTTGGTGTTGCTGGTGCCGCGATTGGTCAGCCACTTCAGCGGCTGGATGTTCAGCGGCCGGCCGTTGATGGAGTTCGACAGGCTGTTGACGCGCAGGAACTCCAGCACCGAGATGTTGCCGGCATCGGAGACGATGCGGCTCACCAGGCGGCTGTAGTTGACCGGGTCGAGGCGCAGCTCGCCAGGGCAGATGGCGAAGCCCGAGGCGGCCCACACGCTGTTCAGCAGGTCGTTCACGTCGGCCAGGATTTGCGCCGGAGTGGCGGTTGCCCAGTTGCCGGTAACGGCGTTGCTGACGTTGACCACGGAAGCGTTGTTCACCAGGCCGGTCTCGCCGAGGTCGGTGTCGCCGATGTAGACCTGCTCGTCGATGTCCATGTTGTACTTCAGCTGCATGCCGGAGTACTTCTGGGAGTCGACCGGGCGGCCCAGCTGCTGGGCGGAAGCCAGTTCCGGGAGGGTCCAGGACAGCTCCATGCCCCAGAGCGGCAGCGGCTTGGCGGTCTTGCCGATGTCCAGCGCCAGGCTGGCGATCGCGCTGGAGTCCTTGCCGATCCAGGCCTTGCCGTTGGGGCTGGTACCGCCCACAGCGGCGAAGGTGCTGTTGGTGAAGCTGGACAGCTCGTCGGCGATGGAAACGTCCTCGCGCAACATGATGTCGCGCGACCAGGTCACGGACGCCAGCGGGCCGTGCAGGGTCTGGTCCAGTCGCTCCAGTTCGCCGATCAGGAACACGCCGGTCGAGTCGATGGTGGCCGCATCGAAAGTCATCAGGCCATCGCGGGTGGCAGCGCGTTTGATAGCGCGCGGCAGGATCAGGTTGCTCATCGAGCTATCTCCGTCAGATGTTGTAGGCGATTTCGACGTTGCCGGAGGCATCCGCCGGGCCCATGAAGGTGGCGGTGGTGATCGCCACGGTGTTGGTCGAGTCGGCCGCGGCCTCGATGCCACCGATCGGCTTGCCGGCCGCAGCGGCGGCGACGCGAACGTAGACCTGACCGTCTTTCGCGGCGGTGCCGGCGTTCAGCTTCACGGTCATGTAACCGCGGCGCAGAACATCGGCGATGCCCTTGGTGGGCGGAGTAGAGGTGCCGAGCGGGTCGGAACCGGAGCCGCCGGTGATCGGATAGGGACGAACCAGCAGGCCGTACTCGGCTCCGGCAACGTCGCCCGAGCCGAACGGCACGAACTTCTCGCTGGCGATCTTGCCGAACAGGCCGAAGCCGGCGAACGGCAGCGACGGGTTCAGGAATACCGGCTCGATGGTGGATTGGCTGGCACGGGTGACATCACCCGGAATGCCCGCCGGCATGCGGTACAGGAATGCGTTGCTCATCGGGTGGTCCTCAGTTGTTGCCCTGGCCTTGCCAGTGCTTGCGGTTTGCGGCGTTGATCTCGGCGATCGAGGTGGTCCTGCCGAAGTCACGGGTAGCGGAGGCGCTGCGCAGGCCCTTGTCGTTGTTGCGGACCTTGGCCAGCTCGCTCGCGCCATTGAAGGCGGCGCCCACCTGGTCGGCGGTGAGCTTGTCCAGGGCGCGGCCGAACAGGAACGGCTCGACCACGGCCCTGCCGGCGTCAGTAGCCATGGCCTTGGTCAGCGCCTGGCGCTGGCAACTGCAGATGTGGTCGGCGACCTTCACCTTGCTGTCGCGGGTTCCGAAGGTGATGCCCGGCACGAGGATTTCCGCGCGGGAGCGCAGATCGGTCAGCACGGCGCTGTCGCCGGTGTAGGTTTCGCCACCGGCTTCGGGGTTTTCCTTGGCCTTCTCGGCTTCGAGGACGTCGTCGGTGGTCTCTTCGGACTCCTCTTCATCCTCGTCGTTGGTCTGCTCTTCAAGCTGGGCTTCCATGTCGCCAACACGGCCGGAGAGCGCGCGCACTTCCTTGAGGATGGCGTCGAGGGTCGCGGAGTCGCCGGTCTTGGCCTTCTCTTTGCCCTCTTCCTCCTCTTCCTCGTCGGCGGTTTCGGCTTCCTGGGCCAGCTCTTCGGCTGCCTCGGCGTCCTTGGACATGAAGGCCGCGCGCAGGCGATCGGCGAAGCTGCGTTTCTTGGTCTTGCTCATGGTGTCGGAGTCTCCGATTGCGCAGCGCGGGCCACAACGGCCACGCGGTACAAGGGCTGTGTGGTTACCCACGATATTGGTCTGACGCCCTCGACCGGGGGCCAGCTGTTCGTAGTCCGCGTCGTAGCCGCAGGACACTTGCCGCAAGCCACCGCGTACTTCTGCGATAGCCGCTGCATCCGTGATGAGCAGGTCCGCCAGCATCAGGTCCGACTCAATGTCGGTACCGCGCCGAACGTTCTGGACGATGCCAACACTGAGTTGCCGCCAGTTCGAGGGGGTCACGAAGTCGTCGGGGTGCGAGAGCGTGACCGGCTTCCCCTCGAAGCTGGCCATCGTCTCGGGCCGGAACACCTCGTCGGCGTTGCGCTCAATGGTCACCAGGCCGCCCGGTCCGCCCTCGACGGGGATTTCGCTCTCGTCGTAGATCAGCGTGCCAGTGCGGGCGATGGGAACCGCCTCGCAAAGCAGAAACCCTTCCGGCGTCATCCGCTGGCGAGCACTCAGGGTCTCGGGCGTGAACCAGCGGCCGGCATCGTCTTGCGTCCTTACCTGCATGGCGTGCACTCACAAAAAAGCCGCCAGGTGGCGGCTGTCATTCGGGGATTACGGGCTCCGGCCAACACCTGCAGTTCGGCAGGCATCCGGCGTGGCCGGTGAGCTTGTCCAGGTTCGGCGGCGTGGACCAGGGCACGAACTTCCCTTCCATGTCCTTGTGCGAGCTGCGCACCGTGCCGTCGTGGGCGGTGCGCCAGATGTAGCCCTCGCTACCGGTCGCCTTGGCCCGAGCCTCAGTTAGCGTCGCGGCGGTGCGCGACACCTCGGTGCGGGCGATCAGCTGCGCGCGGCTCGTGGCCACCTCTCCGGAGCGCTGAATCTCCTTGGCGATCTCGTTCGCCCTGGTGGCGTCCTCGATCCCCTGCACGGTCAGCTCGTGCACTCGCTTGGCGGCGTCGAGCGGGATGCTCTTGATCAGCGTGACCTGTTCGGCGAGAAGCCCGCGCATGGTGGCTCCGGTGTCAGCATTGAGAATCTCGTCCCGCAGCGCCTTGGCCATCTCCTCGGTGCGCGCAGCCCAGGCCTTGCGATCCTGCTGGTTCACGTCGGCGATCATCCGGCCGCCCGTGGCGATGGCCCAGTCGTTCAGCGTGTCCGCGTACCGGCGCAGGATCTGGCTGATGGTCGGATCGGCGGCGGGATCACCCGGCGGGAAGCCATTGATGATCGCGCCGACCTGCCGGGCCACCTGAGTCAGGCTGCGCTGGTACTCACGCTCCGCCCGGCTGGCCCTGACCGGGTTCCGGTTTTTCTTCCGGTCGATCGTTCGCATCGGGAGGGTCCAGGTCTTCGGCACCAGGTGGCGGGTCGTTCTCCGCCTCCTTGATGTCCTCGTCGGTGATGTTCGACCAGAGGCCGGTGGTCTGGCTGGACTGGCGCATTTCCTTCAGCGCTGTCGCTCGGCTGATGATCCCCGCGTCGTAGGCCTCGACGATCGACGAGGTGTCCTTGCTGCCGATGTCAGCCTTCTCTGTGTCGGTGAGCTGCCAGAGCGGGCGGAACTGGAAATCCCAGCCGTCAGGCATTGGCTTGCCGAGCACCGACAGCGAGATCACCTGCAGCAGCGTGGTGACGCCCGGGCGAAGGTCTCGGTCCTGCCAGGCCGCCACGTTGTCGTAGTAGGTGCGGAGGTCGCTGTCGCCCGAGCTGTTCAGGCCGCCAGGGGACTGGCCGAAAAGGCGAACCAGCGGAATCTGCAGCGCGCCGGATATCTGCTCGCCGAAGCTGAGCATCAGCTCGGCCAGGCCGGAGAAGCTGTACTGGTGCGCCTCGAACTCGTCCGACGCATCCATGAGGGTGAGCCCCTCATTCGACTGGTACAGACGGATCATCTCCATCTGCTTGACGAAGGCCTCGAAGGTCTTGCCACCCATCGCGATGATCTCGCGGAGCTTCTCGACCTTGTAGGTGCGCAGGTGCGCCTTGTAAACGAGCTGCGCGGCGCCCGAGCTGGTGCTGTCGAATGCGATCAGGCGATCCCACAGCCGCTCCAGCACTGACTGGCCCCAGCCGTTCTCGGCGATGCGCTGCCAGTACGGGAGCTGCACGCCTTCCAGGCGGATCACGCGACTGTAGTGGATGCGCTGATTGATCAGCGCCTGGGCGTCTGCCACGACGGTGTAGAACTTCGGCTTGCCCAGGTTTGGGCCAAACTCAGTGACCAGGTTCTCCAGCGATGGCTGCACCAGCCAGCGATCGAGCACCAGCAGGCCCTTGAACTGGCCTTTGCTGATGGTATCCAGCCTCAACGGGGTGCTGACATCCTGGCCGTCGATCAGCATCACGGCGATCGAGCCACCGTAGAGGCGCGACCACTTCACGTTGTCACACAGCTGGTTCCAGACCTGCTGGCGCTCCAGTGCCTGGTTCAGCTTGTCCTTGTCCTCTGGCTCCATGTCCGACACCAGCTCAATGCCGGATCTGGTCATGTCCTGCGCCACCAGGTCGACCGCCATACCGGCGATCCAGCTGGAGCGGTAGACCGCCTCCATCTGCACGCGGTTGCGGCTGACCAGGTCGAAGGTGTAGTGAGCGGCGGCGTTCTGGTTGTTGGCCTGTAAGCCCACGCGCGCGGCGAAGTTCTCGAAGCTGTCGCGGGTGATGAACGACTTGCGCGCCCGGTCGGTGTCGTGGGTCACCCTGGCTGCCAGGCGCTGCTGTTGCCGTGCGTTCTTCTTGCTCATCAGCCTGCCAGCCTGTTCCAGATGTCCAATGCTCGGGTTGCCGGCTGGTAGCAGATCATCACTGCGTCAGCGAGGTTCGGCGATTTCGTGCCCTCGGGGGCCTTGTCGATCACGATCTTGCCCACCTGGTTGATCGTGTAGGTCGGCTGGGAGAGCTCCATCGTCAGCGGCGCCAGCTCCGACAGGTCCGGATCGATACTGATGATGTCGTCGGGGTCGAAGTCCATGCCCTCGACCACGGCTCGATAGGTCGCCTGGAACCGCATGCGGAGCGCCCACCAGGCCTGGGCCTTGGCGTTCGCGAAGAAGTCCTTGTTCTTCCGCTCCTTCACCATCTCGCCCTCTGGGTCGAAGACGGGGCCGGAGCCGCGGAAGGGCGAGTCGTCGATGCGGCGCTTGCCTTCCTCGTGCCGGGCTTCGTTGATCACCCTGGCATCGCCGCGCACGCCGGCGCCAAGGCCGTCGGCGTCGTAGTCGAAGCCCTCGTAGTCCCGCGCCTCGCAGATAGCGAAGCCACGAACCACCGAGCCGTAGATGTCCCCGCCCTTGCCGGACCACGATTCGAGGAAGTCCAGCAGGAACCCGTGGCGTCCAGCGAAGGCGTTCTTGTCCGCGCCCTCGTCCGCGACGTCCATGGCGCCCCGACGCATGCCGGTCGGCTCTACGCCGAGCTTGATGTGGGCGCCGATAGCTGCCTGTACCCAGGCGGAAGGGATCACGACACCCTCGACAGACGCCGAGTAGTTGATGTCGATCTCCTGGGCCACGACGACGGGGTCCAGGTCGTTCACCTGCTTGGCGTACCAGGCCTCGTCCTTGCGCGGGTCATCCCGCCAGTGGAACGTGAAGACCTTGATCTTGCCGCTGTGCCGGCGCTGGGCGAAGGAGTTGCCCATGCCGTTCGGCGTGGAGATGTCCTGCCGGCAGTTGGTGGTGGCCGACAGCGATGCGTCGACGAGCTGCGGGCGTTCAAGGAATGCCGACTCGTCCACGATGTAGAAGCTTGAGCGGTCGCCCCGGCCGATGCCGTCGCCGGACTCGCCGGTGATTACCGAGTCGGTACCCGGGAACATGATGCGCATGTGAGGGGCGTGCTTGCCGGCTTCCCAGCCCCCGCGGAACTCCGTCGGCAGCAGGCGCATGAACTCGCGCGCCTTCCAGAACAGGCTCTTGGGTGAGCCGATCTTGTCGACGTATTCCTCTTTGCGGGAGCCGAAGCCGACCACCACGCCGTGGTGAAACAGGCAAACCGTATCGGCCAGGCCGACGGTGAGCCAGGACATGCCCATGTCACGGGTCTTCTCGGTGATCCCTGGCTCCTGCGCCTTCCAGCGCGCCATGAACCATTCGACCCACTCCTCCTGCTTGGGGAACAGCAGGAAGGGGATCATCGCCGGCAGCCCGCGCTCGACGTTGCGCGGATCGAAGGTCATGCCCCAGTCGATGATGAACTGGGCTGGGTTGTCCCGATAGAACAGCTTCAGCGCCGGCAATACGCTGGGGTCGCGCCGAATCCGCAGCAGACGCTCCGCCCTCCACTCGAACACCTCGACGTAGTCCGGCTGGCGGAAGTCGAAGGGGAACGGGATAGGCATCAGGAACTCATCAGCTGCTGGTAGATCTTCGCGGCCTCCTGCGGATCGGTGACCGTGGTCACTGTTTGGATGGGGCCGCCGCCCTTGCCGCTTACCGCCACGTTATCCGTGAACATGCCGAAGTGCCGGCCCAGCAGTTCCAGGTTCTTCACCTTGTCCGGCCACTTGATCTTCTTCAGCAGACCGACCATTTCGCGGTCGTCGCCGCGGCCCTCGAACATCTCAGCCAGGTCGAAGCCGCTCAGGTACTGGCGCCAGACCTTGGGCCACTGGCTGACGGGCTTCAGCTGCATCTCGTCCGACATGATGTCCAGAACGTCCATCTGGTCGATCTCGACCATCCGGCGCAGCACGTAGTCCGCGTCGATCTCGGTACGGCTTGCACGCGCTTGCATCGCCTCCTGGATAGCGGCAGCGATTTCAGGCTTGCGCAAGTTCTGCGAGCCAATCTCGGAGGCGCGCCGCTCGCTGTACCCTGCGCGGATCGCTGCTTGCGTCGCGTTGAGGTCGACGAGGTACTCCTCGACGAAGCGGCGCTGCTTGTTGGTGAGCGCCATGGGGAATCTCTCTTATCGGTGCTGGTGGCGCCGGTCGACGCCATCCCATCGCCAGTCCTGCCGGAATATCTGCTTCCGGCGCGACCAGGCGTAGGTGACGACGCCCAGGTGAAGCACCACAGCCCAAGGGCTGCCCCAGTAGCCTTTTGCCAGCTCCAGCAGCAAGCCGAACGCCCCGATGGCGACCAGGTAGAACGACAGGCTCAGGATTGGATGCTCGAACAGGTGGACCGAGCGCAGGAACTCCAGCGCGGCCAGTACCACCAGAATGCACAGCACGGCGTCCAAGCCCATGAGGATCGAGTTCATCATGGTCAGGCACCTCGGGGCGTCAGGAAGCGCTCCGCAAAGGCTTTCATGCCGGGAATCACGTTCATGGCCAGCAGGCCGATGGTGAACGCGACGCCGGCGAGGAAGGAGTCATCCAGGGGGATGACGTAGGTCCGGGAGAGCCAGCCAGCGACAGGCTGGGTCCAGTAGGTCGAGCACCCGAGGCCAGTGAAAACCGCCAGGGCGGCCTGCAGACGGGTCAGGTCCTTCAGAAAGCCGAGCGAGAGGATGGAGCCCCAGAACCCGGCGATGGTCACGCTGTACTTGGCAAACAGCGCGCCAATACCGATGGAGGTCGTGGGTTCCATCTGGTCCTCCGGCTGAAAACAAAAAACCCGGCGCGATGGCCGGGTTTCGATGATTGTTTCGTGCGGGGTGTAGTTGTGCACGATGGCGAAACAGTATCGGATTGCTCTTCAAATCGTCAAGCAACCTGTTTCAGACGCTCCTTCTGGCTCCAGTAGGCCGCCACCCGGTCGTGGTAGCGCTGGTGCACGTCCGGTTGCTCGTAAACGTCGTCGGCCCACTCGGCACGATAAGCGTCGCCGTAGCGCTTCATCCGTGCAGCCCAGGCCGCCAGCTGCTGATTGGACATCCCGCGCAGGCGCTCGGCCAGGCGCTCCTGCAACTGGTCGCGGCGCTGGGCATACAGCTCGGCGCGCTGCTCGGCGACAACGTCGCGATCCTCCTGCAACCAGCGCCAGCCCGGCCCCTTGCGCCAGCCCTGTTCATTCGCCACCACGTCGGCGACAGGCTTCAGCGCCTGGGCATCGAGCCGGTCGACGTGCCGCGCCAGCCGCTCCCAGGTGGCTGCATAGTCGCGCGACCAGTTGCAGGGGTCGACCCGGCAGCCGAGCCGCTCCTCGATGAACAGGCAGACCTCACCCGGCGCCAGCGTGTCACGGCCATTCACGGCCCGCTTGTGGGAGTTGATCGCCGCCAGTGCCATCCAGTAGGCGCGCTCGCCCTGGCGCTGCGTGAGCTGGCCAAGGCCAGCGCCGATCCACACCAGGCCGTGAGCGATCGCCACGTCGTCGCCAGTGGCCAACGGCGAGTACAACGTGTGCCCGAAGTGCTGCAGAGGCTTCGCCAGCGTGCGGATGGCTGCCTGCACCAAGCCTGCGGCCAGCATGTGGGCGCTCTTGCCGTTGGTGTCCTTACGGTCGGGGTGAGTCTCGTTGGCCACCCGGCCCTTCTTGCCCAACGCTGCCTTGTCGGCCGCCACCGCCAGCACTGAGCTCCGGCTCTCGTAGAACGCGTCGTGCCACGCCTGCCGTGCGCTGATGAGTTTCATACCGCCCCTCCCCTGTAGTTTCCCGTAGTCACTGCTCGCCCTCGATGAGAGGGACGACTTTCACCCGTACGCCCGGCGTTTCGCCGTAGCGTTTCCCCACCATCGCCTTCACGACTTGGACGTCGTCCTTCCAGACGACACCGTTCAGGCCGTCGTAGATCGCCTTGATCACGTTGTCCATGTCCGGCTTCTTGGTGGGGTACAGCTGCCCGGCCAGCGCCTGGGTCTTCCGCTTTTTCGACATGGATTGAGGGATGCTCAGGGCGATGTCCATTTCCACCAGCACCGGACCTTCGAGCAGCGCGCGCCTGGCCATGGCCATCCCGGCATGCAGCGCGATGACGGCCTCGTAGTTGACGGTCTTCTCCGGCGTGTAGTGGCGCGTGAAGACCTTTCCACCGGAAACGCGGGCAGAGGTCTTCGGCCTGCCCTTCCCCACCGGCTCGCCGGGGACCGTGAAGCTCACCGGGCGCAGATCAGCCATGGATGCCTCCCAGGAACACCGCCAGCACCAGGCACAGGCTCACGCCGAACGGATTGCCGCGCAGGATGAAGTACAGGCCGAGGCTGCCAAGACCGAGGATTTCGGTGAAGTCAGGCGTCACGGCTCACCTCCGGAGCTTTCCGGCGCAGCAGGCCCATCTTGGCCAGCAGCAGCTCGCGCGCCTGCTTGGCATCGGTCGGCAGGCCCTGGGCGGCGATCAGATCGCGTGCGTCCTGGTCGGCCTTGGCGAACTGCCTCTGCATCGGGGTCTTCTCCTCGAAGGCGATGGCCTTGGGTATCTCCCCGTCAAGCGGCTTACCCATGGCGGCGCGGGCCTTCACGATGGCGTAGTTCCGGGAGAAGACCTTGCGCAGCGCCTTGTCGCCCAGCTTGCCGTGCTTCAGGTCCCAGGTTCCGGTGGCCTTGGCGGCGATGCGGACCGCCTCATGGGCGTAGCTGCCCCGCAGGGCCTGCTCCCAGGCTTCGTCGTCGCTGGGCAGGCCGGGGACCTGCAGGCACAGCGATCGGAACTCCGGCGCAGACGGTGGCCAACCATCGTTCTCCAGGGTGCTCAGCAGCGCCAGGCCGTTGGCCAGCTGACGACTGTTCAGCCCGGTTAGGTGCTTCGCCCAAGCGTGGTCAGGCTTCGGTACTGCGCCAAAATTCGCCGTCCAGCGGTGGCCGTAGGTCTGCACCATCGTCCGCCAGAGGCTCTCCAGCAGCGGAAGAGCCAGGGGCTGGACAGGCTGTGGCGAGCTCTGCTCGCTGGTCATCGATGGCTTGTTCGACGAGGTCGCATGCAGAAAGTGAACGCTGGCCAGGTCGCCGGCGCTCGCTGGCACCTTGGGGGTATTCGGCTGATTGGTTTCCATGGCTTCTCCCTGCTGCTGCGCGGAGTTGGTTCTTCTTGAGGGTCATGGCCAGCTGGTGCTCCCACTGGCCCTGCGACTGTGCTTTGTCGGGTCGGTTGACCCAGTAACTGCGGAACTCGAGTAGGTCGTCGTTCTGCAGCCGGTAGTCCGCGATCCCGATCCTGGCGAGGGCCGTCGGCCAGCCTCTGGGGCTCGGCACCCAACCGTCGTGCATCGGGAAGCGTCCGGGCGGGTCATGGCTCGCACGCGGGAGAGGAGTAGGAAGTTCTTTGGTAGGAAGTCCGGATGTAGGCCCCACCTCTGGCCCCACCTCGGGAACACCTCCGGCCCCACCTAAGGCCACAGCTACGCCACCTTCATCGCTGAAAGCCTGAATTTGCGCGGCTTCAGGCTGAAATTCGTTGGCCCCACCTAAGGCCCCAGGTCTGGCCCCACCTAGGACGAACCTCTGGCCCCACCTCCCCGAGACGGAGCTATCCCGTTCTGCCTTCGGAAGGTGGAAAACGAAGGGGCCGATGCTGCCCATCGGCTCAAGGAGACCGCGGCGCACCAGGGCGTCGACGGCGTAGCGGATTTCCTTGCGGGTGGCCTTGTGTGCTGGTCTCCCGGGTGATGCCGGGATGCTC
The DNA here is from genome assembly GCF_029335315.1 of Pseudomonas citronellolis. GTDB lineage: Bacteria > Pseudomonadota > Gammaproteobacteria > Pseudomonadales > Pseudomonadaceae > Pseudomonas > Pseudomonas citronellolis_A. The sequence continues at coordinate 36,081 of NZ_JARJLT010000381.1, forward strand.
AGAACCTCGATCAGCATCTGCTCGCTCAGGCGCCGCTCTTCGCCGGCAATGGCGGTGCGGTAGTCCATGTGCATGCGGATCGCGCAGTACACCTTCAGCAGGTGATGCGGCTCATCGAAGAGCGCCTCCCACTCGGCGTCGCAGATCAGGAACGACGGCATTCGTCAGTCGGCCACGAGCTGGTCAACACCCTGGACGTGATCCATCCAGCGCTTGGCCTGGTAGAGAATCGCCTCGATGTCGCGTTCGTCGAAGCACCGCATGCCCTTGGGCACAACCTTCAGATCCAGCACGGCGAGGATTTCGCACAGCTGCTGGAACTTCTCCGGCTTCATCCGGCTGATCGTGGCCTCGTCGCAACCGACCGCAACTGCGACCGGGGCGTTGCCGACCGAAGCAAGGCGCTGCATGAAAACGGCGAAGTTCTTGCGGGCTCTTACCGTCTGGTCCTGGTCCAATTGAGTCGTGGACATGATCAGGACGCCAGCTGAACAGGCATGGTCGCCTGCAGTGTTTCAGGTTCGGGAAACGCCTCAGCCAATGTGCATTTGGCGCCAAGGTCGTTCAGCGCTGCCACGATTCGACGGCATTCGCTCAAGCCTGGCTTGCGGCGGCCTGTCTCGTAATGGCCGATTGCGGCCTGAGTCAGGCCAACGCGCTCGGCGAGCTGGGTCTGGGTTACACCCGCCTGCTTGCGGATGGCTTTCAAGGCGCTCATGGCGGTCCTCCGGTTGATGTCTTTTTTAAAAATACATTTCGTATTTGAAGCTTGCAAGGATTAATACATGGCGTGCGTTGCGCGGATTAATACGGGCTGTACGATTTCGCCCATGACGGATTGGATTCAGGCCGTGCGCAGTGCCATGGCGCAGCAGGGCCTTTCGCAGGCACAACTAGGTGAGCGCATTGGGGTTACCCAAGGCGCCATAGCTCATTGGCTAAACGGAAGGCGAAAACCAGGCTTAGACGAGATCAACTCAATGCTCGTCGCAGTTGGGCTTTCTGAGATGGGAATACAGGCACAGTCCGAGCGCCTGCAAAACGTTGAGATGGCGCTGCAGCCCTCCCGCGCGCCGATGACCTACCCGGTGATCAGCTGGGTAGCAGCCGGCGAGCGCGCCGACTCACCCGACAACTTCGTGCCTGGTGTTGCAGAGGAATGGCTGCCGTCGACAGAGAACGCCGGCCCGCACGGTTACTGGCTGATCGTGAAAGGCCCGTCCATGACGTCGACCACGTCGCCGAGCTTCCCAGAAGGAACACCGATCCTGATAAGGCCCGAGGGCTTCGACCTGGTCAGCGGCAAGTTCTACATCGCCCGTCACCGAGACGGCGAGACCACCTTCAAGCAGTACATCTACGACGGCGGCCGCGAGTACCTAGTACCGCTGAACAAGGACTTCCGCCAGGTGGAGATGGATGAAGCCTGGGACGTGATCGGGCGCGTCATCGACTCGAAGGCGCCGCGCGGCGTGCTCTAGACGCAGATGAGACGCCCATGAAGCCCGGCCAAGCGCCGGGCTTTTCTTTGCCCGCTTGCAAATGGCCAGCTCTCGAAATACTGTATATCCATACAGCAAAGGAGAGCCGTATGGCCCGCAAATCGCAGTCCGTCCCCGTCACCACTCCCTACGAAATCCTGGCTCGCCGCATCCAGCGGCAGATGCAGAGTCCGCGCGTCCAGCTCGAGCGCCGGGCAGTCATTGAGCGTCTCCCCGAGGAATCCGAAGACGCCTGGCGGCAGCTCCTCGATGACCTGGAGTCGGAGTCCACGCTGACGATCGTCAAGCTGCCTGACGGAACCATTGAGCTCACCTGGCCCCACCACAGCGCCGACTGGTAGCCACACCTCAACAAACAGAGCCCGCCTTGAGCGGGCTTTTTCATGCTTGCAGAAAAATAAAATACGATTCGTATTGACCATGACGAATACGTTTTGTATTTTTGAATTACGCCGAGCAACACACCGCTGGCCAGGCCACCGAGCCGCGCTCTTTAACAACGCCGATCCCTCCGCAGTCCCGACAGGCGTCGACACCGGCCTGAGCGACGGAGGCAAAACCGACTGCTATCGCGGGAGAACCCGCCCACGCCTGGCTCTGGATACCGGGCCGTCTCGACCTGCTGGTGCGACTGGAGCCAGCAACCACCGAGGCGCGCTGCAACGCTCCCTGCCGGATTGCCTGAGACGAAGGTGCTCCACCGGCACAGCAGGAACAGTGAGCAGGAATGCCCGGCCGGGTGGCGAGTAACCCGGCGCCGACACCAGACGCACCACCCGCGGGTTGTAGAAGCCCAGTAGGCGAACGCGGAGCAACACCGATTTCACTGATGCGCCTTGGCGACAGGGCGCATTGGGAAGTCACCCCACACCGGAGCACCGATCATGAGCAACGCCCAACAAACCATCCTCGCCGCCGACCTCCCGGCCATCGGCCAACCTCTGGCCGGCGGCACCTTCTTCGCCCGTCAGTGGTACGGCGATTCCGAATACGCCCTGGTAGCTCTCGGCGCCGATGCGGAAATCGAAGGCGAATGGGGCAAGTACGGAAAGAGCATCGAGACCAACCACGGCGACGGCGAGGCGAACACTCGCGCCATGGCTGAAGCGGGCGGCGAACTGGCTGCCAAGGTTCTGGCGCTGGATGCCTTCATCCCCTCCGCGCTCGAATCGCACCAGATGATGTTCGCCAAGCAGCAGGACTACCTGACCGACCTGGACGAAAGCGAGTGGTATTGGACCAGCACGCAGCGCTCCGCCGACCTCGCCTTCCTCGTGTACTTCACCGATGGCAACCAGCTCAGCGGCGTCAAGATCCTCGAGCTCCGCGTCCGCCCAGTCCGCAGAGTGCTTATTCAGTAATTCATTCATTTCAAAGCATCACTTCTGCCGCTTCGTCTAGGCGGCAGCGGGATGCGAAAGCATCAGACCCCCATCCTTCGCCCGGCTTCGCCCGGGTTCTTTTTCCGCCCGCATCCGACAGCACATGCCCACGGCGCCCACCGGCAGACACCCGTGGCGGCCGTGTGCTGCCGCATGCCGGCGACACCGAGGACCAGCCATGTTCACGAACCATCGCGAACGCCGGAACCGCCGGGCGTTCGCCAACGCCCAGGCCGCCTGGGACAACGCCACCGACCCTCTCTGGGGCGGCCCCGACCACGACGACGAGGACTGCAGCGATGACGAGCAGGACGGAGCGCGCCTGGAAGCTGATCAGGCACGAGATAGACCGGCAGTCGAGGTCGATCTACCCGAACGATGAAGTGCTCATCGGAATGATCCAGATGGCCTACGCCCAAGGCGACATCACCACCGACCAAGAGCTGCAGCTGACCCGTGAAGGGGCGGATGCCGTCCGCCAGCGCCACGCCGAGCTGCGCCAGGCCAACATCGAGAAGTGCATTGGAGGAGTCGAGCATGACCACCCGCCCCGTCGCGTCACTCATTGACGACCAGGTCGCCGAGATCGAGGAGTTCGCCGGCCGGAGCATCCGCCAGGCCATCGAACTCGCCGAACGTCATGGCTACCGCAACCCCATCTTCACCAACATCTGCGGCGAGCTCTGCGTGCTGCGCTTCCGGCGCAATGGCTCCCGCGCGGCGGCCGTAGCCGCCAAGTGAGGCCCCATGACCTCCGTCACCACGGTGCGCGCCTCGTCCTGGGGCGCCCTTTTCGACTGCGCCTTCAAGTGGCAGGGCATTCACCTGCTGGACATCCGCAGCCCTTCCTCGCCCCGCGCGCTGCTGGGTACCGCAATCCACGCCAGCACGGCCGCCTTCGACGCCGCCCGGGTGAATGGCGAGCCGATCAGTGCCTACGATGCCTCGGAATTGCTGGTGCACACGCTGCAGCAGCCGGAGTTCGAGGTGGACTGGCGCGGCGCCGATCTCTCCATGCGGGAGGCCGAAGCCACCGGCCTGGCCCTGCACACGAAGTACTGCAACGACATCAGCCCGCATTACGACTTCGTGGCCGTCGAGCTGACGACCAAGCCGCTAGAGATCGACTGCGGCGGCGGAATCATCGTGCGCCTGACCGGACAGCTCGACCGGGCCCGCATCAAGCGCGACTCCCACGGCATCGGCATCGCCGACGTGAAGACCGGCGGCGCGGCGGTGAGCCAGGGCGTGGCCAAGACCAAGGGCCACAAGCCGCAGATCGGCACCTACGAGCTGCTCTACGAGCACACCATCGGCGACCCCATCACCGCACCGGCCGAGATCATCGGCCTGAAGACCAAGGGCAAGCCCGAGGCGGCCGTCGGCGAGATCGTCGGCGCTCGCGACGTGATGGTCGGAACTGCTGAGCACCGCGGTCTGATCGATTTCGCGGCGGACATGTTCCGCACCGGCCTTTTCCCCCCGAACCCCCAAAGCCCGCTCTGCAGCGCGAAGTACTGCCCCCGCTGGCGGACGTGCCCCTACCACGAATGAGGAAACCATGAGCCAGACCACCACCCTCGACAAGCTGCAGACCAGCGCCGCGGCGCCGCGCCAGCGCGAACAGGCGCCCGTCGCCATGTCCTTCTTCAACATGGAGGGCTTCGAGCTGATGCAGCGCATCGCCAAGGCCTTCAGCCAGTCCGACCTGGTGCCCAAGCAGTATCAGGGCAACCTGCCGAACTGCATGATCGCGCTCGACATGGCCCAGCGCATCGGCGCCAACCCGCTGATGGTCATGCAGAACCTGTACGTCGTGCACGGCACGCCGGGCTGGTCGAGCAAGTTCCTGATCGCCACGGTGAACACCTGCGGCCGCTACACCTCGCTCCGCTACGAGTGGAAGGGCAAGCCGGGGGAGCCGGACTACGGCTGCCGGGCCTGGGCGATCGAGAAGGCCACGGGCGAGCGCCTCGACGGCGTCTGGGTCACCTGGAAGATGGTCAACGCCGAAGGCTGGGCCTCCAAGGCCGGCAGTAAGTGGAAGACCATGGAAGACCAGATGTTCATCTACCGATCCGCCGCCTTCTGGCAGCGCGCCTACGCGCCGGACCTGGGCATGGGCCTGCAAACCTCCGAGGAGCTGCAGGACGTCATCGACGCCCGGCGCGACGTCGACGGCTCTTTCTCGGTTGATCTCGACGCCCTGCGCCGGCAGCAAGAGCAAGAGGCCGGCGACCCTCCCGCGCAGGCCGCGCTAGAGCATGAACCGACTGAGGTAATCGACACCGTCAGCGGCGAGATCAAGAAAGCCGCCGAGCGGGAGCCCGCCACCAAGCAGCAGCCCGCAGGTGACGACGAAGGCCTCAACTTCGAGTAACCGGCCATGCCCAGCCAAACCCTCGAAGAGCAATTCGACCGCATCGAGGAGTTCACCACGCTCCTCGGTGCTGCTGAGCTCAACACCCGAAATGACTGGGAAGAGCAGTTCGCCGCCGACATGCGCGCCAACTTCCAGCGCTACGGCGCGCGCATGTTCCTCAGCGACTCCCAGCACGAAATCCTCGACCGCATCGCCAACCAGTAGGAATGCCAGCCCATGAGCCAGAACAACGCCGCCTTTCTCCAAATGACCGCCGACACGCTCGGCAAGAGCCTGCTGCAGGGACTGATTCAGGAAATCCGGATCATGCCCGACGTTTGGCAGAAGCTCTCCGAAGCCAAGCAGACCGACGTGATCAACCGCCTGGAGCAGCAGGTACGCAACGCCGCCACCATCGCGGTGCACACCATCGCCGGCGCCGAGCGCGAAACGGTCTACGGCAAGCTCGAATCCATCGCGGCCAAGGACAAGATGAAGGCCGTGATCGTGGTGAACCACTCCAGCCCGAACAAGCACGACCTGCTGGATGCCGTGAACGAGGACTGCCTGCTGATCATCGGCGGCGCCGCGGAGTTCTTGGGCGGCATGAAGGACGTCCAAGCCGATCCCGACCAGGCACCGCTCGACCTCAATGGCGGTGACCACGACATGGAAGACCCGGGCGCCTGGGGCGACGGTGAGCACGAAGATGCAGAAGACGCCCAGTTCGAGGACCTGCCGAAGCTCACCGTCGAGCGCTTCGCCGGCCATACCCTCGGCGAGATCGCCATCGGCGTTGCCACCAAGAAGGACATCTTCGACGCCGCGTGGCTGCAATCGCGTTTCGCCCTCACCACTGAGGAAGCCGAGCGCGTCGTTCTCCAGCTGCTGGACCAGGGCGTCATCGAGCTGGAACAGGAGAACGAGGAATCCCGCGAGCTGAACACCTATCGCGTCATCAAGAAGCCGGGGGACATCGCCCTCGACCTGGAGTGAGCCATGCGCATCACGAAACTCGAAATCACCAACTTCCAAGGGCTGCATCATGCGGCCCTTGATGTTTCTGCGCCGGTGCTTCTGGTGGCCGGCCACAACGGCGCCGGCAAGAGCTCCCTGCTGGACGCCATCGCCATGGCCTTCAACGGCCAACCGCGCCGCGTCTCACTGAAGAAGGAGATCGACAAGCTGGTCACCGAGGGCGCCAAGAAGGGTGAGGCCCACGTCACCTACATCGATGCCGGCGGCGATGAGCAGGCCGCCTGGGTGATGCTGCCCACCGGGAAGAACGCTCCTCTCGGCGACTCGCCGTTCCTGCCCTACGTGCTCGACGCCAGTCGCTTCGCCGGCCTGGACGCCAAGGACCGCCGCCGGGTGCTGTTCGACCTCAGCGGCGCCAGCGCCAGCCCGGCGGAAGTCGCCAAGCGCGTGGAGGGCAAAGGCCTGGACCTGAAGCTGTTCGAGAAGGTGAAGCCTCTCCTCCGTTCCGGCTTCCCTGCGGCGGTCGACCAGGCCAAGGCCTACGCCAGCGAGGCCCGAGGCGCCTGGAAGGCGATCACCGGCGAGAACTACGGCAGCGAGAAGGCCATCGACTGGGCGCCGGAACTGGCGGCTACCGTAGTGACCGACGACCAGGTCGCCGAAGCCCGCGACGCCCTGCAGCTGCTGGAGAACGACCTGTCCGAGGCGCAACAGGCCCTCGGCGCCAGCAAGCAGGCCCGCCAGTCGGCAGACGACCGTGCCCAGCGCATCGTCAAGCTGCGCGAACTCGCCGAACTGGAGCCACGCCGCCGCAACAAGCTGACCACGGACGAGCAGAATCAGGACGAGTGGTCCGAGAAGGTCATGGCCGCCGAGCTTGCCTCGGCCGGCAGCGTGCCGCATCAGCCGCTGACCTGCCCCCACTGCCAAGGCGCGGTGGACTTGCAGGCCGGCGCCCTGGTGATCCACCAGCCGCCCGAGCAGGTTTCCGACGCAGAGGCCGCCCGCCGCCTTCCGGAGTACCGCGAGTATCTGGCCAGCGCCCAGCGTGCCGTGGCAAACAGCCAGCGCGACCTGGACGAGAGCCTGGGCGCCGCCGAGCAGATCAAGGCCTTGGAAGCCGAGTCCGCCAGCACGCCGAGCGCCGAAGCGATCGCCAACGGCGAGCAGGCCATCAACGAGCTGCGCCAGACCCGCGACGCGAGCCGCGCCAAGCTGGCGGCCCTTCAGGAAGCCCTGGAAGCCGCCACCCAGCGCGAGGTGTCTACCGCGAAAGCGCGGGCCGCGCACCAGGAAGTGGTGGCGTGGTCCGGCATGGCCGACGCCCTGTCGCCGACCGGCATCCCGGCAGAAATCCTCGCCGATGCCATCGGCCCGGTGAACGACACCCTGAAGCGCCTGTCCGGCACCGCCGGCTGGTCGCCGGTGCAGATCAGCGCCGACATCGACGTGACCTTTGGTGGCCGGCTCTATGGCCTGCTGTCCGAGTCGGAACGCTGGCGGTGCGACGCCACGCTGGCCATTGCCATCGCGACGATCTCGGGGATGCGCGTGGCGCTGCTGGATCGCCTCGACGTGCTCGATCTGCCGAGCCGCAGCCAAGCCATGGTGCTGATGCGCACCGTGACCTTCGACCGGGATGTCGATTCGGTGATCGTCGCCGGCACCATGAAAGAGCCGATGGCGAAGACGCCGGAATGGCTGCAGGCGGTCTGGATCGAAGCCGGTCACATCGCCGAGCACGAGCACCAGGCCTCCGCCTGACCCTCAACACGGGCGCCGCAATGGCGCCCAGTACCACGAGCCGTCCCCATGGAATGCAAGATCACCCCCTCGCGCCGAGCGGAGGATGCTGCGCACCTGGCCGCCCTGGTCGAGGCTTCCGGCATCCAGCCCCAGCAGGTGACCGGTTTCACCGACGTGAAGCCAATGCCACCACGCTCCAAGCGCATCGACCCATCCACCATCCTCTGGCGCAAGCGGCCCGGCATCACCCAGGCCGAGCGCCGGCTGCTGCGGAAGCTCGCGGAGGCCCTGTGAAGAAGCGCAAGCCGAACAACGCCCGGGCACGCTTGGAGCGATCCTGCCGCGCCCTACTCCGGACCAACTACGTCGCCGTGGTGAACATCGACCCGAGCGGCTGGCAGTCCCTAGTCAACTGGAAGAGCTGCAAGCCGATCCGATCCGGCCAGCAGTTGGTTGATGCGGTTTGCGACATCCCGCACCACTGGACGATCTACCTCGGCGCCCTGTGCACCGACCAGTTCGGCAAGCGCTACATCAAGGCCGTGGAGATCGCTCCGCAAGGCATCTACTTGGCCGAGCACCTGACCGACGCCATCGAATCGACCTACACATCGCTCCGCGGCGAGTGCAACCCCAACCACCTGATCGGCTCCGGCTGGATCGCCATACCAACCGACGTCTCGCTCGATGAAGACCAGGCCGCCCGGGTGTTCGATTCCGTCGGCGCCTGGAATCAGCAGAAAGCCGCCTGAACCACCACTCCCCCAGGATCAAGGAACCCCCATGAAACAAGAAATGATCACCGTGAAGGCACCGGAAGGCTGGGTTGTAAAGGTCCCGGCGCATGTTGTTGCCACCACCTTCATCGCTGCGGCGCTGGCCCATGTCGGACTCCCGCAAACGCCTCCGATGCCGGCTTCCAACGAAGTGCTCGCCAGCGACCTGGCCATCCCTGCACTCGGCGAATACTGGCCCGGGCAAGGTGGCCACAACGGCGGCTTCGTGCCGGCCCGCGACGGAGTTCCCGCCCACTACTTGGTATTCGCCGCTAAGGACGTTGGCAGCCACCAATGGGGAGGCCGTGGCGAAGAGTCCGGAGCGACAAGCAAGACCGATGGGTTGGCCAACACTGAATGCCTGCTCAACGACGGCGGTCATCCAGCTGCGAAGGCCTGCGCCGAATATCAGGCAGATGGGCACGGTGACTTCTACCTGCCGGCCGCCGCTGAGCTGTACCAGGGCTGGTTGAACGTCCCCGACCTGTTCGCGAAGGACTGCTACTACTGGTCCAGCTCGCAGCGCTCCGCCGACTTCGCCTTCTGCGTGGTCTTCAACGGTGGCTACCAGAGCCTCAACGACAAGATCCTCGAGCTCCGCGTCCGCCCAGTCCGCAGAGTATTCATTTGATCCTTCAGTAATTCATTTGGTCGCCAGGCCATCACCTTCCCAGGGCGCAGAAGCGCCTTTTTGTTGCCCGAAAAAGAGGAATCACCCATGCAAGCAGCAGCACAGGCAGCAACCACCATCCCGGAAATCGGCCAGCCCTACGGCGGCGGATTCGTCTCCGGCTACTACATGCAGGACGGCAAGCGTCACGTGTCGATCACATCCGGCGCCGAGCACGAGCTGGTCGGCGAGTGGGGCGAGTACGGCGTCAAGATCGAAGGCGCGGACAGCTTGACCGACAGCCGTGCGAACACCGAGGCCATGGCCGCCGCTGGCAGCGAACTGGCGCAGCAGGTTCTCGCGCTGAAGATCGGTGGGCACGCCGACTGGGCGATCCCCGCTCGCGACGTTCAGGAGCAGCAGTACCGCAACCTCAAGCCGACCACCGACGAGAACTACTGCTGGGGCCGCGATGGCGAGAACAACTCCAGCATCCCGCCCGGGGAGCTGTACAGCGAGGAATCCCCGGCGCAGACCTCCGTCGAGGCCTTCAAGGCTGGCGGCGCGGAAGCCTTCCAGCCGCGTGCGTACTGGTCGAGCACGCAGCGCTCCGCCGGCTACGCCTTCACCATGGTCTTCTACGGTGGCGGCCAGGACGGCTACGGCAAGCTCACCGAGCTCCGCGTCCGCCCAGTCCGCAGCCAGCTAATTGATTGATTCGTTCATTTAATCCGGCCGCTTGCGGCCGGTGATTTCAGGAAGCTTTACCGATGGCCATGCACACGGATTTGCCGATCCACAAGGTCGCCTTTGACCTGCTCAGCCTAGCCACTGACATTACGCGGAACATCCCGCGCGACTTCAAGGCAGGGCTTGGCGCCAAGGTCAGGGATGAGTGCATTGAAGTGATGGTGCTGATCGCCAGGGCCAATGCGGCGAGGGACAAACAGCAGCACCTGGGAACGCTTGTTGAGCGCGTTCAGGTGATCGAGTTCCTGCTCCGGTTGTTCAAGGAGAAACGCTTCATCAGCGTCTCGCAGCACGCCCAGGCGATTCAGCTCACCGCATCCATCGGCAAACAAGCCAACGCCTGGAAACGCAACACCGCAACCGCGCCCGCTACCTGACCGTCACGGCGATCAGGTCTGTGCGATTTGTATCTGGTCGTGCCGCTGGCCTTCGGGCCACCGCCATGCGCATCAGGGAAACCATCGACGGAACGGTCGAGCAGGTCCCGCGCAGTTTCCCTGCTGAGCAATCGGCCGGGCGACGTAGATAGCACGATTGGTCGCAGCGCTCCGCCAACAACGCCTTCAACATGAACTTCAACGATGGCAACCAGAACAACAACGACAAGAACAACGAGCTCCGCGTCCGCCCAGTCCGCAGATTCAACTGTTGCGCCCTACCCGTTCCGCGATCTTGTCCAGGCCTACTACGACTGCCGGCGCACCAAGCGCAACAGCGCCAGTGCGCTGGCTTTCGAAATGGACCTGGAGCGGAATCTCATCAACCTGCACGAGGACCTGGCATCGGGAACCTACCGCCCAGGTCGCTCCATCTGCTTCGTGGTCACCCGACCGAAGGCCAGGGAAGTCTGGGCCGCCGCTTTCCGGGACCGGATCGTCCACCACCTTCTCTACAACCACATCGGCGCCGGCATCGAAGCGCAGTTCATCGCCGATAGCTGCGCCTGCATTCCAGGCCGCGGCACTCTATACGCCGCCGAGCGCCTGGAGGCGAAGGTACGCAGCGCGACTCAGAACTGGAGCCGCCCGGCCCACTACCTGAAGATGGACCTGGCGAACTTCTTCGTCTCGATCGACAAGCGCGTGCTCAGCAACCAGCTGGTGCGTCTGATCCATGAGCCCTGGTGGCGCTCTCTGGCGCTGCAGATCCTCTGGCACGACCCGCGCGAGAACTTCGAGACCCGCAGCCCTCGCCATCTGTTCAACCAGGTGTCGCAGCACAAGCGCCTGACTTCACAGCCGGCGCACCTTGGACTGCCCATCGGCAACCTGAGCAGCCAGTTCTTCGCGAACGTGTACCTGAACGATCTGGACCAGTTCGTGAAGCACCAGCTACGCGCCCGGTACTACGTCCGCTACGTCGACGATTTCCTGCTGCTGCACGAGTCACCGCAGCAGCTGAACGAGTGGCGCGAGGCGATCGAGGACTTCCTGCCTAGCCTTGGCGCCAGGCTCAACCCGTCGAAGACGATCTTGCAGCCGGTAGACCGCGGAATCGACTTCGTGGGCCACGTCATCAAGCCCTGGCGGCGCACCACACGGAAGCGAACGGTGAAGGAAGCCTTGCGCCGCGTCGGCGCAGCGCCAGAAGACGACCTTCTGGAAGTGGCCAACTCCTACTTCGGCCTGTTCCGACAGGCATCTCACAGCCAATCCGATCGCGCTGCACTAGCGAACGTGCTTCTGCGCAGAGGGCGCTCGATCAACGGCGCCATCACCAAGACCTTCCGGAAACGCTAACCAACCACACGCCCTCCGCTGCACCGCGGCTCGGCGGCGCTCTACCTGGAGAAATCATGGCGGCCTACTACAACGAGATTGATCCCTACGCCGCCCAGTGGCTCCGCAACCTGATCGCCGCCGGCCACATCGCGCCAGGCGACGTCGACGAACGATCTATAGAGGACGTTCACCCAGATGACCTCAAGCCCTACACCCAGTGCCATTTCTTCGCCGGCATCGGCGCCTGGTCACTCGCCCTTCGGCGCGCCGGCTGGCCAGATGACCGACCTGTTTGGACCGGTTCCTGTCCTTGCCAACCTTTCTCCGCGGCAGGCAAAAAATCTGGGTTTGATGATGAGCGGCATCTGTGGCCCGACTGGTTCCATCTCATCAAGGAGCGCCGCCCTGCAATCGTCTTTGGAGAGCAGGTTGAAAGCAGTGACGGCCTTGGCTGGCTCGACCTTGTACAAGCTGACCTGGAAGGATTGGCGTACGCCTGCGGGGCGGTCATTACCCCTTCTGCGGGCTACGGCGCACCGCACTGGCGCGGACGGCTTTACTTCGTGGCCGACGCCGACCGTCAACGACAGCAGAGGCGGAAGAAACAAGACGTCCGGGCGGTCGAATCCTCACAGCAAGCATCACGACGGGACGACGCTCTGCGACGCAGCGCTATTCGCGGCATGGGCAACGCCGAAAGCAAGCGACGGGAGTGGCGGACGAACGACGAAGACCAAAGGCGGCGGGAATGCTCATTTGGACCTGCAGGCGCGGTCAGCGGCATATGGTCCGACGCCGAGTGGATCTACTGCGCCGATCGAGGAGGCGTCTGGCGGCCAGTTGAACCCGGCACATTCCCGCTGGCTCATGGGGCTCCCGCCCGAGTGGGACGCCTGCGCGCCTACGGAAACGCCATCAATGCTGAAGCGGCGACGCAGTTCGTAGCTGCCTACCTCGAAGCAACTTCCTGACCTACCCCACTCCATGCCATTGCGCCGCGGCGGCGCGAGGACACCCCATGAATACCCGTGAACAGCTGCGCGACGAGCGCGCGGCCCAGGCCGCCAGCATCCTGAAGAATCACCAGTTCCTGGCGCTGGTCGACAATGACGACGTGAAGGTCTGGCGCTGCAAGCAGCCAGGCTCCACCGCCTACGCCTTCGACATCATGATGACCCGCTTCGGCATCGCGGTCGTGGGTGACATCGCCAACCTGACCTTCAGCGTCGGGCTCGGCTACGGCATCGACTTCCTGGCCGGCGACGACGTCGGCTACTACATCCATTCGAAGCTCGACGAGAAGTGCAAGACCAAGGACTTCGACGAGACAGCCTTCCGCCGGGCCCTTATCGATGGCGTCTGTGAGCGCATCGCCGGGGAGGCTGACTACGATGCCTACGAGGAGTTGCCCGCCTGGGTGATCGACGAAAGGAAGCGCTGGTCTGATGGCAGCCGCTGGGGAGACCTCCGAGCCCTCGTTCGGGCAGAAGCTCGCAAGTACGACGATGCCTCTGCGAGATGGGAGGAGTGGGACGACCTGCTCGCCGAGGCTACCGACATTGGCGACCAGCACCACGCCGCCGTGTTCATGAGCGAGCACTGCGAGACGCTGGGCCTCGGGCCTGACTGGTGGGAGATCAGAACCACCGCGCCGGCCGAGTCCCTGATGCGCGAGCTCTACATGATCCGCCACGCTGCGCGCGCCATCCTGGCCCAGAAGCAAGCCGCTGCTGCCTGACCTTCCGCAACTTCCCAGAACTACTTCCCGCGCCAGCAGGCGCCGAGGATTCCCCGTGCTCAATTTCTTCTGGCGCTTGCTCGCCAAGCTGCTGGCTGTCCCCCTGGTCGCCGGCTGGATCATCCAACGCGCCGGCCGCACTCCCTACCAGCACAT
>NZ_JARJLT010000382.1 GCF_029335315.1 Pseudomonas citronellolis
TGCGCCGCGCGCTGGCGAGCAGGCGCTCGACGGCGCTGACGAACTCGGTGCCGGGCATCACCGCCAGGGCGCTGGAGAGCTCGAAACGCTGCTCCGCCGGCAGCCCCATGCGCAGCGCCAGCACGCCCAGGGCGTTGTCCAGGGTGCCCTGGCTGCGCACTTCGCGCAGACGCGCCTGGGACGCCGCCGTCTGCGCCTGCAGGCGGTCGGAAAGCGCGGCGGCGCCGGCCTTGTACTTGGCGTCGGCGGCGAGGAAGTTGTCATCGGCCATCTCCCTCACCTGGCGCGCCGCGTCCAGCGCGTCCTGCGCCGCCAGGGTGTCGAAATAGGCCTGCGCGGCGTTGACGAAGGCGACCTGCAGCGTGGCGTTGTGGCTGGCGTTGGCCGCCACCAGCAGTTGCTTGGCGCTGCGCAGGGCGGCGGCGCGGCGACCGAAGTCGAACAGCACCCAGCTCAGGTCGAGGCTGGCGCTGCGCTCGCGCTGGCGGCCGTCGCTGCTCTGGCCGAAGTCCAGGTAGTCGGTGCGGGTGTTGCCGGTGCCGGCCTCCAGGGTGCCCTGCAGCCGCGGCAGGTAGGCCGAGCGGGCCACGCCCAGCTGCGCCGCCTGGGCCTTGGCGTCGGCCCAGGCCTGGCCGGTCTGCGGGTCGTGGCAGAGGATGCGCTCGATGGCCTCGTCCAGCGCCAGGGCCGCGGGGGTGCCGTTGAACAGGCAGGGTACGCCGCCGTTGCGCGACTCCACTACCGGGTCGGCGGGAATGCTGCGCTCGGTGCGGAAGATGTCGGGGCCGGCCAGGGCCAGCGGGCTGACGACCAGCGTCAGGGTGAACAGGATCGCGCGCTTCATACCGGCTCGAACTCGATGTGCAGGGGGTAGGTGTGTTGCTCGGCGACCACCTTGCCGCCGCCCAGCAGCACCACGCGGTCGGCCGAGGCGATGGTTTCCGGGCGGTGGGCGACCATCACGCGGGTGATGTTCAGCGAACGGATGGCGGCGTTGACGCGCTGCTCGCAGGCCACATCAAGGTGGCTGGTGGCTTCGTCGAGGAAGAGAATCTTCGGCTGCTTGTACAGCGCCCGGGCCAGCAGCACCCGCTGCTTCTGCCCGCCGGACAGCACGGTGCCCATGTCGCCGACCAGGGTGTTGTAGCCCATGGGCGTGGCCAGGATCTCGTCATGGATGGCCGCCAGCTGCGCGCATTCCACGACCCGCTGCATGTCCATGCCCGGCTCGAAGAAGGCGATGTTCTCGGCCAGCGAGCCGGCGAACAGGCTGTCGTCCTGCAGTACCGTGCCGACCACGCTGCGCAGACCGTCCAGGCCGATCTGCGCCAGCTCCAGGCCGGCCACACGGATCTGCCCGGAGGATGGCGGGAGTATGCCGAGCATGACGTTGATCAGGGTGCTCTTGCCGCAGCCGGAGGGGCCGACGATGGCCACCGATTCGCCGGCGCGGATATCCAGGTCGATGCCATCGAGCACATAGGGCTCGTGCTCCGAGTAGCGGTAGCGCAGGTCCTGCAGCTGGATGCCGAAGTCGCGCCCGTGCAGGGCCTGGGCGTCCATGCCCGTGGTCTTCTCCGGCGCCTCGAGAACGATGTCGGCCAGGCGCTCGCCCTGCAGCTGCAGCATGCGCAGCTCGAAGAACTTGTCGATCAGGCTGCCCACGCGGCTGTTGAACTGCCCCTTGTAGGACTGGAAGGCCATGAGCACGCCGACGGTGAAGTGGCCGTCCATGACCATGCTCGCGCCCAGCCACATCACCAGCAGGTTCTCCACGCCGAACAGCAGGCCGTTGACCTGGCTGTAGAACAGCCCGAGCTTCTGCGTGCGCAGGCCGGCGTTGATCTGCTCCACCAGCAGGCTCAGCCAGGCCGCGCGACGCTCGGACTGGCGCTGGAACAGCTTCAGCGGGCGGATGCCGCGCATGGTCTCGAGGAAGTGGCTCTGCTGCCGCGCGCCATGGATGATCTCTTCCTCGGTGGCGTTGCGCAGCGGCTGGTACCAGGCCCAGCGCACCAGGGCGTAGAGCGTCATGCAGACGATGGCGATGCTGCCCAGCAGCGGGCTGTAGATCATCATCATGGCCAGGGTGGCGATCGTCATGATGCCGTCGAGGATGGCCACCAGGAAGGCCGAGGTCAGGGTACCCTGGATGCTGTCCACGGCGCCGAAGCGCGAGACGATGTCGCCCAGGTGGCGCTTCTCGAAGTACTGCGCCGGCAGGTGCAGCAGGTGGGTGAAGACGTTGGCCCGCCACTGCACGTTGAGCAGCGTGCCCAGGTGCATGCTCACCCACTGGCGCACGCCGCCGACCAGTTGCTGCATCAGCAACATCAGGCCGAAACCGATCACCAGGGTGGTGAGCAGGTCGTAGTCTTCGCTGGGAATGACGTTGTCGATGGTCCACTGCATGAAGAACGGGCTGACCAGCGCGAACACCTCCAGCGCCAGCGACAGCACCACCACCTGCCCCAGCGAGCGGCGCAGGCCGCTGATCTTGCCGAGCATGCCGAACAGGCGCAGGCGCGGCTTGGCTTCCTGCTTCTGGAAGGCGCTGTCCGGCCACAGCTCCAGCGCCACCCCGGTGAAGGAGCGCGACAGCGTCGCCAGACTGAGCTTGCGGATGCCGTGGGCCGGGTCGTGGACCACCGCGCCGAAGCGGCTCACCGACTTCAGCACCACGAAGTGGTTGAAGTCCCAGTGCAGGATGCACGGCGTGCGCAGCTTGCCCAACTCGTCCAGGCTGAGCTTCAGCGGGCGGGTGGCCATGCCCAGCTGCTGCGCCGAGTCGATCAGTTGCTTGAGGGTCATGCCCTTGAGCGAGACGTTGAAGCGCCGGCGCATCTCGCGCAGGTCCTGATGGTTGCCGTGGTAGCCGGCGACCATCGCCAGGCAGGCGATGCCGCATTCGGCGGCCTCGGTCTGCTGGATGCTGGGCAGGCGCCGGCCGAAGCGCAGCGCCAGGGAATCGAAGAAAGCCATGCGGCGTTACCTCAGAGTTTGCCGGTCAGGCTGTAGAGGGGTTCGAGCACCCATTCGTAGAGTTTGCGGGTGTCCTGCAGCAGGTCGGCCTCCAGCAGCATGCCGCTCTGCAGCGCGCGCGGCTGGCCGTAGGCGTTGATCTGCTGGCGGTCCAGGGCGACGCGGATGCGGTAGTACTGCTCGCCGCTCTGGCCAATGCCGGGCACCGCGCCGGCCATGGCCGCCAGTTCGTTGAACGGCACCGTGGTGCGCGAGATGGACAGCACCTTGCCGTGGTACTGGCCGAACTTCTGGTACGGGAACGCCTGGTAGCGGATGCGCGCCGGGTCGCCGACGCGGATGAAGCCCACCGCGCGGCTGGAGGCGTACAGCTCGGCCTGCAGCTCGGCGTGCTCGGGCACGATGCTCAGCAGTGGCCGGCTCGGGTCGACCATCTGCCCGACCTCGGCCAGCACCGCGGTGGCGATGCCCGCCTCCGGCGCGGTGATGCGCAAGCTGCGCTTGGCCTCGCTTTCGGTGAGCTGCTGCTGCACGCCGAACAGCTGCCGGCGCACCTCGGCCTGCTGGTTGGCGTGGCGCGCGTCCAGGCCGGCGAGGTCGGCGTCGCGCTCGCGCAGCTCCTGGCGCAGGCTCATGCGCTCACGTTCCAGGCGTTGCAGGGTCTGGCGCTGGCCGAGCAGTTCGCCCTGGCGCTGCTGGAACTGGTCCATGGAGATGTAGCCCTTCTCCATCAGGCCGCGGTAGCGGCCCTCGGCGTCGCCGGCGATCGCCACCAGGCTGCCCTGGCTCTGCAACTGCGCGGCCTGGGTGGCCAGCTCGCTGCGCAGGCTGGCGACCTTGGCCTGCAGGCTGCGGCGCTCGTCGTCCTGCAGGCGTTGCAGCTTGGCCAACTGTTCCTCCAGCGACGCCCGGCTCTTCTCCAGCTGGCCGCTGATGCCGGCCTGCACCGCCTGGTCCTGGCCGCTGTAGCGCTCGCTGGACAGGCGCAGCAGGGTCTGACCGCGCTCGACCTTCTGCCCCTCCTGCACCGCCTTCTCGGCGATCACGCCCATCTGCGGCGCATAGACCTTGGCCTGGCCGGCGGCCGGCAGCAGCTGGCCGACCACGGTGCTGCGCTTGGTGTAGCTGCCGAAGCAGAAGAAGCCCACCACCACCAGGGCCATGAGCGCAGCCAGGGCGGTGAGGAAACTGAAAGACAGCGGCCGCACCAGGATGATCGGGCCCAGCCAGCTGGTGCCCTGCCCTTGCAGGGCCTCGGTACGGAAAAGAGGAGTTGGCGAGTTCACGGTAGCTTGTTCAGGCGATCGTCGGAGGCGGTCTTTCTACGCGCTGCGGGGCCCGGGTAAAACCAGGGATATCCGAGATCGGCCATGGAAAACGTCCTACGTCTGTAGGCAATTTCCAAAAGAAAATGTGAAGCCCGAGGCCGGGTCGCCGAAGCGAAACAGCCGGGCAGAAAAAAGCGGCGGGACCGCAAGGTCGCCGCCGCCGATGAAGCCACCGCGACCCCGGCGCCGAAGCGCCGGGGCAACGGGCATCAGACCATGATCTGATGGTTCTGCAGCAGGGTCAGCAGGTCGCTCTTGACGCCCGCCAGGGTCACCAGGTCGGTCATGCCCACCTGGTTGCCGGCGCCGTCGCGGTCGATGCTGACCACGGTGTTGCCGCCTTCCACGCGGGTCTGCAGGTAGTCCAGCAGGCCACGGGAGGAGGCGTCGAGCTGCAGCACGCCGTCGTTCTGGTTCAGGCTCACCGGGCCGTTGTAGGCGAACAGCCCACGCAGGTCGAGGATGTCGGCGTTGCCGTTGTTCAGCGGGTTGCCGAGGCTGAAGCCGAAGACGATGTCATGGCCGTTGCCGCCGTCGGCGCTGATGTCGCCATAGCCGCCTTGCGAACGGTAGACCAGGGTGTCGTTGCCGCCGCCGAACAGGTACATCACGTCGTCGCCACCGCGACCTTCGATCTGGTTGTTGGCGCCGTTGTCGACGATGGCGTCAGCGAACTGACCGGCCTTGATCCCTTCGATGTTCTTCAGGGTGTCCTTGCCCATGCCTTGCGCAACGCCGCTCTGCAGGTTGATCTGCAAGCCCATCTGCGCGTGGCCGAAGTCGACCACGTCCATACCCTGGGTGGCGCTCCAGACCTGGCTGCCGTCGGCCAGGGTGTTCCAGCCGCCGCCGCCATTGATCACGTCGTCGCCTTCGGTGGCGTCGAAGTGGTCGTTGTAGCCGGTACCCACCAGGTTCGGGCTGTCGTAGCTCATCGACGGATCGCCGGCGCTGAGCACGTAGGCATCGTGCGCCTCACCGGTGACCAGGCCGTCCCAGGACGGGTTCTGGGCCAGCGGATCGGCCACGTTGGCGCCCGACTTGGCGAGCAGCTTGGCGGTATAGACTTCGTTGGCGTCCAGGCCGTAGAAGTACACCAGGCCCGAGCTATCGCTGGTGACGCTGGACTGCGGGTTGATGATCTGGGTGGCGACCAGGTGACCCTGGGAGTCGAACAGCTGCACGGTGTTGCCGTAGTAGCTGTTCAGCCCGTTCTTGTCGAGGATCCGCAGGATCAGGCTGCTGCCATCGGCCACGGCGTTCTCGTTGCGCACCAGGATCGACGGCGCGGTGTCGTACTGCGCACCGGCGTGATGCTTGCCCGAGGTGCGGTACATGAGCAGGTCGACCGCGCCATCCCAGTCATAGTCGACCGCCACGGCGCCGGTAATGTTGCTGAAGTTCTCTTTGGTCAGCTCCTGGCCGGAGTTCAGCCAGTTGCTGTCGCCCTTGTTGACGTAGAGCACCGGCGGCATGGCGCCATTGGTGCGCGACCATTCGGCATCCTGACGCGGCACCTCGATGACGTCCATCTTGCCGTCGTGGTTCCAGTCCACGGCGAACGACGGACCGCCGTCGAAGTGGTACGGACTGCCGTTCTTCTGCAACCCCATCACATCGTTGAAGTACAGCGGGTTGTTGGTGTCCATGCCCAGCCAGTTGCCGCTGGCGTCGTTGCCCTTGTTCAGGTAGATGCGGCTGTCGTCGGAGTTGCCGTTGTAGCCGGAAGAGCCGCGGGTGCCCTGGGCGAGGAACAGGTCCAGGTAACCGTCGCCGTTGAAGTCGGCCCAGGTCATGGCCACGGCGACGTTGCTGTACTGCTGGCGGTCGTCGGACAGGTGGTTGTAGAAGACGTTGTTGAACACCTGGTTCTTGCTGAAGGTGCCGTCACCCAGGTTGGGCATGATCGCCAGCGCGGTGTTGTTGGCCATGTCGCTGTGGCCGGCCAGGTCAACGGCACCGTTGTTGTCGATGTCCACACCGCTGATTTCCGAGCCCCACCAGGCGCCCTTGTCGACGTGGGAAATCTTCAGCGAGCCATTGGTGTTGTCGATGCGCTCGAAGCCACGGCCACGGTCCACTTCGTTGTCGACGTAGATGAAGTCGGTGTAGCCGTCGCCCTGGGCGTCCCAGGCGATGATGCCGCCGATGTTGAGGTTCTTCGCCTTGGCCAGCGAACCGGCGCTATAGGTGCCGTCGGCCTTGGCAGTCCACACCGGCAGGGTCCAGGAAGCGCCGCTGGTCATGCCCAGCACGTCCATCAGGCCGTCGCGGTTGTAGTCGGCGAAGGTGGCGCTGCTGATCATGTGGCCGTCACCGTCGTGGGTGACGTCGGACGGCTCGGCCAGGTAGCTGGCCTTGTAGTCCTGCTGGTTGATGCCGCTGAACACGGTGCCGGAGTTCTTCCACGCATCGGAACTCTGGGCGTAGCCGTTGCTCTGGAAGAACGACCAGTTGCCGTCGGCGCTCATGGCCATGGCCGCGGTGTCGTTGCCGCGCACCGACTGCACGGTGCCGCCCCAGGTGGTCAGGTGGGTGGAGGAACCGGTGGCGTTGGTCGGCAGGTCGGCGGTGGTCACCACCTGGTTGCTGAAGCCGGAGTTGTTGCCGGCCACGTCCCAGGTCACGAAGCCGAGCTGGTGCACGCCTTCCTTGAGGCTGGCGTCGAAGCTCCAGCGGCCATCGTTGCCGGCCACGGCGTAGCCGACGATCTTGTCCAGGCCTTCCTGGTAGCGGCCGTCGCGGTTGACGTCGTCGACCAGGGCCACGGTGGCGCCGCCCTCGGCCAGGCCGTACTGGGTGCTGGAGTAGTAGGTGCGCTCACCGGCGACGCTGTGCGCGTCCAGTTGCGGGGCGAAGGCGAAGGGCACCGGGGAGTCGAGGTCGACCACCACCTGGCGCTCGCCCAGGGCCAGGCTGCCGCCGTCGGCGTTGACCAGTTGCAGCTTCACGCCCAGGGTCTGGCTGGCCAGCGGGTCGCTGGTGTACGACCAGAGCGCGCCGCCGTTGGCCAGCACGGTCTGCCAGGTCTTGCCGCCGTCCAGGGACAGTTGCAGCTGCTCGCCGATGTTGAGCATGCGGCTGAGCTTGCCGGACAGGGTCAGGGTGTCGTCGCGGGTGATGTAGTCGCGGTTGGTGGCGCTGGCCGCGGTGCTGAACTCGCCGACGATGCCGATGGCGGTGTCGGTGCTCAGGTCGAAGGTGCTGGTCACCTCGGGGATCGGCAGGCCGGCGTCGAACTCGACGGTCTGCAGCGCCTGGCTACCGGCGATTTCCTGGCCGGCGGCGTTGACCACGTGGAGCAGGTACTGGGTCTCGGTGCCGAGGTTGTGCACGGCCGGGTCGGCGTAGGTCCAGCTGGTGCCGAAGCTGGGCACGCCGAACCAGGTCTTGCCGCCGTCGGTGCTGATCTGCAGCTGGCCGCCGGCCGGCAGCGGCTCGCTCAGGGTGCCCATCAGGGTGATCTTCGAGGCGCTGGTGACGTAGTCGCCCTGCACGCCGGTGTCCGGGGTGATCCCGGTGATCGCCACCTTGATGTGCTCGCCCGGTTCCGGGGTGGCCGGTGCGTCGACCGCGATCTTCTGCGAACTGATGGCGCCCTGGTTGCCGGCGGCGTCGATGGCGCGCATCAGGTAGGTGTAGCTGCCGTTGTCCAGGTTGCGGGCGTCCTGGTACTGCCAGTCGGTGCCGTTGACCACGCCGATGTCATGCCAGGTGTCACCACCGTCGACGCTCATCTGCAGCTTTTCGTTGGCGGCCAGCGCATGGTCCAGCGAGCCGAACAGCAGCGGCGACTTGTCGGTGGTGGTGAAAGGCTTGCCTTCCTCGGCGTCGCCGACGCCTTCCACCGCAGCGACGGCGGTGGGCGCGGTCAGGTCGATGGTGAAGTTGAACGGCGCGCTGTGCGTGCTTTCGGCGCCGGTCTGGCGGTCGGTGGCGGTCACGGTGTAGCTGTGCTCGCCTTCCAGCAGCTTGGAGGTGGGGCTGAACGACCAGGTGCCATTGGCCTTGACCAGCACGCTGCCGATCAGGGTGCCCTTGTCGTAGATCTTGATCAGGTTGCCCGGGTTGCCGCCGCTGCCGCTGAGGGTCGGGGTCTGGTCGTCGGTGTAGCCGTCGTTCTGCATCTGGCCCTGGTATTCACCGGAACCGACGTCATCGACGACCTTGGCGATCGACGGGGTGGCCGGCGGCACGGGTTCCTGGGGCTCTTCGGCGCGGGGCGCGGCGGCGTTCAGCACCGCTGCGGTGGTCAGCGGCGCGACAGTCGGCGCAGCGGTCGGGGCGACGAACGCCGCACTGGCCAGCGGCGCGGTTGCGGCGCCGTCACGCACGGCATCGCCGTCGAGGAAGTGGATATCGTCCACCGCCGCGGACGCGCTGGGCGCGACAACGGCCGGGTTCAGCGCGACGCTGGGCGCCGGGGTGGAGGAAGTGGCCACGCCGAGGGCGGCCAGAGCGCCGTCGCGGGCGGCAGATTTCTGATCAGTCATGAAAGCTCCTGGGTATTGGTGTCGGCTCCCCGACAGGGTCCGACCGGCCTCAGCCGGTCATGGGCCACGCGCCACGTCATACGCGTGGTCTGGGGGTGGCCCAGCGGCGCCGATACTAGGAACGCGGCCCCTCGAAGTATCTAAGGAAGGCCCTAAACGCAGGCCAAGGGCCAGGCAGCGAACTTTCGTACACGCGCAGGTGCGAAAGCCTGCCGCTGTCGCCCACGCTTCCACTGGCGGACCGCCGATTCGCCTCAATCGCCAACGGGCAAAAAAAAAAGCGATGCGTACACGGACATACGCATCGCCCAAAAGGGGTTTCAAGCCCGCCCGGCGCGAACGCCGGGCGGGCTGGGTATCAACCCAGGTGTTGCTGGTGCAGTTGCTGCAGGGCCAGCAGGTCAGGTTGCGGGCTCGGCAGCGGAGCCAGAGCGCCGCTGTCGATAGCCGCCACCTCGGCCTTGGCCGGCGCCGCCGGCGCGGCCTGCAGCAGGCCGCCGAGGTTCAGCGGCTCCTGCACGGCCGGGACGCCGGCGCCTTCGGCCTGGGCCAGGCCGCCGAGCAACGGGTGCTGCGCGGCGTGCGCCTCGCCCGCAGGCTGGGCATGGCTGTCGCCCTGCCCGGTCGGCGAGTTGTCGGCGAGCGCCAGGCTCTTCACCTCCGGCTGCGGCGGCTGGTTGGCGGCCAGCGCCTGCGAAGCCTCGGCGCCGAAGGGCTGCGCACCGGTGTCCAGGTAGATCGGGAAGACCCCGGTCGACGGGCTGGGCTGGCCAGCGCTGTCCACCGCACCGGCCACCAGCTCCACCAGTCCGTCGGCCTGCATGTACGGACGCAGGTCGGCGGTGGTGATGGTCCAGTTGCCGTCCGGCGCGACGATCTGCGAACCCACCGCCTCGCCGTTGGCGTAGATGGTCACCAAGGTGCCCGCGGCACAGGTACCGGTGAGGGTCGGGGTGTAGTCGTCGGTTTCGTCCTCCTTCTGCAGATAGCCCTGGTCCGGGCCGACGTCATCGCGCACGTTGGTGATGGCCGGCACCTGCGGCTTGGGTCCGTCGAGCTTGAAGTCCCAGGCCGGGCTCAGCGGCCCGACGTTGCCCGCCGCGTCCACGGCGGCCGCCTGGAAGCTGTGCTGGCCGGAGTCCAGCGGCAGCATCGGCGAGAAGCTCCATTCGCCGCTTTCCTTGTCGACGGTGGTCGAGCCCCAGAACATGCCCTTGTCGTACACGTAGACCAGCACGCTGTCGTCGCTCGCCACGTGGCCGTAGAAGGCCGGTTTGGAGTCGTCGGTGATGCCGCCGTTGGGCACGTCGCCGGTCTGCTTGCCAGCGTCGTCGTACAGACCGTCGACCACCACCGCCGGCGGCGGCGTGGTATCGACGCCGAACGACCAGGCCGGGCTGGCCGGGGCCGCGTTGCCGGCGGCGTCCACCGCTACCGCGGTCAGCGCGTGCTGGCCATCGGCGAGCGGGGTTTGCGGGGTGAAGCTCCAGCTGCCGTCGGCCGCCACGGCCGCGGTACCCAGCAGTTGCCCGCCGTCGTAGACCTTGACCTGATCGGCCCCGGCGGCGACGCCGCTGAAGGTCGGCCGGTTGTCGTCGGTCAGGCCACCCTGCTCGATCGGCCCGGTGACTGCGCCGACGTCGTCGATCAGCTGCAGGTCGCCGGCGCTGTCCGGCGCCACGGTGTCGACGCTGAACTGCCACTCGGCCGGCGCGCTCTGGCTACCGGCGGCGTTCTGCGCCACCGCCTGCAAGGCGTGCTCGCCATCGGCCAGCGGCTGCGCCGGGGTGAAGCTCCAGCTGCCGTCGGCGGCGACCGCCGCGCTGCCCAGCAGGACGCCGTCGGCGTAGACCTTGACCAGGGTCGCGCCGTTGCCGGCCTGGCCGCTGAGGGTCGGCCGCGCGTCGTCGCTCACGCCACCCTGGGCGATCGCCCCGGTGATGCTGCCCACGTCGTCGCTCAGCGCGTCGATGCTCACGCTCGGCGGCACCAGTTCGACGGCGAAGTCCAGCGGCGCGCTCGGTTCGCTGCTGTTGCCGGCCTTGTCGGTGAGGACCACGCTGACGCTGTGCTCGCCCTCCTCCAGCGGCTGCTCGGGCGTGAACGACCAGTTGCCGGCGTCATCCACCACGGCGCTGCCCAGCACCTTGTCGCCATCCTTGATGGTCGCCACGTCGCCCGGTTCGCCCTTGCCGGCGAAGGTCGGGGTGGTGTCGTCGGTGCTGGCGCCGGCGCCGATCGGACCGGTGACCGGGCCGACGTTGTCGAGCGCCTCGACCGCTTCCGGCTGCGCCGGGGCCTGGGTGTCCAGCACCAGGTCGATGGCCGGGCTCGGCCCGCTCAGGCGGCCGGCGGCGTCCTCGGACTTGGCGGTGATCACCTTCTCGCCGTCGCCGGCGAGCGGCAGTTCGGCCTGCCAGTTGCCCTGCGCGTCGACGCTGACGCTGGCCACAGGCTGGCCGTTGACGTACAGCACCACGGTGCCGTTCGGCTCGCCCTGGCCGCGCAGGCTCAGGCTTTCGTCGTCGGTGCTGTCGCCGCTGGCCAGCGGGCCCTGGTAGGCGCCCTGGTCGTCGAGCACTTCGGTGATGCTCGGCGCTTGCGGCAGCGGCACGTCACCACCCAGCACGCTGAAGTCGATAGCGTCGCTCTGCGCACCCGGGGTGCCGACTTCGCTCACCGGGCGGGCGCTGAAGCTGTGCTCGCCGGAATTCAGCAGCGGCGAGGTGAAGCTCCAGTTGCCCTGGGCATCGACACTGGCGCTGCCCAGCAGGGTCTCGCCGTCGAACACCTGTACCAGGCTGGCGTTGCCGCCGGCCACGTGGCCACGCAGGGTCGGCTGGGTGTCGTCGGTCACGTCGCCGGAGTGGATGGCGCCGGTACGCGGGCCGACATCGTCGAGCAGCTCCAGGCTGTCGATCACGCCGACATCGCCGCCGGACTGCACCGTCAGGTTGAAGGCGCCGCTCGGGCGGCTTTCGTTGCCGGCTTCGTCACTGGCGGTCACGGTGAGCTTGTGCGCACCATCGGCCAGCGGCTGCTCCGGGGTGAACGCCCATTCGCCATTGTCATCGACCAGGGTCGAGCCCAGCAGCTGGCCATTGTCGTAGACCTTGATCAGCTCGCCCGGCTCCTCGCCGCCGCCCTGCAGGGTCGGCTGGCTGTCGTCGGTGACGGCGTTCTGCTTCAGCGGGCCGGTGACCAGGCCCACGTCGTCCAGTACCGCCTCGATGTCCGGGCGGTACGGCGCCACGGTATCGACGGTCAGGCTGAACTCGGCGCTGGCGCTTTCGCCGGCGGCGTTCTTCACCTCGGCGGTGTAGGTGTGCTCGCCGTCGCTCTGGCCCAGCGGCAGGCGCAGGCTCCAGTTGCCCTCGGCGTCGGCCACGGCGCTGCCGTAGACCACCGGGCCCTCCTTGATCACCACCACCGCGTTCGGCGTGGCGGTGCCCAGCAGGGTCGGCCGGCGGTCGTCGGTAACGCCCTGGTCGAGCACTTCACCGGTGATGCTGCCGACCTGGTCCAGGGCGGCGCGGATGGTCACTTCCGGCAGCGCGTCGCTGACCCCGAACTGCAGCGGGTCGCTGGCCTGGCTGGTGTTGCCGGCCGGGTCGGTGAGGGTCACGCTGATGCTGTGCGGGCCGTCCTCCAGGGGCGTTTCCGGGGTCAGCGTCCAGTTGCCGTTGGCATCCACCACCGCGGTGCCCAGGACCTCGTCGCCATCCTTGAGGGTAGCCACGTCGCCCGGTTCGCCCTTGCCGCTGAAGACCGGCTGGCGGTCGTCGGTCACGCTGCCGGGCTGGATCGGCCCGGTGACATCGCCAACGTCGTCGGTGGCGGTCAC
Organism: Pseudomonas citronellolis; assembly: GCF_029335315.1. GTDB lineage: Bacteria > Pseudomonadota > Gammaproteobacteria > Pseudomonadales > Pseudomonadaceae > Pseudomonas > Pseudomonas citronellolis_A. Next base: position 12,648 of record NZ_JARJLT010000382.1, read on the forward strand.
CCCGGCCGGCTTGGCCGGTGCCTGGGTGTCGAGGGTCACCTGCAGCGGCTCGCTGGCGTCGCCAGGACGGCCGGCGGCGTCTTCGGCCTTGGCGGTGATCACCTTGTCGCCATCGCCGGACAGCGGCACTTCGGCCTGCCAGTTGCCCTGCGCGTCGACGCTGGCGCTGGCCACCGGCTGGCCGTCCACGTACAGCACCACGGTGCTGCCCGGGTCGGCCTGGCCGCTGAGGCTCAGGCTCTTGTCGTCGGTGCTGTCGCCATTGGCCAGCGGGCCGGTGACGGCACCCTGGTCATCCAGCGCCTGGTCGATGGTCGGCGCGGACGGCAGCGGCGTACCGTCGCCCACCACGCCGAAGTCCAGCGCCTGGCTCATCTCGCCGGGGTTGCCGGCACGATCCAGCGGGCGCGCCTGGAGGCTGTGCTCGCCTTCGGCCAGCGGCTGCTCGGGAGTGAACGACCAGTTGCCACGGGCGTCGACCAGCGCGGTGCCCAGCGAGGTCTCGCCGTCGAAGATCTCGACGAAGGGCGCGTCGCCACCGCTGACATGGCCACGCAGGGTCGGCTGGGTGTCATCGGTGAGGCCGCCCTGGGCGACCGGGCCGGTGAGCGGGCCGACATCGTCGATCAGTTCCAGCTTATCGATCAGCGCCTGCGGGCCGGCGGTGTCCACGTTGATCACGTAGCCACGGCTGCGCAGGCTCTCGTTGCCGACGTCGTCGGTGGCGGAGACGCTCAGGCTGTGGGCGCCATCGGCCAGTTCCGGCAACTGCAGGCTCCAGAAGCCATCGGCGTCGGCCTGGACGCTGCCGATCAGCACGCCGTTGTCGTACACCTTGATCAGTACGTTCGGCTCGCTGCTGGTGCCTTCCAGGGTCGGCTGGGCGTCGTCGGTCACGCCGTTGGCGGCGACGTTGCCACGGATGGCGCCGACGTCGTCGCGCACCTCGTCGATGCTCGGGCGGCCCGGGGCCACGGTGTCCACGGTCAGCTCGAACTGGGCGCTGGCACCGTTGCCGGCGGCGTTCTTCACCTCGGCGGTGTACAGGTGCTCGCCGTCGCTCTGGCGCAGCGGCAGCTGCAGGCTCCAGTTGCCGTCGGCGTCGGCCACGGCGCTGCCGTAGACCACCGGGCCTTCCTTGACGACCACCACCGCGTTGGCGCTGGCGGTGCCGATCAGCACCGGACGGTTGTCGTTGGTCGCGCCACCGTTGGCGATCTCGCCGGTGATGCTGCCCACCTGGTCCAGCGCCGCGGTGATCGCCACCACCGGCGGCTCGCCCTGCACGCCGAACTCCAGCGGGTCGCTGGGCTGGCTGGTGTTGCCGGCCTTGTCGGCGACGGTCGCGGTGATGCTGTGCTCACCGTCCGCCAGCGGCTGCTCGGGGGTGAACGACCAGTTGCCGTTGGCGTCCACCAGTGCGGTGCCCAGCACCTGGTCGCCATCCTTGATGGTCGCCACGCCGCCCGGCTCGCCCTTGCCGGCGATGGTCGGGGTGGTGTCGTCGGTGATGCTGCCCGGCTGGATGGAGCCGGTCAGCGGGCCGACATCGTCGGTCGCGGTCACGCCGCTCGGCTTGGCCGGGGCAGCGGTGTCCAGGGTCAGGTGCAGTTCCGGGGAAGGCTCGCCCAGGCGGCCGGCCTCGTCACGCACGCGGGCGACGATGCTCTTGTCGCCATCGCTGCCCAGCGGCAGTTCGGCCTGCCAGTTGCCCTGGGCGTCCACCTGGGCGCTGGCCACGGCCTGGCCGTCGACGAACAGCACCACGACGCTGCCCGGCTCGGCCTGGCCGGTGAGGCTCGGGCTCTTGTCGTCGGTGCTGTCGCCGTCGTGCAGGGCGCCGGTGATGCTGCCGATGTCGTCCAGTACCTGGTCGATGCTCGGCGCCGGGATCACCACGCCATCGTCGATCAGGCGGAAGTCCCAGGGCGCGCTGCGGTCGCTTTCGTTACCGGCGGCGTCGACCACCGCGTAGCTGAAGCTGTGGTTGCCCGGTTGCAGGTCCGGCGAGGGCTCGAAGCGCCAGGCCAGGGCGCTGACCACGGCAGAGCCGATCAGGCTGTTGCCGTCGTAGATGCGCACCAGCACGCCGTCGCTGCCGGCCGGCAGCTGGCCCAGGAAGGTCGGGCGGGCGTCGTCGGTCACACCGCCCTTGGCGATGGTGCCGGTGACCGGGCCGACATCGTCGAGCAGGTCGACCTGCGCGTCGGGTTGCGGGGTCGGCGGGGCCACGGTGTCCACGCTGAAGTTCCAGCCGTCGCCCTTGGCGCTCTCGTTGCCGGCGGCGTCCACGCCGCTGACGTACAGCACGTGCTCGCCATCGGCCAGCGGCTGGCTCACCTGGAAGCTCCAGGTCCCGTCGGCGTTGACCGCGGCGCTGCCCAGCAGGGCTTGGCCGTCGTAGATGTTCACCCACTTGGCGTCGCTGCCCGCCTGCAGCTGGCCGTCGAGGGTCGGCAGGTTGTCGTTGGTGACACCGCCCTTGGCGATCGGCCCGGTCACCGGAGCGACGTCGTCGATCACTTCGAAATCGCCCGCGTCCAGCGGCGGCGGCGGTGGCGCCAGGGTGTCGACGGTGAAGTTCCAGCCTTCGCCCGGCGCGCTCTCGTTGCCGGCGGCGTCAACGCCGCTGACATGCAGCACGTGCTCGCCATCGGCCAGCGGCTGGTTCACCTGGAAGCTCCAGGTCTTGTCGGCGTTGACCGCGGCGCTGCCCAGCAGGGTCTGGCCGTCGTAGACCTTGACCCACTTGGCGTCGCTGTCGGACTGCAACGTGCCTTCCAGGGTCGGCAGGTTGTCGTTGGTGGTGTCGCCCTTGGCAATTGCCCCGATCACCGGAGCGACGTCGTCGATCACTTCGAAATCGCCCACATCCAGCGACGGCGTCGGCGGCAGCAGGGTGTCGACGGTGAAGTTCCAGTCATCGCTGTGCGCGCTTTCGCGGCCGCTGGCGCTCACCGCGGTGAAGCTGAAGTCGTGCGCGCCGTCGGCCAGCGGCTGGTTCACCTGGAAGGTCCAGGTCTTGTCGGCGTTGACCGCCGCGCTGCCCAGCAGGGTGTCGCCGTCGTAGACCTTCACCCACTTGGCGTCGCTGTCGGACTGCAGCTTGCCTTCCAGGGTCGGCAGGTTGTCGTTGGTGACACCGCCCTTGGCGATCGGGCCGATGATCGGCGCGACGTCATCGATGATCTGCAGGTCGCCCTCGCCCACCGGCGGCGGCGGCAGGATCTGGGTATCGACGCTGAACTCGAAGCCGTCGCCCTTGGCGCTCTCGTTGCCGGCGGCGTCGACACCGCTGATGTACAGCACGTGCTCGCCGTCGGCCAGGGCCTGGCCGATCTGGAAGTGCCAGGTCTTGTCGGCGTTGACCGCCGCGCTGCCCAGCAGGGTGTCGCCGTCGTAGATGTTCACCCACTTGGCGTCGCTGTCGGACTGCACCTTGCCATCCAGGGTCGGCTGGTTGTCGTCGGTGCTGGCGCCCTTGGCGATCAGGCCGGTCACCGGGCCGACGTCATCGGTCACCTGCAGGAAGCCGGGTTCCACCGAAGGCGTCGGCGGCGGCGTGGTGTCGACGGTGAAGGCGATGCTGCTCGGCAGCGATTCGTAGCCAGCGGCGTCCACCGACTTGAGGACGAACTCGTGGTGGCCGTCAGCCAGGTCGCTGGGCGGCGTGAAGGTCCAGCTGCCGTCGGCGTTGACCACCGCCGAACCCCAGGGCTCGCTGGCGCCGTCCAGGTAGATGTTGACCAGCACGGCGTCGCCGGGGCCGGCCAGGTGCGCGCCCTTGCCAATGAACTGCGGGCGGCGGTCGTCGGTCACGCCGCCGTCGCTGATCGGGCCGGTCACCGCGCCCACCTGGTCGATCACGCTGAAGCTGTTGCCATTGGCCGGGTCGATCACGGCGTTGGGCGGCGTCATGTCGACATGCACGAGGAAGGGTGCGCTGTGCGCGCTTTCTTCGTTGGCGGAGTTGATCGCGGTGAAGGTGATATTGTGGTCGCCTTCGATCAAACGGGTGGTCGGGCTGAACGACCAGGTGCCGTTGGCCTTGACCTTCACGCTGCCGATCAAGGTGCCGTTGTCGTAGATCCTGATCTGGGTGCCGACGACGCCGCTACCGGAGAACGTCGGGGTCTGGTCGTCGGTATAGTCGCCGGAAGACAGGGGCTTCTGCTTGTCGCCCACGTCATCGGCTACCTGGCCGAGCGAGGGGACGGGCGGCGCGGCGCGAACGCCAGCGGCAGCGCCGAACGCTGCCTGGCTCAAACTGCTGGCAGCCGCGCCGGTTGACTGCGCCGCATCCATTGCGGACAAGGCGGCGGCCTGGACGATATCCCTATCGTTGTTGGGTTTCATTCCACTCATGGAAAACTCCTGTCTTGGGGATAACCACGGCGCCCTGGAAGTTTCCACTGGCACCGCTGCTTGATTCGGAGGAGAACTTTTCGCCGTATTTCCGCCGAAGCCTGGTCAGCCGGATCTGGTCATTTGCGGCCGCCTGAAATAACGACGAAAAGTCTCCAATCGCGAGTCTAGGAAGCACCGTAATTCCTGTAACTAAGGAACCCCCTAAATTTCCCTCAAGCCCCTCGGATTCATCAACGGAAGCACTCGCAAGAGCAAAACGCCCACCTTGAACTCAAAACAAGGCAAGCCAACAAGGAAATACCCTAAACAACCGCCAGCCCATTTAAAGGTAGCGTGATTGCCAAGTAATATCAGCCAAGTCTCCTCGCCAGGCACCATTGCAGAGCCACCGCCTACGGAGAGCGAGATATGCCGAAGAGGATTATTTTTCCTGTCCAGGAACTTCCCGCACGATTAAAAGTCTTCGCGCACACGCCTATATAAATAAATGAAAGACCAACTTTTATATCCACAAAGTTAATATCAAAGCGCAACCAGTCATAGGTTCCGGCACAGCCCCGTAATATTTCTTACACATTACGATCTTATTTCAATGACACATCCAGCAATACGTTAATTGCCTAACTAAGACAGTTGAACTCAAATATTCCTCAGCAAAGTTATTCAGGCAGGAAGACCCCTGAATATTGAAAACAGCCAAGAGGAATGGAGCCATGCACATCAGTATTTTCGGCCTGGGTTATGTCGGTGCGGTTTGTGCCGGTTGCCTCTCCGCCCGCGGCCACCAGGTGATAGGCGTCGACCTCTGTCCCACCAAGATCGACCTGATCAACCGCGGCAAGTCGCCCATCGTCGAGCCGGGGCTGGAGTCCCTGCTGGAACAGGGCGTCCGCACCTCGCGGCTGTCGGGCACCACCGACGTCAGGCAGGCTGTGCTGGACAGCGACGTGTCGTTCATCTGCGTCGGCACCCCGAGCAAGAAGAACGGCGACCTCGACCTGGGCTACATCGAAAGCGTCTGCCAGGAGATCGGCCTCGCCATCCGCGAGAAAGCCGAGCGCCACACGGTGGTCGTACGCAGCACCGTGCTGCCGGGCACCGTGAACAACGTGGTGATCCCGCTTCTCGAGCGCCATTCCGGAAAGAAAGCCGGCATCGATTTCGGCGTCGGCACCAACCCGGAGTTCCTCCGCGAGAGCACCGCGGTCAAGGACTACGACTTCCCGCCGATGACCGTGATCGGCGAGCTGGACCAACACACCGGCGACCTGCTGGAGGAGCTCTACCGCGAGCTGGACGCACCGATCATCCGCAAGTCCATCGAAGTCGCGGAAATGATCAAGTACACCTGCAACGTCTGGCACGCGGCCAAGGTCACCTTCGCCAACGAGATCGGCAACATCGCCAAGGCGGTCGGCGTGGACGGCCGTGAAGTGATGGACGTGGTCTGCCAGGACCGCAAGCTGAACCTGTCGCGCTACTACATGAAGCCCGGCTTCGCCTTCGGCGGCTCCTGCCTGCCCAAGGACGTGCGCGCCCTCACCTACCGCGCCGGCCAGCTGGACGTCGAGCACCCGCTGCTCGGTTCGCTGATGCGCAGCAACGCGTTGCAGGTGCAGAAGGCTTTCGACCTCATCAGCGCGCACAACAGCCGCAAGATCGGCCTGCTCGGCCTGGCGTTCAAGTCCGGTACCGACGACCTGCGCGAGAGCCCGCTGGTGGAACTGGCCGAGATGCTCATCGGCAAGGGCTACGAGCTGAAGATCTTCGACCGCAACGTCGAGTACGCCCGCGTCCACGGGGCCAACAAGGAATACATCGAGTCGAGGATTCCCCACGTCTCGTCGCTGCTGGTCAACGACCTCGACGCCGTGGTGCGTGACTCCGACCTGCTGGTACTGGGCAACGGCGACCCGCTGTTCGCCGACTTCGCCCGCCAGGCGCCCGGCAACAAGCGCGTGCTCGACCTGATCGGCTTCATGCCCCACGGCAGCGA
>NZ_JARJLT010000383.1 GCF_029335315.1 Pseudomonas citronellolis
TGCGCCTGATCAGCGCCAAGGACCTGTTCGTCAGCCAGGCCGCGCTCACCGGCGAGTCGCTGCCGCTGGAGAAGTTCGCCCAGGTCCGCGACGCCCGCCAGGGCAACCCGCTGGAGCGCGACAGCCTGTGCTTCATGGGCACCACGGTGGTCAGCGGCTCGGCCCAGGCGGTGGTGGTGGGCACTGGCGCGAGCACCTACTTCGGCTCGCTGGCCGAGCGGGTGATCGCCAGCGACCACGCGCCGACGGCCTTCCAGGCCGGGGTGAACAAGGTCAGCTGGCTGTTGATCCGCTTCATGCTGGTGATGGCGCCGCTGGTCCTGTTGCTCAACGGCTTCACCAAGGGCGACTGGCTGCAGGCGGCGCTGTTCGCGCTGTCCATCGCCGTCGGCCTGACCCCGGAAATGCTGCCGATGATCGTCACCTCGACCCTGGCCAAGGGCGCCGTGGCGCTGAGCCGGCGCAAGGTCATCGTCAAGCGCCTGGACGCCATCCAGAACTTCGGTGCGATGGACATCCTCTGCACCGACAAGACCGGCACCCTGACCCAGGACCGCATCGTCCTCGAACGCCACACCGACGCCCTGGGCGCGGTGGACGACCGCGTGCTGCAGCTGGCCTTCCTCAACAGCCACTACCAGACCGGGCTGAAGAACCTGCTCGACGTGGCGGTGCTGGAGCATGTCGAGCTGCGCCGCGCGCTGCGGGTGGACAGCCGCTACCGCAAGGTCGACGAGATTCCCTTCGACTTCGCCCGCCGGCGCATGTCGGTGGTGGTCAGCGAGCGCGACGACCATCACCTGCTGATCTGCAAGGGCGCCCTGGAGGAAGTGCTGGCCGTGTGCGCCTCGGTGCGCCAGGGCGAACGCGTCGACGCGCTGAGCGGCGAGCGCCTGGCGGAAATCCGCGCGGTGGCCGAGGCGCTCAACCGCGACGGCCTGCGGGTGGTCGCGGTGGCCAGCCGCGAGCTGCCGCCCAGCCGCGACACCTACGGCCTGGCCGACGAGCAGGCGCTGTGCCTGGACGGCTACATCGCCTTCCTAGACCCGCCCAAGGAGACCACCGCGCCGGCGCTGCGCGCGCTGGCGGCGAACGGCGTGACGGTGAAGGTGCTGACCGGCGACAACGAGCGGGTAAGCCTGAAGGTCTGTCGCGACGTTGGTCTTGAGGTGCGCGGCGTGCTGCTCGGCCCGCAGCTGGACGAACTCGGCGACGCCGAGCTGGGCGAGCTGGCCGAGCGCGCCACGCTGTTCGCCAAGCTCACGCCGAGCCACAAGGAGCGCCTGGTGCGCGTGCTGCGCGAGCGCGGACACGTGGTCGGCTTCCTCGGCGACGGCATCAACGACGCCCCGGCGCTGCGCGGCGCGGACATCGGCATCTCGGTGGATTCGGCGGTGGACATCGCCAAGGAGGCGGCCGACCTGATCCTCCTGGAAAAGAGCCTGATGGTGCTGGAGGAGGGCGTGGTGGAAGGCCGGCGCACTTTCGCCAACATGCTCAAGTACATCCGCATGACCGCCAGCTCGAACTTCGGCAACGTGTTCAGCGTGCTGGTGGCCAGCGCCTTCATCCCGTTCCTGCCGATGCTGCCGCTGCAGCTGCTGGTGCAGAACCTGCTCTACGACATTTCCCAGGTGGCGATTCCCTTCGACGGTGTCGACGAGGAACAGCTGAGCCGGCCGCAGCAATGGAACCCCAACGGCCTGGGGCGCTTCATGGTGTTCTTCGGCCCGCTCAGCTCGATCTTCGACATCGCCACCTTCCTGCTGCTCTGGCACGTGTTCGGCGCCAACGCGCCGGAGCGCCAGGCGCTGTTCCAGTCCGGCTGGTTCGTCGAGGGGCTGCTGTCGCAGCTGCTGGTGGTGCACATGATCCGCACCCGGCGCATCCCGTTCCTGCAGAGCCGCGCGGCCTGGCCGTTGCTGGCGATGACCGCGGCCATCGGTGCGCTGGCGATCTTCCTGCCGATGGGACCGCTGGCGGGCTCGTTCCACCTGCAGCCGCTGCCGTTGGGGTACTGGCCGTGGCTGGCGCTGATCCTGCTGGGCTACATGGGCCTGACCCAGGCGGTGAAGGGCTGGTTCGCGCGGCGCTATGGCTGGGCGTAGGAGCGGGCCATGCCCGCGAATCGCGCGCGCGGCGCGCTCCTACGGGGCTCAGCGCAGCATCGCCTGCATCTCTTCCGGTTGCAGTTGCGCGTCGAAGAAGCGCTTGGCGTCGTTGATCAGGTTGCGGTGGATGGCCACCCGGTCGACGCCGTCGGCGTCCTTGCACAGGCCCGGGGTGGCGGCGGTTTCCTCTTCGGTGCAGGGCGCCATGAAGACGAAGTGGCCAGCGCCCAGCACGACATGGAAGTCGGCGCTGCGCGGTAGCTTGCGGGCCAGGGCGCCGGCGTTGCGGGTCCAGTCCAGGACCTGGTCGGCGTCGCCGCTGTAGATCAGCGCCGGGATCTTCACGTCGGTCAGCTCGCGGCTGCCGAACATCAGGCCCAGCGGCGCCAGCAGCATCACCGCGCCGACGCGGGGGTCGGCCATGGGCGTCAGGTCGTTGCGGTCGGCCAGCAGTTCGCCGCCGGCGCTGCAGGCGTCGCGGTCGTCCGGGCGTTCGGTGCAGTAGCGGCGCAGGCGTTCCAGGCGCGGCTGCGCGCCGGCCAGGATCAGCGCCGTCTCGCCGCCGGCGGAGTAGCCGATGACGCCGATGCGGCGCGGGTCGAGCAGCGGCGCCAGGCGCTCGTCGGCCAGCGCCGTGCTGATCGCCTCGGAGACCTGCAGCGGCCGGCCATAGAGATTGCTCAGGGCGCCCAGGCGGCTCTGGTCGTGGAGGTTGTCGCCGGGGTGCACCAGGGTCACCACCACGAAACCGCGCTGGGCCAGGGCCAGCACCAGGTCGCGCAGGGCCAGCGGGGTGCCGCCGTTACCGTGGGAAATGACCAGCAGCGGATGGCGCCCGGCCACCGCCGGGGCTTCCTCGGCCAGCGGCAGGGTGAACAGGCCGATGGTGGTGGGCGCTACCTGCGCCCGCGTCGGGTAGAAGGCGATGGCGCGCATCGGCTTGTGGTCCAGCGGGTCTTCGAGCGTCAGGCGATGGAAACCGACGTTCAGCGTCTCGGCGCTGGCCGCGAGTGAGAAGATCAGTAGCAGAACGCAACAGACGAGTCGCCCCAACATGGTGCTCTCCATCCTGAACGCAGCCTCTGGAATGGGCCTTCGCGCGCACCTGGCGGGCGCGGCGAGCCGGTTCCGGGTAATCGTGCATAGTACGCGCCAATTCCCGCCATGACGCTGTAATGGATGGATGGTAGGGCGCCTCAGCGCCAGGAGGCCTGCACCGGGTCGACCCGCAGCTGGCTGGCGAAGAAGCGCGCGGCCTCGCCGTTGAGGCTGCGGTGGATGGCCTGGCGGTCGACGCCGATGGCGTCCTCGCACAGTTCCGGGGTCTCGGCCTCCTCGTCGGCGGAACAGGGGGTCATGAACACGAAGTGCCCGGCGCCTTGCACCACGTGGTATTCCGGCTGGTGCGGCAGCTTGCGCAGCAGGGCCACGGCGTTGCGTGCCGGGTCCAGCACCTGGTCGCGGTCGCCGGTGTAGAGCAGCACCGGGACGGTCACCGCCGCCAGGTCGTCGCTGCCGAACATCAGGCTCAGCGGCGCCAGCAGGAGCAGGGCGCCTACCCGTGGGTCGGCATGGGCGCGCAGGTCCGGGCGGTCGGCGCGCAGTTCGCCGTTGGCGTTGCAGGCGTCTTCGTCGTCGGGGCGTTCGCGGCAGTAGCGGCGCAGGCGTTCCGGGCGCGGCGTGGCGCCGGCGAGGATCAGCGCCGTCTCGCCGCCGGCGGAATAGCCGATGACGCCGATGCGTTGCGCGTCGATGCTGGCGCCCAGGGCCGGGTCGGCCAGCGCCGCGCTGATGCTCGCGGAGACCTGCAGCGGGCGGCCGTAGAGGTTGCTCAGGGCGCCCTGGCGGCTCTGGTCGCGGGGGTTGTCGCCGGGGTGCAGCAGACCGATCACCACGAAACCGTTGCGTGTCAGCGACAGCAGCAGGTCGCGCTGCGCCAGGGGCGAGCCGCTGTTGCCGTGGGAGGTGGCCAGCAGCGGGAAGCGGCCGGGGGCGACGGGGGCGTTGAGCGCGACCTTCAGCGGGTAGTCACCGATACGGGTCAGGCGCGGCTGGGCGCGGGTGGGGTAGAAGGCCACGGCCGGGATCGGCTTGCCGGTGAGCGGGTCGGCCAGCACCAGGCGCCGCGCGCCGACGTTCCAGGTGGGGGTGTCGGCGGCCTGGGCCAGGCCGCCGAGCAGCAGGAGCAGGAACAACAGCAGTGGGCGCGCCATGCAGGCCTCCGGGCTGGCCGGAGCGGGGTGCCGGCCCCGACACCCCTTCAGTTTAGGCGTTTCAGACAATCACGCCCTGGCTGCGCAGGTAGTCATCGTAGGTGCCGCTGAAATCGGTCACGCCGTTTTCCGACAGCTCGATGATGCGGGTGGCCAGGGAGGACACGAACTCGCGGTCGTGGCTGACGAACACCAGGGTGCCCGGGTAGTTTTCCAGCGCGAGGTTGAGCGCCTCGATGGATTCCATGTCCAGGTGGTTGGTCGGCTCGTCCATCACCAGCACGTTGGGCTTTTTCAGGATCAGCTTGCCGAACAGCATGCGGCCCTGTTCACCACCGGAGATGACCTTCACCGACTTCTTGATCTCGTCGTTGGAGAACAGCATGCGGCCGAGGGTGCCGCGCACCAGCTGCTCGCCGCCCTGGGTCCACTGGGCCATCCAGTCGAACAGGTTGTAGTCCTCCTCGAAGTCCTCGGCGTGGTCCTGGGCGAAGTAGCCCACGTCCGCGCTGTCGGTCCACTTCACCTCGCCGCTGGTGGGCGCCATTTCGCCGACCAGGGTGCGCAGCAGGGTGGTCTTGCCGATGCCGTTGGGGCCGATGATGGCGATGCGCTCGCCGGCCTCCACCTGCAGGCTCAGGTTCTTGAACAGCGCCACGCCGTCGAAGCCCTGGCTGACTTTTTCCAGGGTCACCGCCTGGCGGTGCAGCTTCTTGTACTGCTCGAAGCGGATGAACGGGCTGACGCGGCTGGACGGCTTGACCTCTTCCAGCTGGATCTTGTCGATCTGGCGCGCGCGGCTGGTGGCCTGCTTGGCCTTGGAGGCGTTGGCCGAGAAGCGGCTGACGAAGGTCTGCAGTTCGGCGATCTGCGCCTTCTTCTTGGCGTTGTCCGACAGCAGGCGCTCGCGGGCCTGTTCGGCCGCTGTCATGTACTCGTCGTAGTTGCCCGGGAACAGGCGCAGCTCGCCGTAGTCCAGGTCGGCCATGTGGGTGCAGACGCTGTTCAGGAAGTGACGGTCGTGGGAAATGATGATCATGGTGCTGTTACGCGCCGTGATGATGTTTTCCAGCCAGCGGATGGTGTTGATGTCCAGGTGGTTGGTCGGTTCGTCGAGCAGCAGCAGGTCCGGGTCCGAGAACAGCGCCTGGGCCAGCAGCACGCGCAGCTTCCAGCCCGGGGCCACGGCGCTCATCGGGCCGAAGTGCTGTTCCAGGGGAATGCCCAGGCCCAGCAGCAGCTCGCCGGCGCGGGACTCGGCGGTGTAGCCGTCGAACTCGGCGAACTGCACTTCCAGCTCGGCCACGGCCATGCCGTCGTCCTCGGTCATTTCCGGCAGGGCGTAGATGCGATCGCGCTCGGCCTTGACCTTCCACAGTTCCTCGTGGCCCATGATCACGGTGTCGATCACCGAGAAGTCCTCATAGGCGAACTGGTCCTGGCGCAGCTTGCCCAGGCGCACGCCGTTTTCCAGCATGACCTGGCCGCTGGAGGGCTCCAGCTCGCCGCCGAGGATCTTCATGAAGGTCGACTTGCCGCAGCCGTTGGCGCCGATCAGGCCATAGCGGTTGCCGTTGCCGAACTTGACGGAAACGTTTTCGAACAGCGGCTTGGCGCCGAACTGCATGGTGATGTTAGCGGTGGAGATCAAGGGCTTTACCTATCAATAAGTGACGAGCCACCGGGCCTGGCAGGCGGTGGTTCGGTAGCAATCCGATTCCAGTTTCGGGCTCGCTCCCGCGAGCGCCGTGGGGCGTTCAGCGGGCGAAGGCGGAGGGCGGCGGCGGGGCGCGGTGGCCCTGCCGCCAGGCGTTCGATGCGGGATTCATGCCGGAAATTGCCGCCATTGTCGCATAGCCGGGCCGACAGTTGTATGTCAGCGGGTCGGGGCGGCTCCGCTTTCCACGCGGTTGCGGCCGTTTTCCTTGGCCTTGTAGAGGCTGGCGTCGGCCTGGGCGACCAGCGCCTCGACGCTTTCCACCGGGCCGCTGGAGGTGCTGGCGGCGCCGATGCTGACGGTGACCACGCCGAACTTGCCCATGGCGTGCGGCAGCGCGGCGTTCTCGATGCCGGCGCGGATGTTCTCGGCCACGGTGAGGGCGCCGGTCAGGTCGCAGTTGGGCAGGATGACCACGAATTCCTCGCCGCCGTAGCGCGCCGCGCCGTCTTCGTCGCGCCGGCAGCCCAGGCGCACCTGTTCGGCGACCGCGGCCAGGGCGGTGTCGCCGGTGGGGTGGCCGTAGTGGTCGTTGTAGAGCTTGAACTGGTCGATATCCAGCATCAGCACCGCCAGCTGGCCGCCGCCGCGCAGGTGGCGGTGCCATTCGCGGCGGGCCGCCTGGTCGAACCAGCGGCGGTTCTGCAGGCCGGTCAGGGCGTCGGTGCTGGCTTCGTCGCGCAGGCGGTTTTCGGCCTGGTCGCGGCGGTGCAGATGGCGGGTGAGGCCGAAGGCCAGGCCAACGGTGGCCAGGTTGAAGGCGATCAGCAGGCCGCTGGTGACCAGCGTGCGACCGAACCAGCCCTGGAACAGGTTCTTGTGGGCGCGCTCCACGTTGACCACCAGCGGGTAGTCGCCGACCCGGCGCAGCCCCTGCCAGTAGGGGTGCTGCGGGTCGCTGGAGTCGTGCACCCGCTCGCGTTCGCCGCTGGCGACGAAAGCCTTGAAGGCCTCGCGCTCGCTGTCGCTGCGCTTGCGCCGGTCGACCGGCCATTGCGCCAGCGTCGTACCGTCCAGCAGGCGTAGGGTGACGATGTCGCCGTCGGCCAGGTTGAGGTCCTGGATGTAGCGGTCGAACTGGCGCAGGTCCTTGAGGGCGGCGACCACGCCCATGAAGCTGCCGTCACGGTCGATCAGGCTGCGGCTCAGGGCGATGGTCAGCGAGGGCTTGCGGTAGGACGGCACGAACGGGTGGCTCAGCTGCAGCTCGCGGTCGCCCTGGGCGTGCACCCGGAAGTATTCGCGCATGGACAGGTCATGCTGGGATTCGCCGCCGTGGTTGAGGTCTTCCACCAGTTGGCCGTAGCGGTCGGTGACGATGATGGTGCCCATGTCCTCCGAGCTGGCCTCGTGGCCTTCGACGAGGACGCGCAGGGCGGCGCTGTCCAGGTCGTCCAGGCCGGTCTCGCGGATCATGTTGCTGATGGTCAGCAGCGACTGGGCGTGCATGTCCAGGTCGCGGCGCAGGTCGCGTTCCACCAGGCGCAGGGTGTTGCTGCCGCTGGCGTCGGCGAACGCCAGGGCGTCGCGGCGCATGGTCAGCATCTGCCAGCCGGCGATCAGGGACAGGCCGATGGCCAGGAGCATCATCACCACGAAGACACGAGAGGGTTTGAACAGCTGCATTTTCCTACCGGACGCGGAGTGGCGGGCTGCCAGAAGCTTGGTAGCCCCTGGCTATTCTCGCCAGTCCACCGGCATCGGGCCCTTGCCTTAAGTCAGGGAGGGGCCCGATATCGGTGTTTCAGGCAGGACGTTGCGCCTCGAAGTCGGCCTCCGCCCGCAGGCTCTCCAGATCGCGCCCGACGGTGGCCACGGCCAGTCGCCTGCCGTCCAGCCAGTAGCTGACCCGGCAGTCGTGGCGGGCCGGGTCGCCGTCGATGTCGACGCGGTCCCACTGCTCGGCATGGCCCACGTAGTTGATGCCGATGTCGTACTGCTGGGTCCAGAAGAACGGTACCGCCGTATAGCGCTGCTGGCGGCCGAGGATGTTCAGTGCCGCGACCACGCCCTGGCGTTCGGCCACCGCCCAGTGCTCGACGCGGATCGCCGCGCCGCTGCGGGCGTCCGGCCAGCGGGCGATGTCGCCCACCGCGTAGATATCCGGGGCGCTGCAGCGCAGCCAGGCGTCGACCAGCACGCCCTTGTCCAGGCGCAGGCCGGCGGCTTCGGCCAGGCCCAGTTCGGGTCGGGCGCCGACGCCCACCAGCACCAGGTCGGCGGGCAGTATCCGGCCGTCGGCGAGGCGCACCTGCCCGGGCTCGATGGCCTGTACCTCGGCGCCGATGTGGAAGACCACGCCGTGCTGTTCATGCAGCGCCTGGAGCATGCCGCCCAGGGCTTCGCCGAGGACCCGCCGCAAGGGCGGCGAGGGCGCCACCACCTGCACCTCCAATCCGCGCGAGCGTAGCGACGCCGCCGCTTCCAGACCGATGAAGCCGGCGCCGACCAGCACGCAGCGGCGCGCTCCAGCGCAGGCGGCGATGAGCGCGTCGCAGTCGGCCAGGCTGCGCAGCGTGTGGACGTGGGGCAGCTCGGCGCCGGGCACCTGCAGGCGCGCCGCCGTCGAGCCGGTGGCGAGGATCAGCGCGCCGTAGTCGAGGCGTTCGCCGCCGGCGAGGGTCAGGGTCCTGGCGGCGGGGTCGATGCGCTCCACGCGCACGCCGGTGCGCAGGCCGATGCTGTGCCCGGCGTAGAACGCCTTCGAGCGCAGGGGCAGCCAGCCGGGTTCGGCGCTGCCGGCCAGGTAGTCCTTGGACAGGTTGGGCCGGTCGTAGGGCGCGGTGGCGTCGGCGCTCAGCAGGGTGACCGCGCCTTCGTAGCCTTCGTGGCGCAAGGTCAGGGCCGCGGCGTTGCCGGCGGCGCCGCCACCGACGATCAGCACGGATTTCGGCACCTGGATGTGCGTCGGCCCGGCGACCGGAGGCGGCAGCGCGGCGCCGACGTAGGCCTTGCCGTCGCGGCATTGCACTTCCCAGCAGGGCAGGTCGTCGAGTGCCGGCGGGCCCAGCAGCTTGCCGTCGTGCAGGCGGAAGCAGGCGTGGTGCCAGGGGCAGCGCAGGCTGTCGCCGACGATCAGGCCCTCGGCCAGCGGCGCGCCGTAGTGCGGGCAGCTGGCGCCCAGCGCGTGGAGCCGCTCGCCCTGGCGCACCAGCAGCGCCGCCTCGCCATCGATGTGGCCGACCAGCGGGCGGTCTTCGGGAATGTCCGCCAGGGGTACGCCGAGGCGGAAGTCGGGGCCGGCGGGTGACGATGGATGGTCGCTCATGGCTGTCTCCTCGTCCGTTGCGAAAGCGCATGGGTTGAGGATAGACCCGCGACCGGGCCGGCCGGGTTCCGTCGAATCTACCGGCGGTGCAGTGGAGGGAGGTATTTCCCTGGGCGCCGGCGCGGCCTAGGCTGAGTGGGTCAGCCCGGCAAACCCAGGAGCCGCCGATGAGCCTCAGCCCCTTCCATCTCGCTATTCCCGTCTACGACCTGGCCGCCGCCCGGCGCTTCTACGGCGAAGTGTTCGGCCTCGCCGAGGGCCGCTCCAGCGCGCAGTGGGTGGACTTCGATTTCTTCGGCCACCAGCTGGTGATCCACGAGCAGCCGAAGACCGCTGCCCAGGAGAGTGCGCAGAGCAACCCGGTGGACGGCCACGACGTGCCGGTGCCGCATTTCGGCGTGGTGCTGGAGTGGGCGCAGTGGGAGGCCCTGGCCGAGCGCCTGCGCGGCCTCGGCGTGGCCTTCGTGATCGAACCCTACGTGCGCTTCAAGGGGCAGGTCGGCGAGCAGGCCACCCTGTTCCTCTTCGACCCCTGCGGCAACGCCCTGGAGTTCAAGGCGTTCAAGGACATCGGCCAGCTGTTCGCCAAGTAGCGCTCGAACCGCCGTCTCAGGGCCACAGGCGTGGACCGGCGCCGGGCACGCAGGGCAGGCCGGCGCTGAGGCGGGCGTTGAGCATCGTCAACTGCTCGGCCTGTTCGTGCACCAGCAGCATGAGGTGGGCGCCGGCGACGCTGGCGCCGAAGATGAGTGCGATCAGAAGCGGAGCGGTTTTCGACATGGCGGTGGGCCTCGCCGGGCGGTTGGCAGTGGAACCACGCTAACCGCCGTAGCGATAGGGCAAATCGTCCGCTCGGACTAGCCGAGGGTGGCCACGCTGCGCAGGATCAGGCGCACCAGCATGGTCTGCCGGGTCACACCGGTCTTGGAGAAGGTCGAGCGCAGGTGCGCGCGCGCCGTGTTGCGGCTGATGCCCAGCTCCTCCGAGGCTTCGTCGAGGGTCAGGCCGTTGGCCAGCAGCATGGCCAGCTGGGCTTCGGCCGGGGTCAGGTCGAACAGCGCCTTGACGATTTCCTGGGGCGCGCGGGACTCCTGCTCCGGGTCGCTGACGAAGATCACCACCGAGGGGCAGTGCTTGCCTTCGTTCCATTCGCTCAGCGGCACCGAGCGCACGATGATGCCCAGGTCGGAGCGGCCGGACGGGCGTTGCACGCGCATCGCCTCGACCACCGAGGGCTGCGCGCCCTTCTGCGAGGCCAGCGCCTGTTTCACCAGGCGGCGGAATTCCTGGCAGTCGCGCGGGGTGCCGACCTGCAGGTTGTCGCCGCTGATCTTCAGCCCGTCCTTCTCGCGCAGCAGGTGTTCGGCCACCTGGTTGGTCTGCAGGATCTTGCCGGCCTCGTCGAGGATGATGGTGCCGACGGCGAACTGGTCCACCGCGCCGGCGTAGAGGTTGCGCTCGCTCTCGATGCGGTTGATCTGCGTGTGCAGCGCCACCGAGCGTTCCAGGTGCGGCACGAAGTGCGCCAGCAGGGCCTTGTCGGAATCGCTGAAGCCCGGCGACTCGACGCCGCGGCTGACGCGGATGCGGCACAGCGCGCCGTCGCTGGTGCGGATGTCGGCGCCGAGGATGTGGAACACCCCCACCGGTTCCAGGAAGTTCTTGTAGAACTCGGAGTTCAGCCAGTCCTGGCGGGCGACGAACTCCTCCAGGGTCACCACCTGGCCGCTGGGCAGGTCGACGAAGGGGTCGAGGTTGAAATAGTACTGGTTGTAGGAGGCCACCACGGCGGCGTCGCTGCCGTTGGTGTTGACCATCAGGCCTTCGCTCTGGTCGCTGGGCGGCCGCAGGATGAAGGTGACGTACTTGGCGTCGAGGAACTGGTTGAGCTGGTTGAGGAAGGACTGCCAGGGCGTGCTCTCCAGGGGGCCCTGGTAGAGATTGCCGAGCATCCCGCTGAACTGGTCGAGCGTGAGCGACTGTGCCATCGAGTGAACCGTTTTCTTATTGTTGTTCTGGAGCGCGCCGCTGAGAGTACGCGGCGCCCTCCGCAAAAGGCAATCCGTCCCCGCAAGGCCGGGGACGGGTGGTTCAGGCCGGTTCGGCCTGGCGGTTGCGGACGATGAAATCCTTGCGCTCGGCGATGCCGGCGGGCAGCTCGGCGACGTCGGTGTAGAACTGTTCGTACCACTTGCGCAGCTGGTACACCGGGCCGTCGCCGTCGCACAGCAGCGGGTTGTCGACGCGGGTCTTGCTGTGCCAGATGGCCACGTCCTCGTAGAACGCCAGGCGCGCCTGCTCGACGTAGGCCTGGGCCATGGCGCGGTTCTGCTCGGCGGTGAGCCCCGGCACCTTCTGCACCAGCACGCCGTAGCGCAGGGTGAAGCTGTGCTGGTCGATGGGCACGTGGCAGTTGAGCAGGATCGAGTGGATCGGCTGGCCGTCCATCGCCCCGGTCATCTCGGTGATCTGGTAGGCCGGGCCGTAGTAGGTGGCCACCGTGCGCAGCTCGCTGTCGCCGGACAACCGGGCGCTGCGGCCACGCATCACCTGGGTCGCCATGTGCCCTTCGAAGTGGTTGCTGAACTCGTCGATGGGTGCCTTGTGCACGCTGTCGAAGTGCGCCATGTCGGAGACGTTATCCACCAGTTCCCGGCAGTTGGTGTCGATCTTCAGCTCGGCCACTTCCCACTCGGCCCAGGCTTCGTCGTAGCAGGCGTCGAGGCGCGGGATGGCCTGCTCGGCGATCGGCGGGTTGCCCTCCGGGTCGTTCCAGACGAACAGCAGGTGGTTCTGCACCGCCACCGGCCACGACTTGATCTTCGCCCGTGGCGGGATGCGCTTGGCGTAGGGGATATCGTCGCAGACGCCATCGGCGCCCCAGCGCCATTCGTGGAACGGGCAGCGCAGGGCGTTGCCTTCGACGCAGCCGTCGCTGAGGTCGGCGCCCATGTGCGGGCAGTAGCCGTCGAGGATGTGCAGTTCGCCGTCCTCGCCCTGGAAGGCCACCAGGCGGGTGCCGAAGACGTCCAGGCGGTGCGCCTTGCCGTCGCGGTACTGGCTGGCCAGGCCCAGGCAGTGCCAGCCGCGCGCGTAGCGATCCTCGACGGGGCGGACTTCGATTCGGTGCAGCGTACTCATTGTTGTTGTTCTCCCATCAGGTTGCCGCAGGCAGAGGGTGGGGGCGGCAGGAGCCTCAGGTGGATTCTGCAAGCCAGAGCGGTCGCGGCATCGTCTGAACGGACGAGGAGGGCGCCCTAGTCCGGGTGGACGATGCCCGCAGCCTGGGTTTTCGCGATAACGCCGGCAGCCGAACCCACAACAACGACAAAAGGGTGCACAGATGAGCGAGCAGCAAGCCGGCCGCGTGGCGGTCATTACCGGCGCGGCCAGCGGCATTGGCCGTGGCCTGGCCGAACACGCGGCGGGCCTCGGCCTGCGCCTGGTCCTGGCGGACCGCGACGGCGCCGGCCTGGAGGAACTGGCCGGGCAACTGCGGGCGCGCGGTTGCGAGGTGCTGGCGCGGGTCACCGACGTGGCCAGCGCGGCCGATGTCGAGGCACTGCGCGACGCCAGCCTGGCGCGTTTCGGCGGCGTCGACCTGCTGTTCAACAACGCCGGGGTGATGCAGACCGGCGCCAGCTGGGAGCTGAGCGAGGCGCAGTGGCGGCGCATGCTCGACATCAACCTGCTCGGTGCGATCAACGGCCTGCGCGCCTTCGTGCCGACCCTGCTCGCCCAGGGCCGCCCGGCCCACGTGATCAACACCGCGTCGCTCGCCGGGCTGCTGGCCAGCCCCTTCCTCGCCGCCTACACGGTGACCAAGCAGGCGCTGGTGGCGCTGTCCGAGGTGCTGCACCACGAGATGGCGGCGCTCGGCGCGCCGATCGGCGTCTCGGTGCTCTGCCCGGGCCCGGTGGCCAGCCGCATCATGGCCTCGGACGAAGCCGGGGCGGGCGCCGGCGCGGCGCTGGGGGCGGCGCTGGAACAGAGCATCCGCCAGGGCATGCCGGCCGCCGAGCTGGCCGCCGTGGTGTTCCAGGCCATCGCCGAGAAGCGTTTCTGGATACTCCCGCACCCGGACTTCAAGCCGGCGCTGCGGGCGCGCACGCAAAGCATCCTCGACGAGACCAACCCGGTCTTCCAACTGGCCGACGTATGAAGGAACGCCCCATGGCCCTCGATCCGCACCTGCAAGCCATCCTCGACCAGTTCGCCGGGGCCTTCGCCCTGGACTTCAGTCAACTCGACGCCGCCAGCTACCGGGGCTTCGCCGACCAGGGCCTGGCCGCCGGCGCGCCGCTGGCGCTGGCCGAGGTCTGTGAACTGCGCCTGGCCGACGGCCTGGCGGCACGGCTGTACCGGCCGAGCGCCGCCGCCGACCTGCCGCTGGTGATCTTCTTCCACGGTGGCGGCTTCGTCGCCGGCACCCTCGACACCCACGACGACCTGTGCCGGCGCCTGGCCCTGGGCAGCAGCGCGGCGGTGGTCTCGGTGGCCTACCGGCTGGCGCCGGAAGCGCCGTTCCCGGCGGCGCCGGAGGATTGTCAGCGGGCCTGCGTCGAGCTGGTCGGGCGCGCCGCCGAGCTGGGCGTCGACGCCCGGCGCCTGGCCCTGGCCGGCGACAGCGCCGGCGGCAACCTGGCGATCGCCGCCGCGCGCCTGCTGCATCAGCGCGGCGGGCCGCGCCCGCGGGCGCTGTGCCTGCTCTATCCGGTGACCGACCAGGGCTGCGAGAGCGCCTCCTACCGTGAATTCGCCAAGGGCCACTTCCTCGAAGCGGAAATGATGCAGTGGTTCTGGCGCCAGTACCTGGGCCAGTGGCCGGCGCCGCTGGACACCCTGGCCTCGCCGCTGTACGCCGACGACCTCGGCGCGCTGCCGCCGACCCTGCTGCTGAGCGCCTCCCACGACCCGCTGCGCGACGAGGGCGAGGCCTTCGCCGAACGCGCCCGCGCCGCCGGCGCCGAGGTGCGCCTGGTGCGCGCCGAGGGCATGCTGCACGGCTTCGCCAGCTTCGCGCCCCACGCGCCGCGCGCCGAGCAGTACCTGGGCGACGCCGCCGCCTGGCTGCGCGACACCCTGGCCTGAGGAGGCGCCCATGGCCCTGGACAGTCCGCTGCAATTGATAGAAGCGTTGCGCCGTGGCCAGCCGGTGGTGCTGGTCGATGGCGAGGACGAGGGCGGTGACGGCATGCTGTTGCAGGCCGCCGAGTTCGTCGACGACGCCGCGCTGAACTTCTTCGCCCGCGAGGCCCGTGGGCTGATCTGCCTGGCGCTCACCGACGAGCGCTGCCGCGCCCTCGGCCTGCAGCCGATGCCCGCCGCCAGCCGCGCAGACGGCCGCTCCGACAACATGGGCTTCATGGTCTCGATCGAGGCCACCCAGGGCATCAGCACCGGGATTTCCGCCGCCGACCGGGCGCGCACCGTGCGCGTGGCGGTGGACCCGGCCAGCGGCCCGGCGGACCTGGTCAGCCCCGGCCACGTGTTCCCGCTGCGCGCGCTGCCGGGCGGGGTGATGAGCCGCGCCGGGCACGCCGAGGCGGCCTGCGACCTGGCGCGCCTGGCCGGGCTGCAACCGGCGGCACTGCTCGCCGGCATCCTCGACGAGGACGGCGAGAGCGCCCGTGGCGACAGCCTGCGCGCCTTCGCCGCGCGCCATGGCCTGCGCCTGGGCGGCATCGCCGAGCTGATCCATCACCGCATCCTCCACGAGGGCACCATCGCCCGCAGCGCCGAGTACCGCATCGACACCCGTCACGGCGGGTTCCGCGTGTGCGCCTACCACGACGCCTTCAAGGACACGCTGCACCTGGCCCTGGTACGCGGCGAGATCGACCCGGCGCAGCCGGTGCTGGTCCGCGTGCAGGCGGTGGAGACCCTGCGCGACCTGCTCGCCGGCGAGCCGCCGCGCGGGCCGCAGCAATGGAACCTGGACCGCTCGCTGGAGCGCATCGCCGCCGAAGGGCGCGGCGTGCTGGTGCTGCTGGCGCAGCAGGAGAGCGCCGCCGCCATCCTCGACCAGTTGGCCCAGGGGCCGCGCACGCGGCCGCCGAGCTTCCCGCAACGCACCCTCGGCGTCGGCGCGCAGATTCTCCGCGACCTCGGCGTGCGGCGCATGCGCCTGATGAGTTTCCCGGTGGCCTACAAGGCGGTCGCCGGTTTCGAGCTGGAAGTCACCGAATTCGTCCCCGTCACCGCACAGGAGGCTTGAGATGACCCCGCAAGACGCGTTGGACAAGGCGTTGAACCCCACCCGCCTGGCGGGCCTGGAGCTGCGCAACCGGCTGATCAAGACCGCCACCTTCGAAGGCATGTGCCCCGGCGGGGTGCCCGGCGCCGACCTCGCCGAGCACCACGCGCGCATGGCCCGTGGCGGCGTTGGCCTGAGCACCGTGGCCTACTGCGGGGTGTCGCCGGACGGCCTGACCTTCGCCGACCAGATGTGGATGCACGAGGGCGTGTTCGCCCAGTTGCGCCACCTGACGGCGGCGGTTCACCGCGAGGGCGGGGCGGTCTCGGCGCAGCTGGCGCACTGCGGTTTCTTCAGCCGCACCCGGCCGCTGAACATCCCGCGCCCGCGCGGCCCCAGCGCCTGCGTGAACCAGTACGGGCTGTTCTCCGGGGTGCCGTTCGCCGGCGCCATGGGCAGCGCCGACATCCGCAAGACCCTCGACGAATACCGCGCCGCCGCCGCCTTCGTGAAGCGCGCCGGGTTCGACGCCATCGAAATCCACATGGGCCACGGCTACCTGCTCAGCCAGTTCATCTCGCCGGCCACCAACCGCCGCAGCGACGCCTACGGCGGCAGCCTGGACAACCGCCTGCGCCTGCCCCTGGAGGTGCTGGCGGCGGTGCGCGAAGCGGTTGGCGACGACTTCCCGATCCTCGCCAAGCTCAACCTCAGCGACGGCTTCGCCGGCGGCCTGGAGATCGACGAGTCGTGCTACGCGGCGCGCCGCCTGGGCGAGCACGGGCTTAACGCGCTGGTGATGAGCGGCGGCTTCACCAGTCGCTCGCCGATGTACCTGTTCCGTGGCGAGAGCCCGCTGCAGCAGATGCTGCCGCTGGAGCGCAATCCGTTGCAACGCACCGCGATGAAGTGGTTCGGCGGGCGCCTGTTCGCCAGCACGCCCTACGCCGAGATGTACTTCCTCGACCAGGCCCGGCAGGTGCGCCAGGCCACCGACATGCCGCTGGTGTACCTGGGCGGGGTGAGCAGCCGCGACAGCCTGCAACGGGCCATGCAGGAAGGCTTCGACTTCGTCGCCCTGGGCCGCGCGCTGCTGCGCGACCCGGACCTGCCGCGCCACGTGCGTACCCGCGGCGACGACTACGAGAACGGCTGCAACCACTGCAACCAGTGCGTGGCGAGCATGGGCCTGCCCGGCGGCATCCGCTGCGTGCTGAACCGCCCGGAAAGCTTCGCCCGCGTCGGCTGAAAGGAAAGGGCCTGCATGAGGCAGGCCTTACCGGCGCACGCAGTTCATTTTGCTGACGCTGTTGAGCCGATCATTCCCGCTCGGATGGCAGGTATCGGCGTGGGATCAGGCCCTTGTCCAAAGAGAGTGGTTTCCCATATTCGGACGCTGGGCTTACTGCTGTCATCAGCGACGGCACTGCCGTCGGGCAGTTTCGGCGCTAATCGACGACACCGAAAAGCGACTGTTCCCTGGAGGGCCGGAGCGCCGAACGTCTGACCCTCAGCCCCTGCTTGACGGCGAGGCTCGTTTAGCGAAGTAGGCACTTTAGAATCTGCATCGATCCTACCCTGGCCGGGTCAACCCGCTTTGAATCCCGGCAATCCATTGGCGGTACGCCACTCCTTCACCGTGCGAGTTATCCCTTCTGCCGAAGTATCTGCACCATCCTCGGGGTAGTAGATAAGGTCGGAACCTGCGGGATGCTGGCTCACTTTTCTGAAGTGCAGGAGCAACACATCCGCCAGTTCATCCGACTCCGATGCATCTTCCCTGAACAGGTCCTCTAGGAGTTGGATAAATTCAGCCTCCGTGTAGTCCGAGAAGCTTTCCTTCAGCACGCCATACTTAGCCATGCGCTACGTCTCCTTCCTGTGTAGATCGATGTGATTTCTAGGAGTATTGACTCGGAGATTGTCAACGTCATAGACCCCGTCACCATCTGTTATTCTCTCCAGGTGGTGCAGCTCGAAAGACTGCATGCTGCCCACAATATCCACTTCACACACACGCGGAGCCAACTCGGTAACACCGAAAAGCGACTGTTTCCTGGAGGACTGGAGCATCAAGCGTCTGACATTCAACCCCTACTTGACGGCGAGGCTCATCTAGCGAAGCAGATACTTTAGAATTTGCATCGACCCTACCCTGTCCGGGTCAACCCGCTTTGAATCCCGGCAAACCATTGGCGGCGCGCCATGTCTTTACTGTTCGCATTACATCTTCTGCTGACCCGCTAGAGCCATCTTCAGGATAGTAAATCAAGTCCGTGCCATCAGGGTGGCCAGTAATTTTGCAGAATCGCTCTAATAGAACATCAAGCACGTCATCAGTTGGATACTTATTGGCAATTAGAATCTCCTTCATGAAGGTAATAAATTCATCCTCTGTGAACTCGGTGATGTCGGTCTTCATTATTCACTCCTGTGAATGTCAATGTGATGCTTAGGAGTTACAATTGTGAGGTTATCAATGTCATAAATTCCACCACCTTGAGCTACTTTATTTTTATGGTGTAACTCGAAGGAGCCTCGCTTGCCTGCCCTATCCCTGTAGCGCGCTTTAGGGGCCTTGCCTTCTCGCATACGATCAACGTTATTTTCAATAAACTGCTCTGTTAGCGAAGAGCTAAGGGCTACGGCTCTCCATAGAGCCCGCCTAAAGCTGTCAAAGCTGCCGTAATCTTTCCCTCTAAGCTGATCAGCAATTTCTTTAGGGATTGGAGCGCCAAGCCCCTCGCTAGCTCCAGCCAACCAGATACCGAAGACATCCTCCCCCGTACCGGTGACAACCCCCGGGTCATGCCGGGCGTTCATCACAATGTAGAGCGGCGCAATCCCTGATCCAGCCGGGAACACAAGAATGAAATCGCGATAATCCGGCGGATAGATCGGATTGACGATGAGGTTGTCAGCTTGCTCTACAGGCGGGTAGATCAGGATGTTGGGAGCTTGCGGACTGGCCTCAAGTGGTGGAATTCCCGGCATGGGATCAGCAACAGGCGTCCATATCAGCCCGATCCCATCTCCAAAGTCGGCAACCATCTGATTGCCGATTGGCTTGAATTGAACAACCGGGATTGTTTCCCAGTCGCTACGGAGCTGCGTGTTGTAGCCGTAGCCTTTCAGCGTGCCGTCCGACTGCTCTTCTACACGTATACGGACTCGGGTACGCCCTTGCTTCAGCGTGCGAAGCTGCTCTTCTGTATAGAGCGCGCCATCACCAAGGCTTGAGGGCCAGAGCATCGCCACAACGCCAAGAAGCGCGCCGCCTACAACCCCTCCAGTTAGGATTCCACCGCCAACTGCACGACCACCAACTCCGGTAACTGCACGCCCGGCGCTAGCCACCACTCCACCTGCGGAAGCCGCATCACAAAGCCCGCCACAAGAAGCCTCGGCACCCGATGGACGAAGGCCACGCAGAGCCAAGGAGCCAAGTCCAGCCGGCAGATTCCCGCTGATCTTCTTGAGCTCAAGCTTGCCGTTGTCATCGACATGCCGGCCGCCGAGCAACACAAGGTTGCCGTAGTCGCTCACATTATCGACAGGGAAAGTGCCCGACGACGTGCTGTAATCGATTACCGAATCGGGCAACTTGCAGCACTTGGCGAAAACCGGGGCAGGCTTTACCTGTGGTTGTGCCGTAGTGAAGAGTTTGGCGGCAGGAGCCGATGCAGGAGAGGGCGTTGGCGCGGTGAAGTTCGACTTCGGGGCTGATGTAGCCTTTGGGCTGGTGGGTGAGTTCGTATACTGAGTGGTCGAGCCATACACTACGTGGTCGGGGCATCCGCAAAGCACTCTATCGCCCGTAGCCACATACGGCCGCTGCTCCGACCATTCGTACGCCGTTCCATTGATGGGAAACGCCCCCTTGCATTTGTCGCATCGAGCAAGGTCGCCGGTTTGGGCAATGGCTTTGTTACCTTCGAACCAAGTCGCCGTAGCTGATATGACTTGTCCGTATGTAGTTTTGTCCCCAAGGCAAGCTAGTGCTCTCAATCAGAATCCCTCTGCCATTAAGCATCGAACCGTTCGAGCCCGGCCAGGCACAGATCATCTCCATGCTTGCAGGGACCAACGACAGACCCTAACAACAGAAAAGACGCCACGAGCATAGGACTCATCCCAAAGATCGGCAGGAAAGCCCCTCATTCGGCCCGCTTCAACAAGAGCAACAACGTCACAGTCGCCACGATCGCCGACACAACGAACATCTGGTCACCGCGTTCTGTCCTGGCGGCTTCGTCAGCGCTTATCCGACGACACGTGTCCTCGTCACCCAGTCACCACACCTTGTAGACAAGGATGTGATCCACTAGGGCGGAAGTCGACAGGTTTGGCGTGCAGGTAGACTTTTTCGACTTTTGCATCAGGCCGCATCATGGCGGATGGGCTCCAGAAAAAACTCGGGAGCACAGCATCCGGGACCATATTGGGTCTTTGAATGTGGAGCTCATGGAACGCTTTCGATCGATTTCGGTGGGGGATGGGATATCCGATAGAGAAATTACCCTACCCTGAAGCCCGGCAGCCCATTAGCGGCGTACCACTCCTTCACCGTGCGAGCGATCCCTTCGGGAGAGTCATCAGCACCTTTTACGGGGTAGTAAAGCAAGTCTGTACCCGCCGGATGCACCACCACCCGGTCCCACTGATCGAGTAACGCATCTCGCTCTTCTTCAGTCGTGCAACTGCCGATGGCATAGATCAGCTCAATGAATTCTGCTTCGGTGTAGTCAGTCAGACTGTTCTTCCGTGTCATGCCGTTCACTTCTCCGAACGATGAATTTCCATGTGATTCCGAGCGGTAACTACTTGCAGAGTATCTAGGTCGTACACACCACTGCCATCCTGGTCGTGCTCGACGTGGTGGACTTCAAATTTTCGGCGCTTTCCTGCGTGTCCGTCCTTCCTGCTGACTGGCGCTAACCCTTTGGCTACATCCGCTAGATTTTGTGCGTTGAACTGACTCGCAAGCTCAGCATCGTTAGCAACGCCTTGCCAGAACGCCTTCCTGAACAAGTCAAAGCTATTGAAGCTCTTACCTCTGAGTTTATTCGCAACACGTACTGGCAGCCCCTGCATCTTGCAGCTAGGCATGTGATTTTTCCGAGCCTGAATCCTTGCGCTGTGTCGGCTGTTACTCGATGGAGCGAGCCCTACACAATCAACCAAATACCGAAGGGCGGGATGGACAACAGGAGGTGCAGGATGTGGTCGATGGCCTGCTTCTGGCTGGAAAGGATGAAAAAAAGCCCCGCGATCGGCAGCGTCGGATCGCGGGGCAAGTGGCCGGAGAGTGGCCAGGAGGAACCTGTCAGGCCTGGGGCTGCCAGCCGCCGCCGAGGGCCTTGTAGATGGCGACTATGCCGCGATAGACGTCGACTTCGGCCAGCGCCTGGGCGTCTTCGGCGGCCAGCTGTTCGCGTTCGGCGTCCAGCAGGTTGAGGAAGTCCAGGGTGCCTTCGCGGTACTGCACGCCGGCCAGTTCGGCGGCCTTGCGGCTGGCCTCGGACTGGCGCACCAGCACCACCATGCGTTGCTGGCGCTTGCCGTAGTCGCTGAAGGCGTTGGAGGACTCTTCCAGGGCCAGCAGCACCTGCTGCTCATAGGTGGCGAGCGCGGCGTCGGCGTCGGCCTTGGAGGCGCGCAGGCGGGCGCGCACGCTGCCCAGGTCGAAGGCCGCCCAGCTGATGGTCGGCGACACGCCCCAGGCGCTGGCGGCGGAGGAACCGATCTGCGAGCCGCGCCCGGCGGTGTAGCCGAGGAAGCCGCCGAGGCTGATCTTCGGGAACAGGTCGGCGGTGGCCACGCCGACATCGGCGGTGGCTGCGGCCAGCCGGCGTTCGGCGGCGCTGACGTCGGCGCGGCGGCGCAGCAGGTCGCCGGGGTCGCCGATCGGCAGGGCCTTGGCGATGGCCGGCAACTGCTTGGGCGAGAGGTCCACGCTCAGTTGGTCCGGGCGCTGGCCGAGGAGGGTGGCGATGCGGTTGCGCTGGCGCACTTCCTCGGCCTGCAGTTGCGGCAGGGTGGCTTCGGTGGCGGCCAGGCGGGCTTCGGCGCGCTGCACGTCGAGCTCGTTGCCCACGCCGTTGTCGCGCAGCTGCACGGTCAGGTCGCGGGATTCGCTCTGGTTCTTCAGGTTGTCGCGGGCGATGCCTTCGCGCAGCTGCGCACCTCTCAGCTGGCCATAGGCGTCGGCCAGCTCGGCGATCAGGCTGACCTGCAACTGCTGCAGGTCGGCCTGGGCGGCCTGGCTCTGGGCGTCGGCCGATTCCAGTTCGCGGCGCACGCGGCCGAACAGGTCGACCTCCCAGATCATGTCCAGGCCCAGGTCGTAGCGCTCCTGGTTGACGCGGTCCTCGGTCTGCCCCGGCACCTGGCCCTTGCCGACCTGCGAGGAGGCGCGGCTGGTCACGGTGGGGAAGCGGTCGTTGGAGACGTCGTCGCGGATCGCCCGCGAGGCCAGCACGCGGTCGTAGGCCACGCGCAGCTCACGGTTTTCCTTCAGGGCCTGGTCGACCAGCTGGGTCAGCACCGGGTCGTCGAACTGTTTCCACCAGGCGTCTTCGTAACGGCTGCGGTCGAGGGACGCCGTGCCGGTTTCCAGGGCGGCCGGCGCGGTGTCCGGGCGCTTGTAGTCGGGGCCGACCATGCAGGCGCTGAGGCTCAGGGCCAGCAGCGCGGGGGCGAAGAGTTGCAGTTTCATGCGTGGCTAGCCTCGTGGGTCAGGCGTGCGTGTTTCTTCGCTTCGCGGGCTTCCATGAAGCGACGGATCAGGACGTAGAACACCGGTGTCAGCAGCAGGCCGAAGAAGGTCACCCCGAGCATCCCGGAGAACACCGCGACGCCCATCGCGTGGCGCATCTCGGCGCCGGCGCCGGTGGACAGCACCAGCGGCACCACACCCATGATGAAGGCGATGGAGGTCATCAGGATCGGCCGCAGGCGCAGGCGGCAGGCTTCCAGTACGGCGGCGACGCGGTCCATGCCTTCTTCCTGCTTGTCCTTGGCGAACTCGACGATGAGGATGGCGTTCTTGCACGCCAGGCCCACCAGCACGATCAGGCCGATCTGGGTGAAGATGTTGTTGTCGCCGCCGGCGACGATCACGCCGCCGATGGCCGACAGCAGGGTCATCGGCACGATCAGGATCACCGCCAGCGGCAGGCCCCAGCTCTCGTACAGAGCGGCGAGCACCAGGAAGGCCAGGAGCACGCAGAGCGGGAAGACGAAGGCCGCGGTGTTGCCGGCGAGGATCTGCTGGTAGGTCAGGTCGGTCCACTCGTAGGTCATGCCGTTGGGCAGTTCCTGCTTGAGCAGTTTCTCCATCGCCGCCTCGGCCTGGCCGGAGCTGTAGCCGGGCGCCGCGGCGCCGTTGATCTCGGCGGTGATGAAGCCGTTGTAGTGCATCACCCGGTCGGGGCCGGAGGTGTCGCTGATCTTGATGAAGGTGGCCAGCGGGACCATTTCACCGAGGTTGTTGCGCACCTTCAGCTGGCCGATCTGTTCCGGGTCCAGGCGGAAGCGCTGGTCGGCCTGGACGTTGACCTGGTAGGTGCGGCCGAAGCGGTTGAAGTCGTTGGCGTACAGCGAACCCAGGTACACCTGCAGGGTGTCGAAGATGTCGCTGATGGCCACGCCGTGGGTCTTGGCCTTCTCGCGGTCGATGGCGGCGTCCACCTGCGGCACGTTCACCTGGTAGCTGGTGAACACCGACATGGGGTTCAGCTCGGGCAGCGCGCGGGCCTTGTTGAGGATGTTCTGGGTCTGGTTGTAGAGCTCCTCGTAGCCCAGGCTGCCACGGTCCTCGACCTGCACCCGGAAGCCGCCGATGGTCCCCAGCCCCTGTACCGGCGGCGGCGGGAAGATGGCGATGTAGGCGTCCTGGATGTCGGCGAACTGCTTGTTCAGCTCGGCGGCGATCTCGCCGGCGGACATGCCCGGGCCCTTGCGCTGGTCGAAGTCCTTCAGCGGGGTGAAGACGATGCCGCTGTTCGGGCTGTTGGTGAAGCCGTTGATCGACAGGCCCGGGAAGGACACGGTGTGCTCGATGCCCGGGTGCTTGCCGGCGATTTCCGACATGCGCTTGATCACCGCCTCGGTGCGGTCGAGGGTCGCTGCGTCGGGCAGCTGGGCGAAGGCCACCAGGTACTGCTTGTCCTGTTGCGGCACGAAGCCGGTCGGGGTGCTGGAGAAGCCCAGGTAGGTCAGGCCGATCAGCCCGGCGTAGATCACCAGGGCGATCGAGCTGCCGCGCAGCACGCGGGTCACGGTGCCGACGTAGCCATGGCTGGCGCGGTCGAAGAAGCGGTTGAAGGGGCGGAACAGCCAGCTGCCCAGCAGCTTGTCGAGCACCAGCGAGAAGCGGTCCTTCGGCTCGTGGTGGCCCTTGAGCAGCACGGCGGCCAGGGCCGGCGACAGGGTCAGCGAGTTGAACGCGGAGATCACGGTGGAAATCGCGATGGTCAGCGCGAACTGCCGGTAGAACTGCCCGGTGAGGCCGGAGATGAACGCGGTCGGCACGAACACGGCGCACAGCACCAGGGCGGTGGCGATGATCGGTCCGGTCACTTCCTTCATGGCGCGCTTGGTCGCCTCGATCGGTGTCAGCCCGAGGCCGATGTTTCGTTCGACGTTCTCCACCACCACGATGGCGTCGTCCACCACGATGCCGATGGCCAGCACCAGGCCGAACAGCGACAGCGCGTTGAGCGAGAAGCCGAAGGCGTGCATCACCGCAAAGGTGCCGATCAGCGACACCGGCACGGCGGCCAGCGGGATGATCGAGGCGCGCCAGGTCTGCAGGAACAGCACCACCACCAGCACCACCAGGATCAGCGCTTCGAACAGGGTGTGCACCACCGCCTCGATGGAGCCACGGACGAAGATGGTCGGGTCATAGACGATGGAGTAGTCCACGCCCTGGGGGAACTCCTTCTTCAGCTCGGCCATCTTCGCGCGCACCTCGTTGGAGATGGCGATGGCGTTGGAGCCGGGGCGCTGGAAGATCGGGATGGCCACCGCCGGCTGGTTGTCCAGCAGCGAGCGCAGGGCGTACTGGCTGGAGCCCAGTTCGATGCGCGCGATGTCCTTCAGGCGGGTGATCTCGCCGTCCGGGCCGCTGCGGATGATGATGTTCTCGAACTCTTCCTCGCTGACCAGGCGGCCCTGGGTGTTGATCGACAGCTGGAAGCTGGTGGCGCTGGGCGCGGGCGGCGCGCCGAGGGCGCCGGCGGCGACCTGGCGGTTCTGCTCGCGAATGGCGTTGACCACGTCGGTGGCGGTCAGGTTGCGCGAGGCCACCTTGTTCGGGTCGAGCCACACGCGCAGCGAGTAGTCGCCCATGCCGAACAGCTGCACGTCGCCCACGCCGTCCAGGCGCGCCAGCTCGTCCTTGATGTTGAGGATGGCGTAGTTGGACAGGTAGAGCATGTCGTAGCGGTTATCCGGCGAGGTCAGGTGCACGACCATGGTCAGGTCGGGCGAGGCCTTGTCGACGGTGATGCCGATGTGGGTGACCTCTTCGGGCAGCTTCGGCTCGGTCCGCGTCACGCGGTTCTGCACCTGCACCTGGGCGTTGTCCAGGTCGGTGCCCAGGGCGAAGGTGATGGTCAGGGTCATCTTGCCGTCGGCGGTGGACTGCGAGGACATGTAGAGCATGTTCTCGACGCCGGTGATGGCCTGTTCCAGGGGCGCGGCGACGGTCTCGCCGATCACCTTGGGGTTGGCGCCGGGGAAGTTGGCGCGCACCACCACGGTGGGCGGCACGACTTCGGGGTATTCGCTGATCGGCAACTGGAACAGCGAGATGGCCCCGCCGATCAGGATGATCAGCGAGAGCACGGCGGCGAAGATCGGCCGCTGCACGAAGAATTGCGAGAAGTTCATTGTGGTTTCCTGCTGCGCAGCGCGCTGAACCCTGGACAAAGGTCACCCGCGACCCCGGGTGGGACCGGGGCCGGGTACTGCGTACTCTGGGAGCCCCCCGGACGGGGGGGCGGTTGCCGTCAGATCAGATGCGGTTGGCCTTGCCGTTCGCCTGTTCGGCGACC
Organism: Pseudomonas citronellolis; assembly: GCF_029335315.1. GTDB lineage: Bacteria > Pseudomonadota > Gammaproteobacteria > Pseudomonadales > Pseudomonadaceae > Pseudomonas > Pseudomonas citronellolis_A. The sequence goes on from NZ_JARJLT010000383.1 coordinate 25,570, forward strand.
TTCTGCGGCTGGCTGGCCTCCAGCGCCTGGCGCTGGCCGGCGAGGGCGGCGAGGGTGTCCGGGCTGGCCATGGGCACGCCCTGGGCGTCCACCTCGGCGCCGGGGCGCACACGCTGCAGGCCGTTGACCACGATGCGGTCGCCCTTGGCCAGGCCGCTGCGGACGATGCGCAGGCCTTCCAGCTTCGGCCCCAGCTCGATGCCGCGGTAGGCCACCTTCTTGTCGGCGCCGACCACCAGCACGAACTTCTTGCCAAGGTCGGTGCCGACCGCTTCGTCCTTGATCAGCGCGGCGGCGTAGGTGCCGGAGCCGACCAGCTTGATGCGCGCGTAGAGGCCGGGGGTGTACAGGCCGTCCTTGTTGTCGAACACCGCGCGGCCACGGATGGTGCCGGTCTTCGGGTTGACCTGGTTGTCGAGGAAGTCCAGGCGGCCCAGGTGCGGGAAGCCGTCCTCGCCGGTCAGGCCGAGGTACACCGGGGTGCTGCCGCGGGCGTCCGGGCCGCCGGCGCGGGCCATGGCCACGTACTTCAGGTAGACGCGCTCGTCGGCGTCGAAGTAGGCGTAGACCTTGTCGGTGGAGACCAGGGTGGTGAGCAGGCTCTGCCCGGAGTTGACCAGGTTGCCGGCGGTCACTTCGGCGCGCGAGACGCGGCCGTCGATGGGCGCGGTGATCTGGGTGAAGGACAGGTTCAGGCGGGCGTTGTCCAGCTCGGCCTGGGTCGCCGCGACCTGGGCGCGCGCCTCGGTGGCGGCGGCGCTGCGGGCGTCGGCCAGTTCGGCGGAGATGGCGTTGGTGGCGCGCAGGCGGTCGCCACGGGCGGCCTCGTTGGCGGTGCGGGTCTGGTTGGCGCGGGTCTGTTGCAGTTGGGCTTCCAGGCGATGCACCTCGGCCTGGAACGGCCGCGGGTCGATCTGGAACAGCAGGTCGCCTTTCTTCACCAGGGCGCCTTCGCGGAAGGTGACCTTGTCGATGTAGCCGGAAACGCGCGGACGCAGCTCGACGGATTCGGGCGCCTCCAGGCGGCCGGTGAACTCGTCCCACTCGTTGACCGGCTGTTCGATAACTTCCGCGACGCTGACCTTGGGCGCCGGCATGTTCTGCGCGGCGTCCTGGGTTTTGCCGCAGGCGCTGAGCACCAGGACGGCGGCCAGTGCCAGGGGGATTCGCAAGGGTTTGAGTGCACGCTCCATGGGGAAGTCTCCGGCCATTTTTAATTCAAAAGATATTTCTAATGAGGCGGAGTCTGCGTTCGGGCCCTCTAAGTCGCTAATCGAACGGGAGAATTTTGATTATCACGGGCAGTGATAAACCCTGTTGCACTATCCGTATCAATCAATGGCCGTATCAATCGATGGGGGAATCTCTGCTACGGCGGGCGCTCGTGGCCACGTAGGGCGCATAACGCCCTAGGCGTTATCCGCCGCCGGACGTCGCGCGCGGATAACCGCGAACGGTTATCCGCCCACGGTACTGTAGGAGCGAGCTTGCTCGCGAACACGCTTCACGCCGGGCGTTCAGGGCCAAGAGCGTTCGCGAGCAAGCTCGCTCCTACGAAGAGCAGTAACGGTGTCGCGTCAGGCGCTGGCCAGGCGCGCGCGGGCCACGCGGGAGCCGTTGGGCTTGTCGAGCACCGCGCAGATGCGCTGGCCGGCGGCGATCAATGCGTCGAGGTCGATGCCGGTGTGGATGCCCAGGCCGTTGAGCAGGTAGAGCACGTCCTCGGTCGCCACGTTGCCGGTGGCGCCCTTGGCGTAGGGGCAGCCGCCGAGGCCGGCGACTGAGCTGTCGAACACCGCGATGCCCTCCAGGAGGCTGGCGTAGATGTTCGCCAGGGCCTGGCCGTAGGTGTCGTGGAAATGCCCGGCCAGGCGCTCGCGGGCCACGCGGCCGGCGACCACCTCGAACATGTGGCGGGTGGCGCCGGCGGTGCCGACGCCGATGGTGTCGCCCAGGGACACTTCGTAGCAGCCCATGGCGTCCAGCTCGGCGGCCACGGCGGCGACCTGCTGCACGTCGACCTCGCCCTGGTACGGGCAGCCGAGCACACAGGACACGTAGCCGCGCACGCGGATGCCGTGCTCGCGGGCGGCGTCCATCACCGGCACGAAGCGCTCCAGGCTGTCCTTGATCGAGCAGTTGATGTTCTTCTGCGAGAAGGCCTCGGAGGCGGCGGCGAACACCGCGACTTCCTTCACCCCGGCTTCCAGTGCCGCCTCGAAGCCCTTGAGGTTGGGCGCCAGGGCGGCGTAGGTGACGCCGGGCTTCTGCCGGATGCCGGCGAAGACCTCGGCGGAGCCGGCCATCTGCGGCACCCACTTGGGCGACACGAAGCTGCCGACCTCGACGTAGGCGAGGCCGGCGGCGCTCAGGTCGTCGACCAGGCGCACCTTGTCGGCGACGCTGATCGGCTGTTTCTCGTTCTGCAGGCCGTCGCGCGGGCCGACTTCGACCAGGCGGACGTGTTGGGGCAGGGGCATGCTGGGTCCTCGTTGTGTTCTGTGGGGGACTGTCCTGCGCAGCGGTGGCGGGCGGAGCGTAGGGCGAATAACCGTTCGCGGTTATTCGCCGCTTCACCGAGCTCATGCCCGGCTTCGTGGTCGAGCCTGGAGCGCTCCGAAACAGGTGCTCCGTGACCCAATCCGCATCGCGCCGGGAGCCAAGGCCAAACGGCGTATAACGCGGAGCGTTATACGCCCTACGCAAGGGTCAGGCTTCTTCCAGCTCGACCAACGCCGTGCCTTCGGAAACCAGCTCGCCTTCGCTGCAATACAGCGATTTCACCACGCCGGCGTGCGGCGCGCGAATGCTGTGTTCCATCTTCATGGCTTCCAGCACCACCAGGGCGGCGCCGGCTTCCACCGCCTGGCCGGGCTCGACCAGGATGCGCACGATGCTGCCGTTCATCGGCGCGCCCAGGCCACCGTGGTGGGCGTGGGCGGCCTCGGCTTCGGCGATGGGGTCGAAGCGGCGCACCGGCACCAGTTCGCCCTGCCATTCCAGGTACAGGCTGTCGCCTTTGCGCAGCGCCTGGTGACGCCGGCGCAGGCCGTCCAGGTCGACGTCCAGCCAGTCGCCGTTCAGGCGCGCGCCGCGCACGCCGTCGGCGTGGCGCAGGCGCACCACCTGGGACTCGCCCTTGGCCAGCAGGTGCAGGTCGGTTTCCCCCGGCAGGCCGCTGCGCCAGCCGTCGCGGGCGCTCCACGGCGAATGGGCGTCGTCGCCGCGCACGCGCTCGGCTTCGCTCTGCGCCCAGGCTTCGCCGGCCAGCTGCCAGAACTGCGGCGGCAGCTCGCTGGCCGCCGGCAGCAGTTGCTCCTGATGGCGGGCGATGAAGCCGGTGTCCAGCTCGGCGGCGGCGAAGGCCGGGTGGGCCAGCACCCGGCGGAGGAACGCCAGGTTGGTCTTGAAGCCGCCCACGGCGGTTTCGCCGAGCATCGCCAGCAGGCGCTGGCGGGCTTCCTCGCGGTTCTCGCCCCAGGCGATCAGCTTGGCCAGCATGGGGTCGTAGAACGGCGAGATGTCGTCGCCCTCGCGGATGCCGCTGTCGACCCGGCGGCCGGGGCCGGCCGGCGGTTCGCGGTACAGGTCGAGGTGGCCGCTGGCCGGCAGGAAGCCGCCCTCGGGGTCCTCGGCGTAGAGCCGCACTTCGATGGCGTGGCCGATCAGCGGCACCTGTTCCTGGGTGATCGGCAGCGGCTCGCCACGGGCCACGCGGATCTGCCAGGCGACCAGGTCGAGGCCGGTGATGGCCTCGGTGACCGGGTGCTCCACCTGCAGGCGGGTGTTCATTTCCATGAAGAAGAACTGCTCGCCGGCTTCGTCATAGAGGAACTCCACGGTGCCGGCGCCGACGTAGCCGATGGCCTGGGCGGCGCGCACGGCGGCCTCGCCCATGCCCCGGCGCAGTTCCACCGAGAGGCCGGGGGCGGGGGCTTCCTCGACCACCTTCTGGTGGCGGCGCTGGATCGAGCAGTCGCGCTCGTTGAGGTACAGGCAGTTACCGTGCTGGTCGGCGAACACCTGGATTTCCACGTGGCGCGGCTTGGTCAGGTATTTCTCCACCAGCATGCGCGAGTCGCCGAAGCCGGACTGCGCTTCACGCTGGGCGGACTCCAGGGCCTCGGCCAGCTCGCTTTCGCGCTCCACCACCTTCATGCCCTTGCCGCCACCGCCGGCGGCGGCCTTGAGCAGCACCGGGTAGCCGATGCGCGCGGCTTCGCGCTGGAAGGTGGCGTAGTCCTGGGCCTCGCCGTGGTAGCCGGGCACCAGGGGGACGCCGGCGTCTTCCATCAGCGCCTTGGCCGCGGACTTGCTGCCCATGGCGTCGATGGCGCTGGCCGGCGGGCCGAGGAACACCAGCCCGGCCTCTTCGCAGGCGCGGGCGAAGCCGGCGTTCTCCGAGAGGAAGCCGTAGCCGGGGTGGATCGCCTGGGCGCCGGCGGCCTTGGCCGCGGCCAGCACGGCGTCGGCGCGCAGGTAGGATTCGGCGGGCTTGGCGCCGCCCAGGTCGACGGCGATATCCGCCTCCTCGACATGCCGGGCGTTTCGGTCGGTGGCGCTGTGCACGGCGACGGTGGTCAGGCCCAGGGCCTTGGCGGTGCGCATCACCCGGCAGGCGATCTCGCCGCGGTTGGCCACCAGTAGGGTCGTGATCATTGTTCTAGCTCCTAAGTGGTGGCGGCTCAGTTCTGCCAGGCCGGCGTGCGCTTTTCGAGGAAGGCGTGCAGCCCTTCCTGGCCCTCGGGGCTGACGCGGATGCGGGCGATGGCGGCCTCGGTGTAGCGACGCAGCTCGGGGCTCAGCTCGCCGCTGCCGATCTCCTGGAACAGCGCCTTGCAGGCCACCAGGGCGGCCGGACTGTTGTTCAGCAGGTTGGCGACCCAGGCCTCGACCCTGGCGTCGAGTTCCTCGGCGGCGTAGCACTCATCCAGCAGGCCCAGCTCGCGGGCGCGCTTGCCGTCGAAGCGTTCGGCGGTGAGGGCGTAGCGGGTCGCCGCGCGCTGGCCGATGGCCTTGCTGACGAAGGGCCCGATGGTCGCGGGGATCAGCCCGATGCGCACTTCCGACAGGCAGAACTGCGCCTGTTCGCTGCCCAGGGCCATGTCGCAGCAGGCCACCAGGCCGACACCGCCGCCAAAGGCCGCGCCCTGGACCACGGCCAGGGTCGGCTTCTTCAGGCGGTGCAGGTTGGTCAGCAGCTCGGCCAGTTGCTGGGCGTCGGCGAGGTTGCCCTGGTAGTCGAGTTTGGCCGCCTCCTGCATCCAGCCCAGGTCGGCGCCGCCGCAGAAGTGCTTGCCGCGGCCGCGCAGGACCAGCAGGCGCACCCCGGCGTCGTCGCTCACCTGGTCCAGCGCCAGGATCAGCTCGGCGATGGTCTGGGCGTTGAAGGCGTTGTTTTTGTCCGGACGGTTCAGCCACAGGGTGGCGACGCCGCGCGGGTCTTTTTCCAGCTGGATGTTCTGAAAGTCGGTCATGGCAGCGGCCTTACATGCGGAAGACGCCGAAGCGGGTCGCTTCGATGGGCGCGTTGAGCGAGGCGGACAGGGCCAGGGCGAGGACCTCGCGGGTCTGCGCCGGGTCGATCACGCCGTCGTCCCACAGCCGCGCGCTGGAGTAGTAGGGGTGCCCCTGGCGTTCGTACTGGGCGAGGATCGGTGCCTTGATCTTGGCCTCTTCCTCGGCGCTCAGCGTGTTGCCGGCGCGTTCGGCCTGTTCGCGCTTGACCTGGGCCAGCACGCCGGCGGCCTGTTCACCACCCATCACGCCGATCCGCGCGTTGGGCCACATCCACAGGAAGCGCGGGTCGTAGGCGCGGCCGCACATGCCATAGTTGCCGGCGCCGAAGCTGCCGCCGATGATCACGGTGAACTTCGGCACCTGGGCGCAGGCCACTGCGGTGACCAGCTTGGCGCCGTGCTTGGCGATGCCGCCGGCCTCGTACTTCTGGCCGACCATGAAGCCGGTGATGTTCTGCAGGAACACCAGCGGGATGCCGCGCTGGCAGGCCAGCTCGATGAAGTGCGCGCCTTTCTGCGCGGCCTCGGCGAAGAGGATGCCGTTGTTGGCGAGGATCGCCACCGGGTAGCCGTGCAGGTGGGCGAAGCCGCACACCAGGGTGGTGCCGAACAGCGCCTTGAACTCGTCGAATTCGCTGCCGTCGACCAGCCGCGCGATGATCTCGCGCACGTCGAACGGCTGCTTGCTGTCCACCGGGATCACCCCGTACAGCTCCTCGGCCGGGTACAGCGGCGCGCGCGGGGCCAGGCTGTTGAGCTTGCCGCGCTTGGTCCAGTTGAGGTTGGCGACGCAACGGCGGGCGATGGCCAGGGCGTGGGCATCGTCCTCGGCGTAGTGGTCGGCCACGCCGGAGGTCTTGCAGTGCACGTCGGCGCCGCCCAGGTCCTCGGCGCTGACCACCTCGCCGGTGGCGGCCTTCACCAGCGGCGGGCCGGCGAGGAAGATGGTGGCCTGCTCGCGGACCATGATGGTCTCGTCGCTCATCGCCGGCACGTAGGCGCCGCCGGCGGTGCACGAGCCCATCACCACGGCGATCTGCGGGATGCCCTGGGCGCTCATGTTGGCCTGGTTGAAGAAGATCCGCCCGAAGTGCTCGCGGTCCGGGAACACCTCGTCCTGGCGCGGCAGGTTGGCGCCGCCGGAGTCCACCAGGTAGATGCACGGCAGGCGGTTCTGCTGGGCGATGGCCTGGGCGCGCAGGTGCTTCTTCACGGTCAGCGGGTAGTAGCTGCCGCCCTTCACCGTGGCGTCGTTGCCGACGATCATGCATTCCACGCCTTCGACGCGGCCGATGCCGGCGACCACGCCGGCGGCGGCGACGTCCTCGCCGTACACCTCGTGGGCGGCCAGGGCGGAGACTTCGAGGAACGGCGAGCCGGCGTCGAGCAGGCGGTTGATGCGCTCGCGCACCAGCAGCTTGCCACGCGCGGTGTGCTTGGCCTGGGCGGCGGCGCCGCCGCCTTCATGGACGCGGCCGAGCAGGGCGCGCAGGTCCTGGACGCCCTCCAGCATGGTCGCGGCGTTGGCCGCGTATTCCGGGGAGCGGGTGTTGAGTTGGGTGCCGAGGATGGTCATGGCGTCTCCACGAGCTTGTCGGGTGCCTTGTAGGAGCGGAGCTTCTCCGCGAGGTTCTTGTCCCGGCGTTGCCGGGATTTCGCGGACAGGGTCCGCTCCTACAAATGCGCGGCGGTTGGGTTCAGCGGGTTTCGTTGAACAGCTCGCGGCCGATCAGCATGCGGCGGATCTCGCTGGTGCCGGCGCCGATCTCGTAGAGCTTGGCGTCGCGCAGCAGGCGGCCGGCCGGGTACTCGTTGGTGTAGCCGTTGCCGCCGAGCAGTTGGATGGTGTCCAGGGCCATCTTGGTGGCCATCTCGGCGGTGTAGAGGATCACCGCGGCGGCGTCCTTGCGCGACTCCTCGCCGCGGTCGCAGGCCTTGGCCACGTTGTACAGGTAGGACTTGGAGGCGTTCATGCCGGCGTACATGTCGGCCAGCTTGCCCTGCACCAGCTGGAATTCGCCGATCGACTGCTTGAACTGCTGGCGCTCGTGCACGTAGGGCAGCACCACGTCCATGCAGGCGGTCATGATCCCGGTCGGGCCGCCGGAGAGCACGGTGCGTTCGTAGTCCAGGCCGCTCATCAGCACGGCCACGCCACGGCCTTCGGCGCCGAGGATGTTTTCCTCCGGCACTTCGACGTCCTCGAACACCAGTTCGCAGGTGTTGGAACCGCGCATGCCCAGCTTGTCCAGCTTCTGGTGGCGGGAGAAGCCCTTGAAGTCGCGCTCGACGATGAACGCGGTCATCCCGCGCGAGCCGGCGTTGACGTCGGTCTTGGCGTAGATCACGTAGGTGTTGGCGTCCGGGCCGTTGGTGATCCACATCTTGTTGCCGTTGAGCACATAGCGGTCGCCCTTCTTCTCGGCGCGCAGCTTCATCGACACGACGTCGGAACCGGCGTTGGGCTCGCTCATCGCCAGCGCGCCGACGTGTTCGCCGGAGCACAGCTTGGGCAGGTACTTCTGCTTCTGCTCGTGGGTGCCGTTCTTGCGGATCTGGTTGAGGCACAGGTTCGAGTGGGCACCGTAGGACAGGCCGACCGAGGCGGACGCGCGGCTGATCTCCTCCATCGCCACCACGTGGGCCAGGTAGCCCATGTTGGTGCCGCCGTACTCCTCTTCCACGGTCATGCCCAGCAGGCCCATGTCGCCGAACTTGCGCCACATGTCCATGGGGAACTCGTTGTCGCGGTCGATCTGCGCCGCACGCGGGGCCAGCTCGGCCTGGGCGAACTGATGGACGGAATCCCGCAGCATGTCGATGGTTTCGCCGAGGCCGAAGTTGAGGGACGGGTAGCTCATGGTTGCACCTATTTCTTGTACTTGGATGAGGGGAGGGCGCTCACACGGTGGCGCGTTGCTTCTTCTCGGTGTCGGCGAGGGCCGCCAGGCAGCGTTCCTCGGCCGTGTCCAGTTCCAGCTTCATCTGCTCGATGTCGAGCATCTGCTGTTCCAGCTGCGCGCGACGCGCGGCGATCTTGCCCATGAAGGTCTCGAGCTGCTTGCGGTTGTCGCTGCTGGGGTCGTAGAGGTCGATCAGCTCCTTGCACTCGGCCAGCGAGAAACCGATGCGCTTGCCGCGCAGGATCAGCTTCAGCGCCACCAGGTCCTTGGGGCTGTAGATGCGCTCCTGGCCGCGACGCTCGGGGCTGAGCATGCCCTGCTCCTCGTAGAAGCGGATGGCGCGGGTGGTGACGTCCAGTTCGCGGGCCAGTTCGGAAATGCTGTAGGTGGTTGCCATCGGGCTTGCTCGTTCGTTTACCTTTACGTTAACGTAAACCTGCGTCGAGGGACTGTCAATCACTTCGCCGCCAACCGGCTGGCCCGCTAATTGCGTGCGTTGCCGGCCAACCGAGCGTCCTCTTTACTGAAGGGGAGGACGGGTGTAGACAGTCCCTGACCAGCCTGAGCGTCCCGCGTGGCGATGCACCGCGCGGGCAAGCGGAGCCGAGATCGACATGACAAGAACAATAAGCAGCGACCTGCTGCGCGAGGCCCACCGGGCCCGCGAACGCCTGCAACGCGAGGGCCAGCTGCCCAGCGGTGTGCTGCGCGAGGAAATCGACGCCTCCTGGCGACGCAGCCTGGGCCACGGCCTGGACTGCGGCAGCGGCAACGACCAGGACCTGGAGAACCGCGCCGGCATCGAACTGCTGCTGGGCAACAACCGCCTGCTGCTCGACGCCGCCACCCCCGAACTGGATTACCTGCGCCAGCGCCAGGGCCACGACGCCCTGGTGATCCTGGCCAACGCCGACGCCACCATCGTCTCGGTGGACGGCGCCCACGAACGCCTGCGCCGCATCGGCCTGGAAGACATCAGCCTGGGCGCCTGCTGGAGCGAGGCGGCGCGCGGCACCAACGCCCTGGGCACCGCCCTGGTCGAAGGCCGCGCCACCCAGATCGACTGCGGCGAACACTACCTGGAACGCCTCAGCCGCTTCTCCTGCACCTCGGTGCCGATCAGTTGCCCGCAGGGCAAGCTGCTCGGGGTGCTCGACCTGACCCGCGAAGGCCCGCTGGCCGGCCCGGTGGAAAGCCTGACCCTGCTCAGCCGCGCGGCGCTGCAGATCGAGGCGCGGCTGTTCGCCGCCAGCCATCCGGGGCAGGTAGTGCTGTCCTTCCACAGCCGCCGCCAGTACCTCGATTCACCCTGGCAGGGCCTGCTGGCGCTGAGCCTCGAAGGGCGCATCCTGGCCCTCAGCACGCCGGCCTGCCAACTGCTCGGCGCGCCGCGCGAAGCCCTGCTCGGGCGGCGTTGCGAAGAACTCCTGGGGGCCCGTGGCGAACAGCTGCTGGCGCGCCTGCAACCCGACGCCAGCGGCAGCCTGCAGACGGCCAAGGGCGAGTTCCACTACAAGGTGCTGCAGGCGCCGTTGCGCAACGCCGCCGTGTCGGTGCCGGCGCGCCAGCCGCAGCGCGCGGCCCAGGCCACGCCGAACCTCGAAGCGCTGGCCGGCGGCAACCCGCGCTACGCCCGCGCCCTGCGCATGGCCCGGCAGGGCCTGGCCAACGAACTGCCGGTGCTGCTGCTGGGCGAAACCGGCAGCGGCAAGGAAGTGCTGGCGCGGACCCTGCACCAGAGCGGTGCGCGGGCCGGCAAGCCCTTCGTCGCGGTGAACTGCGCGGCCATTCCCGAAGGCCTGATCGAGTCCGAGCTGTTCGGCTACCGCGAGGGCGCCTTCACCGGCTCGCGGCGCGGCGGCATGGTCGGGCGCCTGCAACAGGCCCACGGCGGCACGCTGTTCCTCGACGAGATCGGCGACATGCCGCTGGCCCTGCAAGCGCGCCTGCTGCGTGTGCTGCAGGAGCGCAAGGTGGCGCCGCTGGGCGCCGGCGAGGAACAGGACATCGACGTGGCGCTGATCTGCGCCACCCACCGCGACCTCAAGCGCCAGGTCGAGGAAAAGCACTTCCGCGAAGACCTCTACTACCGCGTCAACGGCATCAGCGTGCGCCTGCCGGCGCTGCGCGAGCGCGACGACCTCGGCGAACTGGCCCAGGGCCTGCTGGCCAAGCTCGGCGCGCCCGAAGTGCGCCTGGACGCCGAGCTGTTCGGGCTGCTCGCCGACTATCACTGGCCGGGCAACATCCGCCAACTGGAGATGGTGCTGCGCACCGCCCTGGCGATGCGCGAGGACGGCGAGCGCACGCTGGGCCTCGACCATCTGCCGGACAGCACCCTGGAGGAACTCGCCGCCGGCGAGCGGCAGCCCACCGGGCGCATCCGCGAGACCGAGATGGAGCTGATCCGCCAGGCGCTGGACCGCCACCAGGGCAACGTCTCGGCGGCCGCCGGCGCGCTGGGCATCAGCCGCGCCACCCTGTACCGCAAACTCAAGCAACTGAAGGGCGGCTGATGTTCTTCACCCGCCTGATCGACAGCGACGACCCCAAGGCCCTGAAGAACGCGCTGCACTGGCTGTACGGCTTCGTCCGCCCGCAGCGCCTGGCCATTTTCGGCCTGCTCGGGCTGGCGCTGTGCGCCTCGCTGCTGGCCCTGGCGCAACCCTGGCTGACCAAGCTGCTGATCGACGACGGCCTGCTGGCGCGCAACTTCCCGACCCTGGCGCTGCTGGCCGGGGCGATGATCGTGGTCGGGCTGCTCGGCACGGTGCTTTCCGGGGTCAACCGCTACCTGCACACGCGGCTTTCCGGGCGCATCCTGTTCGCCCTGCGCGACGCGCTGTACCGCCACCTGCAGACGCTTTCGCCGACCTTCTTCGCCCGCCGGCGCATCGGCGACCTGATGTCGCGGCTGGACGGCGACGTCGCCGAGATCCAGCGCTTCGCGGTGGACTCGCTGTTCTCGGCGGTGTCCAGCGTGATCGGCCTGGTCGGCTCGCTGGCGCTGCTGCTGACTCTGAGCTGGAAGCTGTCGCTGCTGGTGGCCGTGCTGATCCCGCTGGACGTGCTCTGGCTGCGCTGGATGCGCAAGAAGGTCGAGCGCGAGGCGCGCCAGCTGCGCGAGCGCTCGGCCGACCTGTCGTCGTTCTTCGTCGAGACCCTGCCGGCGATGAAGTTCATCCAGTCCGCCGGCCAGCAGGGCCGCGAGGCCGGGCGCCTGGAAGGCCTGGGGCAGGGCTACCTGGGCCAGCTGCTGCGCCTGCAACTCACCGAATTCTTCACCCAGGCGCTGCCGGGGACGCTGATGTCGCTGTCGCGCGCCTGCGCCTTCCTGGTCGGCGGCTACTGGGTGGTGCAGGGCACCTGGCAGCTGGGCTCGCTGATCGCTTTCTCCACCTACCTGGGCATGGCCATCGGCCCGGTGCAGAGCCTGCTCGGCCTGTACGTGGCGCTGCAACGCATGACCGTCAGCCTGGGCCGGGTGATGGAGCTGCGCGGCGAGGCGCCGGGCGTCGCCAGCCCGGCCAATCCCAGGCCGATGCCGACGTGCGGCGAGCTGCGCCTGGAAAACCTCGGCTTCAGCCACGCCGGGCGCGGCCAGCCGGTGCTGCAAGACCTCAACGCGTGCATCCCGGTGGGCCGCAAGGTGGCCCTGAGCGGGCCGTCGGGGGTCGGCAAATCGACGCTGATCGACCTACTGCAACGCTTCTACGACCCGGAGCAGGGGCGCATCCTGCTCGACGGCGTGGACCTGCGCGAGCTGGACCTGTTCGAGCTGCGCCGACGCATCGCCGTGGTCAGCCAGGAACTGGTGCTGTTCCGTGGCAGCCTGGCCGACAACCTGTCCTACAGCGCGCCCCACGTCAGCCGCGCGGAGATCGAGCGGGTCGCCGCCCTGGCCCAGCTCGACAGCCTGATCGCCAGCCTCCCCGAGGGCCTCGACAGCCCCCTGGGCGAACGCGGCCAGCAGCTTTCCGGCGGGCAGAAGCAGCGCATCGCCATCGCCCGCGCGCTGCTCCAGGACCCGCTGATCCTGATCCTCGACGAAGCCACCTCGCAGGTGGACGAAAGCACCGAGCGCGAAGTGATCGCCGCCATCGACCGGCTGTTCGCCGGGCGCACGCGCATCCTCGTCAGCCACCGCCCCTCGACCCTGGCCGAGGCCGACCTGCGCCTGGAGCTGCAGGACGGCCGCCTGAGCGTGCGCGAGGTGCCGCGGGTGGTCGTGGGAGGGCAGGGTGGCTGAGGTATTGGTGGGCGTGGTCGACAGTGGCCATGCCGAGAACCAGGCCGGCGCGGTGCTGGTGGGCCGGCGATTCTTCCTGACCGACGAAGGCGTGGACGGTGGTGACCTGCTGGACGACGCCCTTGGTCATGGTTCGGCTGTGCTGCAAGCCATCCTCTCCCGTGCCCCGCAAGCGCGCTTCCAGGTGGCCCAGGTGTTCGACGGGCGCGGCGTGACCAGCCCATTGCAGATCGCCGCCGCGTTGCGCTGGCTGGGCGAGCGGGGTGTGCGCCTGGTCAACCTGAGCCTGGGCGTGCGCCAGGACCGGCCGATCCTCCGCGAGGCCATCGCCGAGCTGGTGGCGGCCGGCGTGCTGGTCTGTGCGTCCAGCCCCGCGCGCGGCGAACCGGTGTTTCCGGCGGCCTATCCCGGCGTGCTGCGGGTGACCGGCGATGCGCGTTGTGGCGAGGGCGAGTGGTCGTGGTTGAACAGCCCGCAGGCGGACTTCGGCGCGGCCGTGCGGGTGGCCGGGCAGGCCGGCGCCAGCCTGGGTTGCGCGGCGTTCTGTGGGCACCTGGCAGGTTTGCTGGGGGAGCGGCCGGGGGTGTCGAATGCGGAGTTGCTGGAATTGATGCGGGAGGGGGCTTTGTA
>NZ_JARJLT010000384.1 GCF_029335315.1 Pseudomonas citronellolis
TGCGCGGGGGCATTCATCCTGCGCATGCGTTCGCCCGATTTGGCCGTGGTGGTGGCGATACGTGCGGTGAAGCGGCGTATAACCGCGAACGGTTATACGCCCTACGCGGTGGTCGAGAGTGACGTAGGGCGGATAACGTTCGACGTTATCCGCCGTTTGACCGTGGCCATCGCCCGCTCGGAGCTGAGCTGGCCGCAGCGCGACCTCAGTGCAACCTGTCGCGCTTGGCCAGCGTCGGGAACAGCTTCATCCAGGTGCCGGTGACCACCAGCGTGCCCACGCCGCCGATCACCACCGCCGGCACCGTGCCGAACCAGTGCGCGGTCAGGCCCGACTCGAACTCGCCGAGCTGGTTCGAGGCGCCGATGAACAGGCCGTTCACCGCGCTGACCCGGCCGCGCATCTCGTCCGGGGTTTCCAGCTGCACGAAGGCGCCGCGGATCACCATGCTGATCATGTCCGCCGCGCCCAGCACCACCAGCACCCCGAGGGACAGCCAGAACGACGTCGACAGGCCGAAGGCGATGGTCGCCACGCCGAAGATGCCCACCGCCAGGAACATGATGCGCCCGACGTTGCGCTCGATCGGGAAGCGCGCCAGCCAGAACGACATCAGCAGCGCGCCCAGCGCCGGTGCCGAACGCAGCAGGCCCAGGCCCCAGGGGCCGGTGAGCAGGATGTCCTTGGCGAACACCGGCAGCAGCGCGGTGGCGCCGCCGAGCAGCACGGCGAACAGGTCCAGCGAGATGGCGCCGAAGATGTCCGGGCGGCTGCGGATGAAGCGGATGCCGGCCAGCAGCGACTCCAGGCTGGCCTTGCCCTGCCGGGATGGCTGCTGCCGCGAGGGCAGGGTCAGCACCAGGCAGCAGGCCATGAAATAGAGCAGGGTGGTCGGCGCGTAGACCCAGAAGGCGCCGAAGGCGTAGAGCAGGCCGCCCAGCGCCGGGGCGGCGATGGTCGCCGCCTGCATCGCCGAGGCCGAGGCCGCCACCGCGCGCGGGAACAGGCCGGTGGGCACGATGTTCGGCAGCAGCGCCTGGGTGGTGGGCATCTCGAAGGCGCGGGCGCTGCCGAGCAGGAAGGCGAGCACGAAGATCATCTCGCGGGTGACGTTGCTGGTGCTCGCGCCGAGCACCAGGGCCAGCGCCACCAGGCCCTGGCCAACCTGGCAGATGGCCGCGACCTTGCGCCGGTCGTAACGGTCGGCGACGTGCCCGGTGTGCAGCATGAACAGCATCCGCGGCAGGAACTCCACCAGGCCCACCAGGCCGAGGTCGAGCACGTTGTGGGTCAGCTCGTACATGTGCCAGCCGATGGCCACGGTGAGCATCTGGAAGCCACTGGCGGTGCACACGCGGGCGAGCCAGAAGGCGAGGAAGGGACGATGGCGGAGCAGCGAGGTGGCTTCGGCGGACATGGTGCGGGACGACTGGTTAGGGAGCTAATGAATGGGGCGCCAGCGTAGCACGCTGTAACAATTTCCGTCGTGAAATTCCAGCTGACGAATGGACGGCCATCGGGCATTCGGTTCGCTGATCGCCCTGCTTAACTTTTGCCTGATGCGGGGCGATTGGGTAAAGTTGACGTTTCGGTCAGGATTATTCGTGGGACGGCAGGCTCGCCAGGGCCTGTGAACGCCATTCCACGCCCCACCTCCGCCGTATCCAGAGCCCATAACGACATGGACGGGAAGTGCACCGTCCAGAGGATGATCCATGTCCAACCGTGAGTTTTCCCGGCGCGCCTTTCTCCAGGGCGGGCTGATCGCCGGCGTCAGCGTGACCGTGGCGCCGCTCGGCAGCCGGGCCTTCGCCGCCCTGATGGAACAGAACGTGACCGTGCCCGCCGAACAGTGGCTGGGCCACGACGGCCGCGCGCGCTTCCGCAACGATGGCATCTCCAAGGTCTGCGGCAACAAGGTGTTCGCCCGCGACATCCGCGCCAAGGACATGCCCGGCTGGCCGCAGCAGCAGGGCCACGCGATGCTGCTCAAGACCCTCAAGGCCGACCGCGTCTACGACGGCTACGACCTCGCCTGGCTCGGCGCCGACCTGCAGCCGGACCGCATCGTCACCGCCGACGACCTGGCGAAGGACGGCATCGTCTTCCCCGAGGCCCACGCGCCGGACCCGCTACTGCCCGCCGGCAAGGTGCCGATGTTCATCGGCCACCCGGTGGCGATCCTCATCTGGCACGACTTCGAGCGCTTCCGCCAGGCCAAGCTCAAGCTGAAGTTCAACGACAAGGCGATCCGCTACGGGGCCCAGGCGCCGCTGTACCAGGGCGACCCCTACGGCAGCTTCCGCTACGTGCGGGTGGGCGGGAAGACCTCGGCCGACGAGGACGAGTTCTCCAGCCTCAAGGCCTCGATCCTGTTCCCCATGATCCGCAACCGCAAACCGGTGTGGGACCAGCAGCCCAGCCAGCACGGCAACCTCACCGAGCAGGGGCTGTTCTACGCGCAGAAGATCCAGGAGCAGATCGCCAACCCGCCGCAGGACTGGCTGGTCTTCGACGAGCGCTACAAGACCCCGTCCATCGAGCCGGCGGCCCTGGAGCCGGACAACGGCAACGGCTGGTTCGACCCGGCGAGCAAGACCCTGCACTTCGTGGTCGCCACCCAGTGCCCGTTCGAGGCGGCCTACGAGACGGTGCACATGATCGCGCCGTCGCGCTTCGGCCTGGCCACGCTGAACATCCACCCCGGCTACACCGTCGGCTACGGCTCCAAGGACCACAACATTTTCGTCTACTACGCCGCCCTGGCGGCGCTGTACGGCGAAGGCGTGCCGGTGCGCCTGGCGAACGATCGCTACGAGCAGTTCCAGAGCGGCATCAAGCGCCACGCCTTCGACATCCACTACCAGCTGGCGGTGGACAAGAAGGACTTGGGCTTCCGCATCTTCCGCGCCGAGATGAGCCTGGACGGCGGCGGCCGCGCCAACTACAGCGCCTCGGTGGCCGCCGTGGGCGCCACCGCCGCGCAGTCGATCTACTACATGCCGCAGAGCGACCTGCAGGCCACCGCCTACCACTCGCGCGGCGTCGAGGCCGGCTCCATGCGCGGCTACGGCACCCTGCAGAGCATGGCCTCCACCGAGATGATGGTGGACGAGATCGCCGAGCGCCTGGGCGCCGACCCCATCGAGCTGCGCCGGCGCAACGCGCTGCTCTCGGGCATGAAGAACACCCAGGGCGCGGTGCCCGCCGGCGCGCTGCGCCTGCACGAGATCCTCGACAAGGCCGCCGCCCACGAAGTCTGGAAGAACCGCGCCGAGCGCAAGAAGCAGTTCGATGCGCAGGACCCGGACAACTGGTACGGCGTCGGCTTCGCCATCTGCCAGAAGGACTTCGGCACCGGCTCCGAGGCGCCCATGGCCAGCCTGGAGTTCGACGCCGAGGGACGCATCCAGCTGCGCCACATCGGCATCGAGATCGGCACCGGCATGTCCACCTCCCAGGCGCTGGTCGCCGCCGACTTCCTCGGCCGCCCGGCGGACGAGGTGAAGACCGCCGAGACGCAGTGGCCGGAGCTGCAGCTGCTCAGCGGCGAAGACCCCTACACCATGAGCCAGGCCACCCAGGACGAGAAGCTGCGCAACCCGCGCTGGGTCGGCAAGTACGCCTCGGCGTCCTCGGCGACCAACTCGGCCTACTACTTCAGCCACGCCACCCGCGAGGCGGCGCGCGTGCTGTTCAACCACGGCCTGTGGCCGGCGGCCCTGGAAATCTGGCGCCAGGGGCCCTTCGGCGGCCAGGCCAACCCCTACGTGGTGCGCCGCGAGGACGCCCACTGGGTCGATGGCGCGCTGACCGCCAACGGCATGCAGCCGCTGCCGTTCGCCCAGCTGGCCAAGCTCGCCCATGAGCGCGGCCTGGTCACCGGGGCCAGCGTGCACGCCTTCAACCGCTGGAGCTGGGCCGACTGCGAATTCAGCATCGACGGCGTCAGCGAGCGCCTGCCGCTGGACGGCCTGGCGGTGAAATACGGCGACGGCGCGCCGGCGGCGAAGAAGGCACAGATGAACAGCGCTGGCTTCCACCTGCTGGACCGCAAGAACGTGAACTACCCGCCGGTGCAACTGAACAACGCCGCGGTCACCTACTACAGCCCGGTGGCGACCCTGGTGGAACTGAAGGTCAACAAGGGCAGCCACGAGGTACAGGTACTCAATCACCACTCCTGGGTCGAGTGCGGCCGGGTACTGGTGCCGGAGCTGGTCAAGGGCCAGATCGAAGGGGGCACGGCCATGGGCCTGGGCCATGCGTTGCTGGAGGAAATGCCGCTGCACGAAGGCGGCCCGGCCGAGGGCGACTGGAACTTCAACCGCTACCGCCTGCCGCGCGGCAAGGACGTGGCGGTGTGGAAGCAGACCTCGGAAATTCTCCCGCCGCTGTCGCCCAGCGACCCGTCCAAGGGCATCGCCGAAGTGGTGATGATTCCCATCGCCGGCGCCGTGGGCAACGCCATCGCCCACGCCATCGGCAAGCGCGTCCGCGACCTGCCCATCACCCCCGCCCGTATCAAGGAGGCCCTCAATGGCTAAGCTCCAGCTGACCCTCAACGGTCAAGGCGTCGGCCCGGTCGAGGTCCCCGCCGACCTGCCGATGATCGACTACCTGCACGAATACCAGAACCTCACCGGTTCGCGCCTGGGCTGCGGCCAGGGCATCTGCCACGCCTGCGTGGTGATCGTCGACAACCCCGACGGCACCAGCGAGGAAGTGCGCACCTGCATCACCGGCGCCAACTGGTTCGACGGCAAGAAAGTGCGCACCATCGAAGGCCACGCCAAGCGCGACGCCGATGGCAAGGTCAGCGAACTGAACCCGATCCAGCAGAAGTTCGTCGAGCGCTTCGCCTTCCAGTGCAGCTACTGCGCGCCGGGCTTCGTCAACGCCGCCACCGTGCTGGTGGAAAAGGCCCAGCGCCAGCCGCTGAAGAAGAGCGAGCTGGAAGACGCCATCGAAGCCAGCCTCGGCCACCACATCTGCCGCTGCACCGGCTACGTGCGCTATTACAACGCCACCGCCGAGGTCCTCACCGACCTCGGCCTGGTCAAGGAGGGCTGAGCATGGCGCGATTCCTGACCGGCCTGCTGCTGAGCGCGGGCCTGGCGGCCGGCGCCCAGGCCGCCGACGCCGACCTGGCCAAGCGCGGCGAATACCTGGCCCGCGCCGCCGACTGCACGGCCTGCCACACCGCGGCGGGCGGCGCGCCCTTCGCCGGCGGGCTGCCGATCGCCTCGCCGTTCGGCACCATCTACGGCAGCAACATCACCTCCGACAAGGACTTCGGCATCGGCAGCTACAGCGCCGACGAGTTCTTCGCCGCCCTCACCGAGGGCAAGCGCAAGGACGGCGCCAATCTCTACCCGGCGATGCCCTACACCTCGTACCACCTGATCAAGCGCGAGGATTCCGACGCCATCCACGCCTACCTGCTGACCACCGAGCCGGTGCACCGCGCCGCGCCCGAGACCGCGCTGAGCTTCCCGTTCAACGTGCGCGTCGGCCTGAGCGGCTGGAACCTGCTGTACGGCAAGAGCGTCCAGCTGCACAGCGCCGAAGGCAAGAGCGAGCCCTGGCAGCGCGGCCAGTACCTGGTGGAAGTGCTCGGCCACTGCGGCGAGTGCCACACCCCGCGCAACGCCATCGGCGCGCTGCAGCAGGACAAGCGCCTGAGCGGCGCCCTGCTCAACGGCTACCTGGCGCCCAGCCTGCTGGCCGAGGACCTGGCCGCGCGCGGCTGGAACCACGCCGACCTGTCGGCCTTCCTCGAACACGGCATGAGCGCCCAGGGCAGCATGTTCAACGAGATGTTCCCGGTGCTGCACCACAGCACCCAGCACCTGGACAGCGCCGACCTGCAGGCCATGGCCAGCTACCTGCTGGGCGACCAGCCGCCGGCGGCCAAGGTGGTCCAGGCGGTGGCTTATCCACAGCTGTCCGACAGTGCCAAGCGCGGCCGCCAGCAGTACCTGAACGTCTGCGCCGGTTGCCACGGCACCGAGGGCGAAGGCAAGCCGCACATCGCCGTGGCCATGCAGGGCAACACCACCCTGCGCCTGGCCGACTCGCGCAACCTGCTGCGGGTGATAGTCGATGGCATCGGCGAGCAGCAGTTCGGCGGCTTCGAGCGCATGCAGCCAATGCCCGGTTTCGCGGAAAAACTGGATGACGCGCAGCTCACCGATCTGCTCAACTACCTGCGTCAGAGTTGGGGCGGACTGCCCGGCGATCTCGACGCCCAGGCGGTTGCGCAACTGAAGTCCGAAGGCGTGTCGGCGCATGCCGGCAAGGCGATGTGAAGCGTGCAACATCTCGATCTGCAAGTGGTTCGCCAGGCCCTGCGCTGGTCCCGCGAGGACCAGCGCGTCTGGCTCTGCACCGTGCTCTTCACCTACGGCTCGGCGCCCCGCGCGCCGGGCTCGCTGCTGGCGGTCAACCAGCGCGGGCAGTGGGTGGGCTCGCTGTCCGGCGGCTGCGTCGAGGATGACTTCCTCGAACGCGTGGCCGCCGGGGAGTTCGCCGAGCCGGTGAAGGTGGTGCGCTACGGCGAAGGCGACGAGCGCAGCTCCATCCGCCTGCCCTGTGGCGGCATCCTCGACGTGCTGGTGGAAAACCTGGCCCCGGACTGCGAGGTGCAGGCGCACCTGCGCGAACTGGAAGCGGCGCTGCTCGGCCAGCGCCGCCTGTTGCGCCGGGTCGACCTGGCCAGTGGCGCGCGCAGCCTGAGCGACGATCACAGCCACGGCCCGCGGGTGGAACGCGACAGCGACGAAGTGCAGCTGCGCGTCGGCGCCGCCCAGCGCCTGCTGCTGGCCGGCTATTCCAGCGTGGCTCACGCCTGCGCCGAGTTCGGCAAGGGCCTGGGCTTCGAAGTGATCCTCTGCGACCCGCGCGAGGAAGCGCTGGACGGCGTCGAACTGGACGGCATCGAAATCCGCCGCGAACTGCCGTCGATCTTCATCGCCAATGGCGGCTGCCACGCCGACACGGCGGTGGTGGCGCTGACCCACGATCCGAAGATCGACGACCTGGCGATGCTCGAAGCCGTGCGCACCGAGGCCTTCTATATCGGCGTGATGGGCTCGCGCACCACCTCGGCCAGGCGCATGGAGCGCCTGGAACGGGTCGGCGGCCTGGGCGAAACCGAGCTGGCGCGCATCCACGCGCCCATCGGCCTCAACCTGGGCAGCAAGACTCCGGCGGAAATCGCCCTGGCGGTGCTCGCCGACATCCTCCGCACCCGCAGCGGCATCGAGCGCGCCAGCCTGTGACCACGGTCGCGCTGCTGCTGGCGGCGGGCTTCGGCCGGCGCTTCGGCGCCGACAAGCGCCAGGCGCGCCTGGTCGACGGCCGTGGCCTGCTGGCGGCGAGCCTGGCCAATGCGCGGGCGGCGTTCGATCAGGTGGTCGTGGTGCTGCGCCCGGAAGACGATCCCGCTGCGCTTGGCGTGCCTGTGGATATCCCGTTGGTGCGCTGCGCCGACGCCGCGTCCGGCCTGGGCCACAGCCTTGCCGCTGGTGTTGTGGCCTTGCACGGCGGTTCGGCGACCAGCGCGGCCATCCTGTTGGGCGACATGCCCTGGATCGACCCGCGCACCTTGCATCTGCTCGCTGCGCAGGCCGACGAGGCGCGCATCGTCTTTCCCCTTCACGACGGCCAACGCGGCCATCCGGTCATATTCGGCCGCGCCTTCTGGCCGGAGCTGCTCGGGCTGCGCGGCGACGAGGGCGCCCGCGCGGTGCTGCAGGCCCACCGCGACGCCTGGCTGGCCGTCGACGTGGCGGACGCCGGTGTGCTGCGCGACGTCGATACCCCCGCCGCGCTCGGCTAGCGCCGGGCCATCCATTCGCCGATCAAAGGCCACAGCTCCTCGCTGGCGTTGCGCGACAGCACCAGGCGGTTGTGGCTGTAGTCCTCGCGGAAACCGTTGTGCGTGCCGCACAGCCGGAAGCTCCGGTCGGCGCCGCCGAAGGCCTCCAGCAGCGCCTGGCAGCCGGCCGCCGGGGCGATGAAGCGGTCGCCGCTGCCGGCCAGGGCGAGCACCGGCAGCTTGGCGGCGGCGAGCCCGGCGAGGTAGTCGAAGCCGTCCTCGCCACTGAAGCGTTCGCGCAGGTTCCACTGGCACCATTGGCGCATCAGCCGCGCGCTCTCGGCTTCCGGGCCGATGCTACGCCGGCGCTGCGGCGCCACCCGGCGGCCGCGCAGCAGCCAGTCATAGGCGCGGACCATCCAGCGGTGGCGCAGGGTGTCGCCGGCCGCCGTGGCCTGCGAGCCGAGCAACACCAGCCCGCGCAGGCGTTCGCCGGCCAGCTGCGGATGGCGCGCCGTCCACATGGAGGCGATCAGGCCGCCGCCGGAGTGGCCGATCCAGAACGCCGCCGGCTGGCCGCTGCGCTCGCGCACCGCGTCCAGTACCGCCGGCACGTCATGGGTGGCCACCTCGTCGAAGCTGTGGCGGAATTCGTCGCGGTCGCTGGCGCCATGCCCGCGCCAGTCGAACACCCAGCAGGCGAAGCCGCGCGCGGCGAGGCTCTCGGCCAGGCCGAGGCAGCTGCGATAGTTGGAGAAGGTGCCGTGGGTGAGCACCACCGCCGGCCCCTCGGCGGCGCCGATGCGGTACAGCGCCAGTTCCAGGCCGTCGGCGGTACGGATGCGCTCGGCGGCAAGCTCGCCGCTGGCGAAGGCGCTGGTGGGGGCGGTCATGACGGGCTTCCTGGCTCGCGAAGGGGACAGGGCATCCTGCTCCCGAGCGCGCTCGCCAGGCAACCAGGGTGGATCACTTCGTCGCTTTCAACACCACGAATTTCGGATTCGCCGCCACCTGCTCGACCCCGCGGAACAGGCGCTTGAGCTTGGCGTGGTAGCCCAGGTGGCGGTTGCCGACGATCCACAGCTGGCCGCCGGTGACCAGCGCGTGACGGGCCTGCTGGAACATGCGCCAGGCGAGGAAGTCGCCGACCACCTGCTGCTGGTGGAAGGGTGGGTTGCACAGCACCAGGTCCAGCGAGTCCGCCGGCTGCCCGGCCAGGCCGTCGGCGGCGCGGAACTCCGCCTCGCGCTCGCCGAGGGCGGCGCGCCAGTTTTCCTGCGCCGACTGCACGGCCATGAAGGATTCGTCCACCAGGGTGTAGTGGGCGTCCGGGTTGGCCAGGGCGCTGGCGATGGCGAGTACGCCGTTACCGCAGCCCAGGTCGGCCACCCGCGCGCGACCGAGGCTGCGCGGCAGGTGCGGGAGGAAGGCGCGGGTGCCGATGTCCAGGCCCTCGCGGCAGAACACGTTGGCGTGGTTGAGCAGCTCCAGCGCGGGCTGCTCCAGCCGGTAGCGGGTAGGGTAGGGCGAGGCGAGCGGCGCTTTATCCACAGGCGTGGCGAACAGCAGCCGGGCCTTCTTCTCCGCCAGCGACGCCTGCACCGGGCCGACGTACCGCTCCAGCAGGTCGCCGGCGGCGCGCGGCAGGTGCTTGATCATCGCCCCGGCGATCACCCGCACGCCCGGCGCCAACTGGCCGTGCAGGCGGATCAGCTGTTCTTCCAGCAGCGCCAGGGTCTTGGGCACGCGCAGCAGCACCAGGTCGAAGGGCCCGGCCGGGGTCGCGCTGGCCGGCACGAAGTCCACCGCGTCTTCGGCCAGGCCGTTGCGCGCCAGGTTTTTCTGCAGGGCCAGGGCGGCGAGGAAGGAGTCGCCGCTGCTGGTCACCCGCGCGTGCCCGGCGAGGCCGGCGGCCAGGGCGCCGAAGGCGTCGTTGAGCACCAGCACGCGGCTGTCCGCGGCGAGGCCGTCGGCGGCCACCTGGCGCAGCAGGTATTCGTCGGCGGCGTCGAAGGCCTGCAACGGGTCGTCGCGTTGCTCCGGCTGGCGGATCAGGTCGAGTGCGGCGAAGGGCGTCTGGAAGGTCGGCATGGGCATCGCTTTTTCGTTGCGCCAGGTCAGCCGGGCCGCCGTTTCCGGCAAAGGCCCTGATATCTGACGGTGTTTCTCGCTCTTGCGATGGGAGAAACTGTAGGCAGAGATTGGATCGGGAGCGGAGTATGACCGCCAGCGAAGAGAAGTTCACCCGTCAGACGCTGCTCGACGTGCAGACCCTGACGCCCAGCCTGTTCACCCTGCGCACCACGCGTGACGTGGGTTTCCGTTTCCGCGCCGGGCAGTTCGCGCGCCTGGGCGTGTACAAGGAGAGCGGCAGCATCGCCTGGCGCGCCTATTCGATGGTCTCGGCGCCCCATGACGAACACCTGGAGTTCTTCTCCATCGTGGTTCCCGGCGGCGAGTTCACCAGCGAGCTGAGCCGCCTGCGCGAAGGCGACCAACTGCTGGTCGACCGCCAGGCCTTCGGCTTCCTCACCCTCGACCGCTTCCCCGACGGCCGCGACCTCTGGCTGCTGGCCACCGGTACGGGCCTCGCGCCCTTCCTGTCGATCCTCCAGGATTTCGAGGTGTGGGAGCGTTTCGAGACCATCAAGCTGGTCTACAGCGCCCGCGAGGAGAAGGAACTGGCCTACCGCGAGCTGATCGACGGCCTGGCGCGGCGCGACTACCTGGCCGAGCACGCGCACAAGCTGCAGTTCATCCCGGTGGTGACCCGCGAGCAGGTGGACGGTTGCCTCAACGCGCGCCTGACCACCCTGATCGACAACGGCGACCTGGAAGCCGCCGCCGGCCTGGAACTGACCCCCGAGCACTCGCGGGTGATGCTCTGTGGCAACCCGCAGATGATCGAGGACACCCGCGCGGTGCTCAAGGCCCGTGGCATGAGCCTGGCGCTGACGCGCAAGCCGGGGCAGATCGCGGTGGAGAACTACTGGTAAAAGATTTGGAAAAGATTGCCCGCTTAAGCGCGGGCGTCTTCTCGCTTAGGATGGCCGTCCGATTCTTTCCTGTGGAAGCCCATGGACTGCCAGACGAGCGAGCCGCCCCCGGCGGCCGAACCCTCCCCCCGTAACACCTTCGCGCATCCCCTCGCCGCATCCCTCGACGCGCCCCTGCGCGCGCTCCGGAGCTGACCATGGAGTGGCTCCTGGAACCCACGGCCTGGCTCGGCCTGCTCACCCTGATCGTCCTCGAGCTGGTGCTGGGCATCGACAACCTGGTGTTCATCGCCATCCTCGCCGACAAGCTGCCGCCGCACCTGCGCGACCGCGCGCGGCTGATCGGCCTGTCGCTGGCGCTGGTCATGCGCCTGGGCCTGCTGGCCAGCATCTCCTGGCTGGTGACCCTGACCACGCCGCTGTTCGAGGTATTCGGCAAGGCCTTCTCCGGGCGTGACCTGATCATGCTGTTCGGCGGCCTGTTCCTGCTGTTCAAGGCCACCATGGAGCTGCACGAGCGCCTGGAAGGGCGTGTCCACCGCAGCAACGGCTCGCGCGCCTACGCCGCGTTCTGGCCGGTGGTGGCGCAGATCGTGGTGCTCGACGCGGTGTTCTCCCTGGACGCGGTGATCACCGCCGTGGGCATGGTCGAGCAGCTGGAAGTGATGATGATCGCGGTGGTCTTCTCGATGCTCCTGATGATGGTCGCGAGCAAGCCGCTGACGCGCTTCGTCAACGCCCACCCGACGGTGATCATGCTGTGCCTGGGCTTCCTCATGATGATCGGCTTCAGCCTCACCGCCGAGGGCCTGGGCTTCCACATCCCGAAGGGCTACCTGTACGCCGCCATCGGCTTCTCGATCCTCATCGAGCTGGCCAACCAGGCCGTGCGCTGGCGCCGCCGGCGCAGCCTGCAGGGTAGCCACGGGCCGCGCGAGCGCACCCGCCACGCGGTGCTGCGCCTGCTCGGCGGGCGGCTGGAAGCCGACGAGGTGGACGAGGAAATCGCCGACATGCTGGGCGACGAGCCGGCCGCCGCGCCCTTCGACCGCCGCGAGCGCGTGCTCATCAGCGGCGTGCTGGAGCTGGCCGAGCGTTCCATCCGCACGGTGATGACCGATCGCGTCGAAGTGCACCGCGTCGACCTCGACGCCTTGCCGCAGCAGGTCCGCCAGGCCCTGCTGGATTCGCCGCACTCGCGCCTGCCGGTGATCCGTGGCGGCCAGGAGGACGAGCCGCTGGGCTACGTGCACAAGAAGGAGCTGCTCAAGGCGATCCTCGACGGCCGCCAGCCGGACATCGAGCAACTGCTGCGGGTGCCGCTCAACCTGCCGGACAGCTGCAGCGTCCTCGGCGCCCTGGAGCAGATGCGCCAGGCCTCGACCCACGTGGCCTTCGTGGTCAACGAGTTCGGCGGCTTCGAGGGCCTGCTGACCCTGACCGACATTCTCCAGGCGATCGCCGGGGAACTGCCGGACGCCAGCGAGATGGCCGGCCCGGATATCGAGAAGGGCGCCGACGGCTGGCGCGTGCGCGGCGCCACCACCCTGGCGCTGCTGGCCGATCGCGTGGGTCTGCGCGCCCGCGCGCCGGAGGATTGCCGCACCCTGGGCGGGCTGGCCCTGCACCTGCTCGACCGCCTGCCGGTGGCCGGCGACGTGCTGGAGCACCAGGGCTGGCGCCTGCGGGTGCTGGAGGTGAAGGAGCGCCGCGTCGAGCGCGTGCTCCTGCAACCGCCGCGCGAGGCCTGAGGCCGCGCGCGGGGCCGGGGTCAGGAACGGTTCTGCTGGTTCTTCAGCAGGTCACGGATTTCCGTGAGCAGTTCCTGGTCCTTGGTCGGCGCCGCCGGCGCGGTTTCTTCTTCGCGCTTGAAGCGGTTGATCGCCTTCACGCCCATGAAGATCGCGAACGCGACGATCAGGAAGTCCAGGCAGGTCTGGATGAACTTGCCGTAGGCCATTACCACCGCCGGGGTGTTGCCTTCGGCGGCCTTGAGGGTGATGGCCAGGTCGGAGAAGTCGACCCCGCCGATCAGCAGGCCGATCGGCGGCATGATCACGTCGCCGACGAAGGACGAGACGATCTTGCCGAACGCGGCCCCGATGATGATACCGACGGCCATGTCGACCACGTTGCCCTTGACGGCAAAGGCCTTGAACTCGCTGAGCAGACTCATGCAAAGACTCCTTGTTGGAAAGAGGGGGACAGGGGGCAGTTTAGCGGCCGCATCGCCGTTGGGCACGCCCCCCGACCCGGCATGGACAGCGCCCAGCGCAAAAGTTCGGCAAGACCGGCGGTTATGGGCGAATTTCAGCCGTGGGCTAGGCTTGTGGGAATCTGCCACCGGACACGAAGGAGGACCGTCATGCCGCTCGAGCACCATCCCCTGGCCCGAGAGTTCCCCGAGGAGAAGGCCAAGCTGGCCAAACTCATCGGCGAGAACGCCCATTTCACCCGCCTGGCCGGTACCTACGAGGAGCTGGACCGCAAGATCTACGACGTCGAGGACGGCCGCCAGCCCCTGGACGACCTCACCTTGAACAACCTCAAACTGCAGCGCGTCGCCTTGAAGGACGAGATAGCCGAGTTGCTACAGCGATCGAGCTGAGCTTGATCAATGTCAAACGAGCCCGCGGGGGGCGGGCGTAGGCTTTCGACATCCTTTTCCAGAAGCTGGTGATCCGCCATGCGTAAACAGCCGCGTCCCCTCGGTAAAAGCTTCAGCAAACAGGCCCACGACAAAGTCGACCCGCGCCGCGCGCAAGAGCGCCTGGTACGCCTGAAACTGCAGTACGAACTGCTGGACCAGCGCATCAGCCGGGTGGAGGAGGGCGTCGAACGTCCGGACTGCACCCTGGCTTCGCTGATCATGCGTCGTGAAGGCCTGCGCTACGACATGGAAAGCCAGTACCGCCTGCTGGCCGGCTGAGACCGCGCGCCGGCCGCCCGGCGTGGGCTGAAGCCTGCGCCGCGAACCGCTATGATGCGGGCTTTGTCTTCGACGGAGTCCGCCCATGGCCAAGGCCAAGCGCATGTACGGCTGCACCGAGTGCGGCGCCACCTTCCCCAAATGGGCCGGCCAGTGCGCTGACTGCGGGGCCTGGAACACCCTGGTCGAAACCGTCGTCGACACCACGCCCACCGGCGGCTCCGCCAGTTCCGGGCGTGGCGGCTGGGCCGGGCAGCAGGCCAACATCAAGACCCTGGCGGAAGTCAGCGTCGAGGAGATGCCGCGCTTCAGCACCGCTTCCAACGAGCTCGACCGCGCCCTGGGCGGCGGCCTGGTGGACGGCTCCGTGGTGCTGATCGGCGGCGACCCGGGCATCGGCAAGTCGACCATCCTCCTGCAGACCCTGTGCAGCATCGCCAGCCGCATGCCGGCGCTCTACGTCACCGGCGAAGAGTCGCAGCAGCAGGTGGCCATGCGCGCGCGGCGCCTGGGCCTGCCGGAAGACAAGCTCAAGGTCATGACCGAGACCTGCATCGAGACCATCATCGCCACCGCTCGCCACGAGCAGCCCAAGGTGATGGTGATCGACTCCATCCAGACCATCTTCACCGAACAGCTGCAATCGGCCCCCGGCGGCGTCGCCCAGGTGCGCGAGAGCGCGGCGTTGCTGGTGCGCTTCGCCAAGCAGAGCGGCACGGCGATCTTCCTGGTCGGCCACGTCACCAAGGAAGGCTCCCTGGCCGGCCCGCGCGTGCTCGAGCACATGGTCGACACCGTGCTGTATTTCGAGGGTGAATCCGACGGTCGCCTGCGCCTGCTGCGGGCGGTGAAGAACCGCTTCGGCGCGGTCAACGAGCTGGGCGTGTTCGCCATGACCGACCGTGGCCTGAAGGAGGTCTCCAACCCTTCGGCGATATTCCTTACCCGCGCCCAGGAATCGGTGTCCGGCAGCGTGGTCATGGCCACCTGGGAGGGCTCGCGGCCGATGCTGGTTGAGGTGCAGGCGCTGGTGGACACCAGCCACCTGGCCAACCCCCGGCGCGTCACCCTGGGCCTGGACCAGAACCGCCTGGCCATGCTGCTGGCGGTGCTGCACCGGCACGGCGGCATCCCGACCTACGACCAGGACGTGTTCCTCAACGTGGTGGGCGGGGTGAAGGTGCTGGAGACGGCCTCGGACCTGGCGCTGATGGCGGCGGTGATGTCCAGCCTGCGCAACCGCCCGCTGGATCACCAACTGCTGGTGTTCGGCGAGGTCGGCCTGTCCGGCGAGGTGCGCCCGGTGCCCAGCGGCCAGGAGCGCCTGAAGGAGGCCGCCAAGCACGGCTTCAAGCGCGCCATCGTGCCCCAGGGCAACGCACCCAAGGAGAGCCCGCCGGGGCTGCAGGTGATCCCGGTGACGCGCCTGGAGCAGGCGCTGGATGCGTTGTTCGAGTAGAACGCAGGGCGGATAACCTTCGGCGTTATCCGCCGTTCAATTGCGCTCCTTGCCGGATCAGCGGCTGGCCTGGCGGCGTACAACCGCGAACGGTTGTACGCCCTACGGTTGCATTTCCGCTCGGAGGGATGGGTTCGCCTGTACATCCGTGGGTCGCTCGGGCGTAGGGCGGATAACGATAGTCCCCGGCAGCGCCAAGGCTGACCGAGGCGCGCGCCCTACGCCTGCTCCCCCAGCGCCGTGAGTTCGCGCTCCAGCAGGGTTTCGTCGCCCAGGTTGAGCTCCACCAGGCGGCGCAGGTGGCTGATCGACTCCAGATCGATGTGCTTGCAGGTGAAGCCCAGCAGGCCCTCGCGCTCCCAGGCCAGCTCGGCCTCCATGTAGATGTTGGCGTCGAAGCCCAGGTAGATGCGGACGTCGAAGGGCTTGGCGGGGTCGCCGTGCCAGCCGGCCGGGCGCTCCACCAGCAGGCCCTGCAGCGACAGGTCGTGCAGCTCGGCCTTCCAGCGCTGGCCGTCCTGGCCGACTTCGGTGCTGGCATCGAAGGCGATGCGGCTGAAGCGCCGTCGTTCGGCGTGATCGTCACTCATGGCGGGCTCTCCGGCCGTTTTCATTCGCTTCACTATAGCCAAGCCGCTGTCGTCCGTCGCCGCGCCGGCGCGTGGTTTGACAGGTGCGCAACCCTCGCCAAAGCTGCAAGAGCGGTTTCCCCAACATCACGCGGCGGAGTGGAGCATGAATAAGAAGATTCTGGGACGGGGTCTGGTTCTGGGGGTACTGGCGTCAGCGAGCCTGCTGGCTCAGGCCGATGACACCAGCGGCAAGGGCTGCGGTTGGGGCCAGATGGTCTTCGACGGCCAGCGCGGGCTGTTCCCGCACCTGCTGGCGACCACCACCAACGGCACCTCGGGCAACGCCACCTTCGGCCTGACGTCCGGCACCAACGGTTGCGACTCCAACGTGCGCATCGGCTACAGCGGCCGCTCCTGGTTCGCCATGAACGGCATGCTCGACAACATCGCCGAAGACATGGCCAACGGTCATGGCGACGCCCTCGACGCCTACGCCACGCTGCTGGGCGTGGAAGCCAAGGACCGCGCGCATTTCGCCCAGGTCACCCAGCAGCACTTCGGCGAAATCTTCGCCAGCAAGGACGCCACCAGCGAGCAGGTCTACACCAACACCCTGTCGGTCATGCAGCGCGACCAGGTGCTGGCGCGCTACGCCAAACAACCCGCCTGACCCCCGCTTCACCCCGCGCCACCCCGCGAAAATCCTCCCTCGGGAGCGGTTTTCGCGGGCGCCGGCTGCGACGTCGCGACGCCCCTTTTCGGGCGGCAATATCGCTGTAAGGGCTCTAGACTAAGGTCGTATAAATGACTCGTGGGAAAGGGCTAGAATTTTTCCTGCGAATTCTCGCCCTTCAACAGTCGGAAGCATCGCCATGAACAATAACAACAGCCTGCTACGTCACATCGCCTGGGCGATAGTGGCGATAGTCGGTGCCTTTGCCTTAGGAGTCGTGGCGCTGCGCCGCGGCGAAGCCATCAACGCCTTGTGGATCGTGGTCGCGGCGGTCGCCATCTACCTGGTCGCGTACCGCTACTACAGCCTGTTCATCGCCGAGAAGGTGATGCAGCTGGACCCCAACCGCGCGACGCCGGCGGTGCTCAACAACGACGGCCTGGACTACGTCCCGACCAACAAGCACATCCTCTTCGGTCACCACTTCGCCGCCATCGCCGGCGCCGGCCCGCTGGTGGGCCCGGTACTGGCCGCGCAGATGGGCTACCTGCCCGGCACCCTCTGGCTGATCGCCGGGGTGGTCCTGGCCGGCGCGGTGCAGGACTTCATGGTGCTGTTCATCTCCAGCCGCCGCAACGGCCGCTCCCTGGGCGAGCTGGTGCGCGAGGAAATGGGGCAGGTGGCGGGGACCATCGCCCTGTTCGGCGCCTTCCTGATCATGATCATCATCCTCGCGGTGCTCGCGCTCATCGTGGTCAAGGCCCTGGCCGAAAGCCCCTGGGGCATGTTCACGGTGATGGCGACCATCCCGATCGCGATCCTGATGGGCGTGTACATGCGCTACATCCGCCCGGGCCGCATCGGTGAGATCTCGGTGGTCGGCGTAGCGCTGCTGCTGGGCTCCATCTGGCTCGGCGGGCAGGTCGCGGCCAGCCCCGAGTGGGCGCCGGTGTTCACCTTCCACGGCGTGCAGATCGTCTGGATGCTGATCGGCTACGGCGCCGTCGCCTCGGTGCTGCCGGTGTGGCTGCTGCTGGCGCCGCGCGACTACCTGTCGACCTTCCTCAAGATCGGCACCATCATCGCCCTGGCCATCGGCATCCTGATCGTCATGCCGGAACTGAAGATGCCGGCCCTGACCCAGTTCACCGACGGCACCGGCCCGGTGTGGAAGGGCGGCCTGTTCCCCTTCCTGTTCATCACCATCGCCTGTGGCGCAGTCTCCGGCTTCCACGCGCTGATCTCCTCGGGCACCACGCCCAAGCTGCTCAACCGCGAGCCCGACGCCCGCTACATCGGCTACGGCGGCATGCTGATGGAATCCTTCGTGGCGATCATGGCCATGGTCGCCGCCTCGGTGATCGAGCCGGGCATCTACTTCGCCATGAACAGCCCGCCGGCGGTGGTCGGCACCGACGTCAACGCGGTGGCCGCGACCGTCAGCAGCTGGGGCTTCATGATCTCCCCCGAAGTGCTGACCCAGACCGCCAAGGACATCGGTGAAACCACCATCCTGGCCCGCGCCGGCGGCGCCCCGACCCTGGCCGTGGGCATCGCCCACATCCTCCACCAGGTGCTGCCGGGCGAAAACACCATGGCCTTCTGGTACCACTTCGCGATCCTCTTCGAGGCGCTGTTCATCCTCACCGCGGTGGACGCCGGCACCCGCGCCGGGCGCTTCATGCTGCAGGACCTGCTCGGCAACTTCATCCCGGCCATGCGCAAGACCGACTCCTGGGGCGCCAACATCGTCGGCACCGGCGGTTGCGTGGCGCTGTGGGGCTGGCTGCTGTACCAGGGCGTGGTCGACCCGCTGGGCGGCATCAACACCCTGTGGCCGCTGTTCGGCATCTCCAACCAGATGCTCGCCGGCATCGCCCTGATGCTCGCCACCGTGGTACTGATCAAGATGAAGCGCCAGCAGTACGTCTGGGTCACCGCGCTGCCGGCGGCCTGGCTGCTGATCTGCACCACCGCGGCAGGCCTGATCAAGCTGTTCGACAGCAACCCGGCGGTGGGCTTCGTCGCCCTCGGCAAGAAATACTCCGCGGCGCTGGACGCCGGCCAGGTCATCGCCCCGGCGAAGGACATCGGCCAGATGCAGCACGTGGTGATGAACGCCTACATCAACGCCGGCCTCACCGTGCTGTTCCTGCTGGTGGTGTTCAGCGTGCTGGTGTACGCGATCAAGGTCGGCGCCGGCGCCTGGACGAAGAAGGAGCGCACCGACAAGGAAGCGCCGTTCCAGCCCATCCCCGACGCGTGAGGCAGGAGGTGAAACGTGTTCAATGACCTCAGCCGCATGGGCAAGTACCTCGGGCAGGCCGCCAGGATGCTGGTGGGCATGCCCGACTACGACACCTATGTGGAGCACATGAGCAAGAAGCACCCGGACAAGACGCCGATGACCTACGAGGAGTTCTTCCGCGAACGCCAGGAGGCGCGCTACGGCGGCGGCAAGGGTCGGCCGATCCGTTGCTGCTGACAGCGCGGATGGGTGTATAAACGAACGGGCCGCCAGCGAGCGGCCCGTTTTCATTTTCTGCCTGGATGGTTCCCATGAGTGATTCGCAACAGCCCGCGCAGATCCCGGTGACCGTGCTCACCGGCTTCCTCGGCGCCGGCAAGACCACCCTGCTGCGCCACATCCTGCAGGCCGAGCACGGCCTGAAGATCGCGGTGATCGAGAACGAATTCAGCGATACCCCGATCGACGCCCAACTGCTGGGCGACGCCCCGGCGCAGGTCATGACCCTGGCCAACGGCTGTGTCTGCTGCACCATCAACGACGACCTGGAGCGCTCGCTGTACCTGCTGCTGGAGCAGCGCGACAGCGGCGAGATCGACTTCGACCGCCTGGTGATCGAATGCACCGGCCTGGCCGACCCGGCGCCGGTGGCGCAGACCTTCTTCGTCGACGAGACCCTGCGCGAGCGCTACCTGCTCGACGGCATCATCACCCTGGTGGACGCGGCCAACGCCGACCGCCACCTGCAGGAAGCCATCGCCCAGGCCCAGGTCGGCTTCGGCGACCGCATCCTGGTGAGCAAGCGCGACCTGGTCTCGGCCGAGCAGTACCAGGCCCTGGCCGAGCGCCTGCAGCGCATCAACCGGCGCGCCGAGCTGTTCCCGGTGGACCACGGCGCCATCGACCTGGACCGCCTGCTCGACGTGCGCGGCTTCAACCTCAACGCCGACCTCGGCCTGCGTCCGCTGCAACCGCTGCGCCCGGTGCCGGCGAACAACGACCGCATCGGCACCCTGGTGCTGCGCAGCGACAAGGCGCTGAACATCGAGCGCCTGAGCGAGTTCATGGACGACCTGCTGCAATGGCACGGCAACTCGCTGCTGCGCTACAAGGGCGTGCTGAACATCGACGGCGAGGAGCGCCGCCTGGTGTTCCAGGGCGTGCTGCGGTTGTACGGCTTCGACTGGGACACGCCCTGGGGCGA
The DNA here is from genome assembly GCF_029335315.1 of Pseudomonas citronellolis. Lineage (GTDB taxonomy): Bacteria > Pseudomonadota > Gammaproteobacteria > Pseudomonadales > Pseudomonadaceae > Pseudomonas > Pseudomonas citronellolis_A. The sequence continues at coordinate 19,904 of NZ_JARJLT010000384.1, forward strand.
CGACAAGCGCGAGAGCGTGATCGTGTTCATCGGCGACAACCTGCCGGAGGAACAGATCCGCCAGGGCTTCGAGGCGATCACCGGCTGAGCTCCGTCGGACCGCGGCGGATAACGCCGTAGGCGTTATGCGCCCTACGCCATTGGCGCGCGTGTTTATCGAGGGATTCCCGTAGGGCGCATAACCGTTCGCGGTTATCCGCCGCCAGGCCGGGGCTCCGGCGCCCGGGAGCTGCGGCGGATAACGCCATAGGCGTTATGCGCCCTATGTCGAGAGGGACGTATTCATCGCCGGGCCGTCGTCCTCACCCCGCGATCAGGTGCTTCAACGGGTGATAGTCCGCCTTGAAGCCCTCGGCGGCCTTGAGGATCGCCTGCTCGATGCCGTTCAGGTGCTGGCAGGTCAGCTCGATCGCCGCCGCCTGGTTGCCCGCCTCGATGTACTCCACCAGCCGCAGGTGCTCGTTCTCGCGGCAGGTGCCGTGGCTGTCGTCGTCCAGCGCCGCGGCGAACAGCGAGGCGCGTTCCACCAGCTTGCGGAACCAGCCCAGCAGCACCGGGTTGTTCAGCGCCTGCGCCAGCTTCAGGTGGAACTCGCCGAGCAGGCGCACGAACTGCGCGTGGTCGCCGTCGTGGACGGCGGCTTCCTCCAGCGCCAGGTGGTCGCGCAGGTCGCGTAGCACCGCGCTGTCGGCGCGCCGGCAGAGTTCGCTGACGATGCCGATCTCCAGCAGCCGGCGGGTCTCGAACAGCGAGCGGATCTCCTCGTCGCTGGGCAGCGCCACCCACGCCCCCTTGTTCAGCGCGCTGGACACCAGGCCATCGGCCTCCAGCTGCTTGAGCGCCGCGCGTACCGACGTGCGGCTGACCTTGAACAGCTCCGCCAGCGACGCCTCGCCAAGCTTCATGCCCGGCCGCAGGCTGCGCTTGATGATCGCTTCGTAAACCCCCTGGTAGACGCGTTCCACCGTGGATTCGGGGTGTTTCTCGGTCATTACCGGCTCCGTCATGGCTGTCTCCCGCGCAAGCATGCCGCAAATGGGGCCGCACAAAACCCCTTGCGGAACAAAAATAAACCGGTTAATCCTATGTTGCATCCAATTATTGCATACAAAAACAAGAGGAATGCACCAATATGGATCACTCATCCTCCGTCCAGGTGCGCGGCGTCAGCAAGCGCTACTCCGATGACCCCCGGCTCGCCCCGGCCCTCGACCGGGTCTCGGTGAGCATCGCCCACAACGAGTTCTTCACCCTCCTGGGCCCGTCCGGCTGCGGCAAGACCACGCTGCTGCGCAGCATCGCCGGCTTCGAGAAGGTCAGCGAGGGCGACATCCTGGTCGGTGGCGAGCGGGTCAACGACCTGCCGCCCTACCGCCGGCGCATCAACACCGTGTTCCAGAGCTACGCGCTGTTCCCGCACATGAACGTGGCCGAGAACATCGGCTTCGGCCTGGAGATGCAGGGCCTGGCGCGCAAGGCCATCCCGGCGCGGGTCGAGGAAATGCTGGCGCTGGTGCAGATGCAGCACCTGGCGCGGCGCAAGCCGGCCGAGCTGTCCGGCGGCCAGCAGCAACGCGTGGCCCTGGCCCGCGCGCTGGCGCCGAAGCCGGCGGTGCTGCTGCTCGACGAGCCGCTGTCGGCGCTGGACCTGAAGCTGCGCAAGGAAATGCAGGTGGAGCTCAAGCGCGTGCAGCAGGAGGCGGGCATCACCTTCATCTTCGTCACCCACGACCAGGAAGAGGCGCTGACCCTGTCCGACCGCATCGCCGTGATGTCCCACGGCAACATCATGCAGGTCGGCAGCCCCAACGAAATCTACGAACGCCCGCGGCATCGCTTCGTCGCCCAGTTCATCGGCGACATCAACTTCCTCCCCGGCCAACTGCGTCGCGGCGAAGGCGAGCTGGAGCTGTTCCGCCCGGCGGCGATGCCGGTGGACATCCCCTGCAGCCTGCCTGGCGGCCTGGACCCGACGCGGGTGCAACTGGCCTTCCGCCCGGAGCGTTCGAAGCTGGTCGAGCCCACCCAGCCGCACCACCTGCGCGGGGTGATCGAGACGGTGATGTACGTCGGCACCGCCACCCTGTACCGCTGCCGCCTGCCCGACGCCTCGCAGATCACCCTGCGCGAGGGCAACGAGGGTGGCCGCGCCCGCGCCGTCGGCGAGGCCGTGGCGGTGCAGCTGCCACCGCAGGCCTGCCTGCTGATGGAGGCCTGAGATGAGCGTCACCGCCACGTCCCCGACCACCAGCCGCCTGCTGCTGCTCAGCCCGGTGGCGCTGACCCTGCTGGCGCTGATCGCCATACCGCTGGGCATCATGGGCTACATCAGCCTGCTGCCGCGCAACCTCTACGGCGGCGTCGACTGGCACGCCGGCTGGCAGCTGCAGAGCTACGTGCAGCTGTTCTTCCAGGAAGACTTCGACGGCAATCTGGAGCTCAACTGGGTGTACGCCCAGGCGCTGCTGCGCTCGCTGTTCCAGGCCGGCGGCACCACCGCGCTGTGCTTCCTGCTCGGCTTCCCGGTGGCGCTGTGGATGACCAGCCTGAACGAGAAGGCGCGCAACCTGATGGTGCTGCTGATCACCATCCCGTTCTGGACCAACCTGCTGATCCGCAACTACGCCTGGCTGATCATCCTCCGCGAGAACGGCTGGATCGCCCAGGGGGTCAACGCGCTCTTCCCCCAGGCTGGCGGCATCACCCTGCTGTACAACGACTTCGCCGTCTGCGTGGGCCTGGTCTACAGCTTCCTGCCGTTCATGATCCTGCCGATCTACTCGACCCTGGAGAAACTCGACTGGCGCCTGGTGGAAGCCGCCTACGACCTCGGCGCCACGCGCTGGAAGGCGCTGCGCCGGGTGATCCTGCCGCTGTCCATGCCCGGCGTGATCGCCGGCGCCCTGCTGGTGTTCGTGCCGAGCCTGGGCGCCTTCATCACCCCGGCGATCCTCGGCGGCGGCAAGACCCTGATGATCGGCAACCTGATCCAGCAGCAGTTCGGCACCGCGCGCAACTGGCCGCTGGGCGGCTCGCTGTCGTTCCTGCTGCTGGGGATCATGCTGCTCGCGCTGGTCCTGTTCGCCCTCTACAGCCGCAAGGCGGCCAAGTCCGTCCACCTGGGAGGCGCCGCATGATCGCCCAGCACCTGAAGAAACTCCCCGGCACCCGCGAGACCAGCCTGCTGGTGCTGGCCTACCTGTACCTGCCGATCCTCGTGCTGATCGGCTACAGCTTCAACGCCAACCGCTCGGCCACGGTGTGGACGGAATTCTCCTTCGCCTGGTACGGGCGCATCGTCGCCAACCCGTCGATCCAGACCGCGGCGTTCAACTCCCTGGTGGTGGCCGGCTGCGCCACCGTGCTGTCCACCGCCATCGCCCTGGCGGCGGCGCTGGCCACCTCGCGGCCCTTCTACGGCCGGCGCCTGGTGGAGGGCGGCATCAACCTGCCGCTGATCCTGCCGGAGATCGTCATCGCCGTGGCCACCCTGCTGCTGTTCATGGCGCTGGGGATCAAGCTGGGCCTGCTGACGGTGATCGTCGCCCACGTCGGCTTCTGCATCCCCTTCGCCTACCTGCCGATCCGCGCGCGCCTGAACGACCTGGACAAGAGCCTGCTGGAAGCCGCCGGCGACCTCTACGCCAGCCCCTGGCAGGTGTTCCGCCGGGTCACCCTGCCGCTGCTGTGGCCGGCGGTGCTGTCTGGCGCGGTGCTGGCGTTCGTGGTCAGCCTCGACGACTTCATCATGACCTTCTTCGTCGCCGGGCCCGGCTCGACCACCCTGCCGGTGTACATCTTCTCGGCCATCAAGGCCGGCGTGACCCCCGAGATCAACGCCATCTCGACCCTGATGCTGGTGATTTCCATCGTCCTCGTGGTGCTCTCGTACTGGCTCGGCCAGCGCGGCAAGCACGAGGCCTGATTCGCTGACCTTCCTTCGCGGAGAACGACCATGAAGTTGCAAGCCCTGCGTCACGGCCTCGCCGGTTTCAGCCTCGCCCTGCTGGCCGGCGCCGCCCAGGCCGAAGAACCCAAGCAGCTGTTCTTCTACAACTGGACCGACTACTACCCGGTGGAACTGCTGGCCAAGTTCGAGAAGGAGACCGGCATCAAGGTCACCATGGACGGCTACGACAGCAACGAGACGCTGCTCGCCAAGCTGCAGGCCGGCGGCGCCACCTACGACGTGATAGTGCCCTCGCACTCGATCATGCAGACGCTGATCCACCAGGACCTGCTGCTGGAGATCGACACGCCACAGCTGGCCAACTTCCAGTACGTGAAGCCGGCCTTCCGCGACCCGGCCTTCGACCCCGGGCGCAAGTTCTCGGCACCCTACCTGTGGGGCACCACCGGCTTCTCCTACGACAGCGCGCGGGTGTCGGGCGGCAAGCTCGACGACTCCTGGAAGGAATTCTTCGAGCCGCGCCCGGAGCTGGACGGCCAGGTCGCCGCGCTCGACACCCCGAGCAGCCTGATCAACGCCGCCGCGCACTACCTGGACATCGACGAGTGCACCGAGAGCCCGCAGGACGCCAAGCGCATCCTCGAACTGCTGCAGAAGCAGAAGCCGCACCTGAAGATGTACAGCTCGGACAACACCGTGGACCGCATGGCCTCCGGCGAAGTCATCCTGATGCAGAACTGGAATGGCTCCACCGCCCGCGCCACCGCGCAGAAGGGCAGCATCAAGTACGTCTACCCGCGCGAGGGCGTGGCCTCGTTCCAGGACAACTTCGCCGTGCCGAAGAGCGCGCCGCACCCGGAGAACGCCAAGGTCTTCATCAACTGGATGATGAAACCGGAGAACGCCGCCGCGGTGACCAACGCCATCGCCTATTCCAACGGCATCGACAGCGACAAGTTGCTGGACGCCAAGTGGAAGGTCATGGACGCCATCAACATGCCCGAGGAATACGCGCAGCGTTTGCGCCTGGAAAAGGAATGCAGCAACAAGTCCCGCGAGCTGCAGGACCGGATCTGGTCCAAGCTCAAGGGCTGAGGGCTTTTCGCTTTTCGTAGGAGCGAGCTTGCTCGCGAACGGACCTGCACCGTCCTTCACCCTGTCATCCCCGCGTTCGCGGGAACGACGGGGTGGGGCTGTGCGAGGTCGGTGGCTGCTTCCCGCGACCGAATCAAATGTCATTCGAGGTCTCCATGATCGACAGCTACTGGCTGCGCAACATCCGCCCGCTCGGTGAAGCGGCCGAAGACTTCCTCATCCGTGCTGGCCGCATCGCCGAGCGCCGCCCCGCCAGCGACGCCGCGCTGCACGCCGGCGACCTCGACGGCGGCGGCCAGCTGCTGCTGCCGCCGCTGGTGGAAAGCCACTGCCACCTGGACAAGACCCTCTGGGGCCAGCCCTGGCGGCCGAACAGTGCCGGGCCGACGCTGAAGGACTACATCGCCAACGAGCGCCGCGTGCTGCGCGAGATCGAGGCGCCCATCGCCGCGCGCGCCGGCGCCCTGCTGGAGCAGTGCATCGCCCGTGGCTCGCTGACCTTCCGCTGCCATGTGGACATCGACCCCGAGTTGGGCCTGAGCCATGTGCAGGCCATGCTGGAGCTGCGCGAGCGCTACGCCGACCTGATCGACATGCAGTTCGTGGTCTTCCCGCAGACCGGCCTGGTCAGCCGCCCGGGCACCGCCGAGCTGATGCGCGAAGCGCTGCGCATGGGCGTCGAGCACGTCGGCGGGCTCGACCCCTGTGGCATCGACGACGACCCCATCGCCCAGCTCGAGATCGTCTTCGGCCTGGCCCGCGAGTTCGGCCGCGGCGTCGACATCCACCTGCACGACAAGGGCGAGCTGGGCCTCTGGCAGATCGCCCGGATCGCCGACTACACCGAACGCCATGGCTTGCAGGGGCGGGTGATGATCAGCCACGCCTACTGCCTGGGCATGGCGCCCTGGCACCAGGTACAGGCGCTGGCGGCGCGCCTCGCCGCGCTGGAAATCTCGCTGATGAGCTCGGCCCCGGCGGACACGCCGGTACCGCCGTTCCTCGCCCTGCGCGAGGCGGGGGTGAACCTGTGCCTGGGCTCGGACGGCATCCGCGACGCCTGGTCGCCGATGGGCAACGGCGACATGCTGGAGCGCGCCATGCTCCTGGCCTTCCGCTTCGACCTGTGCAAGGACGACGAACTGGCCGCCGCCTTCGCCGCCGCCACCACCAACGGCTCGCGCGCCCTGGGCCGCGCACCGGCGACCCTCGATGTGGGTGAGCCGGCGGACTTCCTGCTGTTGCCGGCGCAGAGCCTGGGCGAGGCGGTGGTCGCGCGGCCGGCGCAGCGCCAGGTGTTCAAGGCCGGCCGGCTGGTCGCCGAGCACGGCCGCCTGCTGGAGTCGCGGCTGTGAGCACGCCGCGCGTCGGCCTCAAGGCCAGCTTCGTGGTCGGCTTCGACGGGCGCCAGCACGTGCTCTGGCGCCACGCCGAGGTGGTCTTCGAGGGCGGGCGCATCCTCTTCGTCGGGCGCGGCTTTCCCGGCGAAGTGGCGCAGTGGATCGACTACGGCCACGCCCTGATCGGCCCCGGCTTCATCGACCTGGACGCCCTCGGCGACCTCGACTCCACCGTGCTCACCCTCGACAATGGCGCCGAATGGGCCATGGGCCGGGTGTGGTCGGCCGACTACCTGCGCGCCGGGCCGCAGGAGTGCTACAGCCCGGACGAGGAGCTGTTCAAGTACCGCTACGCCTTCACCCAGCTGATCCGCAACGGCGTCACCACGGCCATGCCGATCACCTCCATGTACTACCGGCGCTGGGCCGAGCGCTACGACGAGTTCGCCGATGTCGCCGCGCTCTCCGCCGAACTCGGCCTGCGCAGCTACCTCGGCCCCTGCTACATGAGCGGCATGACCTACGCCTGCGCCGACGGCAGCCCGGCGCAGCACTGGGACGAGCCCGCCGGCCTGGCCGGGCTGGCCGCCGCCGAGCGCTTCTTCCGTGACTTCGACGGCGCCCACGGCGGCCTGGTGCGCGGCGCGCTGCTGCCCGACCGCATCGAGACCTGCACCCCGGCGCTGCTGGAACGCAGCGCGGCGCTGCAACGCGAGCTGGCCGCGCCGCTGCGCCTGCATTGCTGCCAGTCGCGCTACGAAATGGACCTGGTGCGCCGCCTGCACGGCCAGTCGTCGCTGCAATGGCTGCAGCGCCTGGGCCTGCTCAACCCGCGCTCGGTGCTGCCCCACGGCATCCACGTCGACGGCGAGGAAGACCTGCAGCGCTTGCAAGAAGGCGGCGCGAGCATCGTGCACTGCCCGGTGGTGTTCGCCCGCGACGGCGACGCCCTGGACTCCTTCGGCGCCTACCGCGAGCGCGGCATCAACCTCGCCATGGGCACCGACACCTTCCCGGCGGACATGCTCGACAACCTGCGCCAGGGCCTGAACATCGCCCGGGTGAAGGAGGGCACGGCGGAGCGCACGCGCATCCTCGACCTGTACAACGCGGCGACCCTGGGCGGCGCCCGCGCGCTGGGGCGCGACGACCTCGGCCGCCTGGCCGCCGGCGCCCGCGCGGACATCACCGTGTTCCGCCTGGGCGCGCTGCACCAGGGGCCGTTCTTCGACCCGCTGAAGAACCTGGTCACCGCCGGCCGCGGCGACGACTGCATCGCCAGCTACATCGACGGCCGCTGCGTGATGCAGGGCGGCCAGGTGGTGGGTGTCGACTACCCCTCGCTGCAACGCCAGGCCGACGCCCTGTTCCAGAAACAGATGCAACACCACTCGGCCCGAGCCTTCGGCAACCCGCCATGGCGCGAGCTGTTCCACCCATCGATCCCCTTCGCCGACGCCTACAGCGCGCAAGCCCCGTTGCAGGATGCCAGCGGCTGATTGGCGCCGAGACGAATAGGTTTACGCAGGATGCTCCATGCCAGCCGGCTGACTCCTGACTTATCGCGCACGCCGACCAGCCCCCTCTCCCGCTTGCGGGAGAGGGTTGGGGAGAGGGGCCTTTCAGCCCTTCAGCTCCCAAGTCGCCCCAGAAAAGAAAACGCCCGGCATTCACCGGGCGTTCTCACTCAACCACGAACCTCAGCGCTGCGACAGCTTCCAGGCGTCGCCGGCCGGGGCGTTACCCTTGTCGTAGGGCTTGAACAGGGTCATGTACAGCAGGCCCACGGCGATCACGATGGCACCCACCAGGATGATCCCGTAGTTGATGTACCAGGGCGCGTCCGGAGTACGCGGCCAGGACATGTTGACGATCGCCAGCACGCCGTAGATCTGCGCGGCGATGTTCACCGGCCAGCCCCACTTGCCGAGGGTGAAGGCGCCGCTCGGCTTCCAGCCGCGCAGGCGGGCGAACAGGGCGGCCGCGACGATCATCTGGAAGGCCAGGTAGATGCCGATGGCGGCGAAGCTCACCACTGTGCCGATGGCGTTCTGCAGGTAGAAGCCGATGCACACGATGGCCGCCGGGATCACCCCGCACACCACCAGGGCCGCGGTCGGCACGTGGGTGTTGGGCGACAGGCGCTGCAGCAGGCGGCTGCCCATGACCATCTCGTCGCGGGCGTAGGAGTACAGCAGGCGGCTGGCGGCGGCCTGCAGGCTGAGCACGCAGGAGACGAAGGACACCAGGATCACCAGCATCACCAGGCGCGCGCCGGTCGGGCCGAAGGCGTTGCCGAAGATGGTGCTCATCGGGTCCTTGTCGGCGCCGGAGATCACCGCGGCCATGTCCGGTACCGCGAGGATCAGCGCCAGGGCGGCGAACATCGAGGCGCCACCGCCGATCCAGATGGTCATGCGCATCGCCTTGGGAATGCGCCGGCTCGGGTTCGGGGTTTCCTCGGCGACGTCACCGCAGGCCTCGAAGCCGTAGTAGAGGAACATGCCGGCCAGGGAGGCGGTGAGGAACGCCGGCCAGTAGGCGCCGTCGATGCGGATGTCGAAGGTGTTGAACAGCACCGAGATCGGCTGGTGGCGTTCGAAGATCAGCAGGTAGCCGCCGATGACGATGGCGCCGATCAGCTCGCAGAGGAAGCCGAACATGGCCACCCGCGCCAGCAGCTTGGTGCCGCTGAGGTTGAGCAGGGTGGCGATCAGGGTCAGGCCCAGGCCGATCAGGGTGTTGGTCACCGGGCTGGCCTCGAAGCCGAGCAGGGTGGCCACGTACGGGCCGGCGCCGAGGGCCACCGCGGCGATGGTCACGCACAGCGACACCGAGTAGATCCAGCCGACCATCCAGGCCCAGCGCTTGCCCACCAGGCGTCGGGCCCAGGGGTACACGCCACCGGAAATCGGGAACTGCGAAACCACCTCGCAGAAGATCAGGCACACCAGCATCTGCCCCAGGCCCACCAGCAGGTAGGACCAGAACATCGGCGGGCCGCCGGCGGCCAGGCACAGGCCGAAGATGCTGTACACGCCGACTACCGGCGAAAGATAGGTGAAGCCCAGGGCGAAGTTCTGCCACAGGCTCATGCTGCGTTCGAAGTTGGAGGAATAGCCCAGCGCGCGGAGCTGTTCCGCGTCGCGGTCGACCGGGGCGAGACCGGGTTGGATCGGACTGTTCATCGTTATTGTTCCTGTATGGCTATGCACGTCGGCATTGAACAGATGGATCGGGACTGGGAGCCCGCCGTCCGCGGAGGTGCGGGGGCGGCGGAAGGAAACCGGGGCGGCCGGGCCGGGGGTAACAGCGTCGACCGCCTGCGGGAAAGCAAGCACAGCGTATGCCATATTACCTATGATTTAAAATGTTTTATCGCGGTAATGGCGCATTGCCCAGTCAGCTGCCCGGCAAGGCTCGAACTAGAGCGGTGAGGCTGCCTGGCGAGGCGTCCGGGGAGCGCCGGCGCCAGATGCGCGAACGGCGCCGAAGCGCCATTGCGGAGGAGCGTAA
>NZ_JARJLT010000385.1 GCF_029335315.1 Pseudomonas citronellolis
TGCGGCGCCGGCTAGCCAGGGCCGTCGCGTCAGTGCTTGCCGACGCCCTGGTCTTCCAGCTGGTCGGCCTCGAACAGGGTTTCCAGCTCGCGGCGCGCCTCGCGGGCGGTCTGGATCACCGCGGCGGCGTCGTCGTAGACCTTGTACTGGGCCATCAGCACCTCTTCGTCGTGGCGGCGGAAGCGGCGGATGCGCGCCAGTGCCTGCTCCTCGGTCAGGCCCATGGCCACCAGCACCTGGCGGCTCATCTCCAGGCTGGAGTGGAACAGCTCGCGCACCGGGCTGGCCCCGGCGTCGAGCAGGTGGTAGACGTGCTGGCGGTTGCGCGCGCGGCCGATGATCTTCAGGTGCGGGTAGAGCTTGCGCACCAGGCGCGCGGTCTCGATGTTGGTGTCCGGGTCGTCGGTGGCGACGATGAAGAACTCCGCCTTGTCCACCTGCGCGGCGCGGAGGATTTCCGGGCGCAGCGGGTCGCCGTAGAAGATCGGGATGCTGCCGTAGCTGCGGCTCAGCTCGATGGTTTCCACCGAGGTATCCAGGGCGATGAAGGGCACGCGCTGGGCGCGCATGATCCGCGCGATCACCTGGCCCATCCGGCCCATGCCGGCGATCACCACGCGCGGGGTATCGCCTTCGATGCGGGTGTATTCCTCCGGTGCCTCGCGCACCGGCGCCGGCTTCGGCTTGCACAGCCGCGCGGCGATCAGCACCAGCAGCGGCGTCACCGCCATCGACAGGGTGATGCAGAGTACCAGCAGGCCGTGCAGGTTGGCGTCCAGCAGGCCTTCGCCGCGCGCCAGCTTGAACACCACGAAGGCGAACTCGCCGCCGGCCGCCAGGACGATGCCCAGACGCAGCGCCGAGGGCGCGTCGAGGCCACCGGTAAGGCGCCCGAGCAGGTACAGCAGCGGCAGCTTGAGGCCGATCAGCAGCAGGGTCAGGCCCAGCACCAGCAGCGGCGAGCGCAGCAGCAGGCTGAGGTCGGCGCTCATCCCCACGCTGATGAAGAACAGCCCCAGCAGCAGCCCCTTGAACGGCTCGATCTGCGATTCCAGCTCGTGGCGGTACTCCGAGTCGGCCAGCAGCAGGCCGGCGAGGAAGGCGCCCAGGCCCATGGAGACTCCGGCCAGCTCCATCAGCCAGGCGGTACCGACCACCACCAGCAGCGCGGTGGCGGTGGACAGGTCGGCCATGCCGGTGCGCGCCACGGTGCGGAACACCGGCCGCAGCAGGTAGCGCCCGCCGATGACGACCACGGCGATGCTCCCGACCACTTCCAGGAAGTGCTGCCAGTCACCGCCCGGCGCAGCCTCGTCGGCGCGCGCGCCGAGCAGCGAAACGGCGGCGATCAGCGGGATGGCGGCGATGTCCTGGAACAGCAGGATGGCGAAGGCCAGGCGGCCATGGGGGCTGGCCAGTTCCTTGCGCTCGGCGAGGATCTGCAGGCCGAAGGCGGTGGACGACAGCGCCAGGCCGCCGCCGAGCACCACCGAGGCGTTCAGCGGCAGGTCGAAGGCCAGGTGCGCCAGCGCGCCTATCACCAGCGCGGTGAGCAGCACCTGGGCCAGGCCGATGCCGAACACCGCCTTGCGCATCACCCACAGGCGCTTGGGTGACAGCTCCAGGCCGATGATGAACAGCAGCAGCACCACGCCCAGCTCGGAGAGGCTGGCGACGCTTTCCGGGTCGTCGATCAGGCGCAGTACCGAGGGGCCGATCAGCACCCCGGCCAGCAGGTAGCCGAGCACCGCGCCCAGCTGCAGGCGCTTGGCCAGCGGAACCATGAAGACGGTGGCGATAAGGAAGACCACCGCCGATTGCAGATAACTGGAACCATGCTCCATGCCGGAACGCTCCTTGGCAGGATGGGCCCGGCGCGGGGCCGGGCGGGTGAAACGGAAAAGTGTCGATCAGACCGGCGGCAGGCCCTGGCTGATCAGGTGGCGCTGGAACTGCCCGGCCAGGGCTTCGACCTGTTGCCAGGGCTGCGTGTACCGTTCGTCCAGCGCAACGTGGCTGGTGCCGCGGATATCGGCCGGCAACTCCACCGCGCGGTAGAAGGCGTTGACCACCTCGGCCATGGCCTCGCGCTGGTTTTCCATGAGAATGGCGCCGTGGGCCAGCACCACATAGCGCCCGTCGCTCGGCCGGCGACGCCAGCGCTGGGCGGTGCCGACCAGCTTGCGGCCGCCGATGTTGACGTTGTAGCGGCCGTCGCAGAAGGCGCCATCGACCTCCCCCACGCCGGCGTCCAGGCCCATGGCCACAAGCCAGTCGCAGAGCGGCTGGCACAGGCGCAGGTAGGCGGTCTCGATGCGCGTCTGCTCATTATCGCCGTCGGGCACGGCGTAGCACAGGGCGACGTTGAGCACCGCCGGCGACTGCGGCACCGGTTCGCCGCCGGTATCGCGCAGGGCGATCGGCCAGCCGAGCGCGGCGCACCGCGCCTCGGCCTCGGCGAAACCGGCCAGGCGGCTGAGCCGGCGCGGCATCACCAGCGCCTCGTCGAGCGGCCGCCAGAACAGCAGGCGGCTATCGGCCTCGGCGCGGAATACCTGGTCGAGGGCGGCGCGCTCGGCATCCAGGCCCTCTTCGGCGGAATACCGCAGTACCCTTTCGCTCATGCTCGCACTCCTCTACCGCGCTACCAGACAAGGTAGCGGACTATGCCTACCCAGCGCCGCCGCCGGCAAGGGCGAAGGCGTGGCGGGACAGCCCGTCCACCCCTGTCTATGCTCAAGCCGGACGCCACCGCGCAGAGGACGGACCCCGTGCCCCAGCCGTTCCCGCAACGCCTTCGCCAGCTGTTCCAGCTCGCCCCGTCCCTGGCCCGGCCGGTGGCCAGGGAAAACCTCAAGCGCCTGGGCTGGCTGGCGCTGCTGGGCGTGCCCTTCGACCTGGTGCACATCCTGGTATTCCGCCTCAACCTGCAGGGCGCGCGCCCGGAGTACGACGGCTGGCGCCAGGACATCATCCTCACCCACAGCGTCGCCGCGGTGCTGCTGGCCTGCCTCGGCCTGCTCGCCTGGCGCGCCCGCCAGGCAAAGAACGCCGCGCCGCTGTGGTACTGCGAAGCGCTGGCCATCGGCGGCGCCGCGGTGCTGCTGGGCTTCGGCCTGACCATCACGCGCTTCGACCAGCAGGTGACCAGCAGCATCACCCCCTTCCTGATGGGCGCGGTGGCGACCGCGCTGATCATCATGCTGCGCCCCGCCGTGGCAGCGGCGCTCTATGTCCTGGCCCTGGTCGCCTTCGAGCTGGCCATGGAAAGCGCGCAACCCGACCCGCAATTGCGCCTGTCCAACCAGATGGGCGGGCTGACCATCTGCGGCATCGGCCTGCTGCTGTCGCTGATCCTCTGGTTCGGCCATTTGCGCAACCTGCGCCAGCGCCGCCACCTGCGCCGGCAACGGCGTGAGCTGGAGGAGAAGAACCGCCAGCTGGAATACCTGGCCGGCCATGACCCACTGACCGGCCTGCTCAACCGCCGCCAGTTCGACCAGGTGGTGAAACAGGAACTGGCGCGCTGCGAGCGCCAGCCGATGCCGGTGAGCCTGCTGATGATCGACCTCGACCATTTCAAGTTCATCAACGACCGCTACGGCCACCCACTGGGCGACGAGGTGATCCGCCATACCGCCAACCTGCTGCGCAAGCACACCCGCAGCAGCGACAGCGTGGCGCGCCTGGGCGGCGAGGAGTTCCTCCTGCTGCTGCCGGACTCCGACGCGTGCCAGGCCGAGATCATCGCCGAGAAGCTGCGCAAGCTGCTGGAAGACACGCCGCTGCCGATGAAGGACGGCCTGCTCTACCTGACCGCCAGCTTCGGCGTGGCCAGCCTGGCCGAGGGCGTGAGCAGCACCTACGAGCGCCTCTACAGCACCGCCGACCAGGCGCTGTACCGGGCCAAGGCCAGCGGCCGCAATCGGGTCGAGATTCTGGATGCGGCGCCGTTCGGAACCCTGGAATAGGCGATTCGCGCGCAGGGTCGTCGGGGAACGGACTCAGGGCGTGGCGTAGCGCCGGTTCAACCCCGGCGGCACGCCGCTGGAATCGGTCGCGGTCCACGGGCCCTGCGGGCCGACGCCCCAGAACCAGCCGCTGTCCCAGTGGTAGTAGGTGCGCTGGCGGTAGTACAGGTCCTTCTCGCCCTGAATCACGTAGACCCCCAGGCCCGCGTCCCAGCGCCCCTTGCCGCCCGGCGGCGGGGCGAACTGCGGGCGGCTGCGCGGCTTGGCCGAGGTGTTCTGCTGATTGGGCGTGATGGCCTTGCGCGGCGCCGGCTTGTTCGACGGCGTGACCGCCGGCGCCTGGCCGCTGGCGCCCGGCTGCGGGGTGGGCGCCGGGGCTTGCGTCTGGGGCTGCTGGCCGGCGCAGCCGGCCAGGGTCAGCAGCGCCGCGAGGGCGAGGATTCGGCCATTCACGGGCGCGCCTCCGTTGGGTTGTCGGTCAATGCTGGTCCGGGCTGTCGATGGTCACCGCCTGGTCGCCGGCGTCCGCAGTAGACAACGGCTGGCTGTGTCCGATCCATTCGCCGCTGATCGCGTTGCCGGCGCGCGACACCCGGGCCACCAGCTCGACCTTGGGGAAGGCCGAGAGCTTGAGCTGCGGCATCATCGCATCGGCGTCGCTGAGGGTCACCTGGCCGGGCAGGTCGGCGACCTTCAGGCGCTTCACCGCCAGTGGCATCGGCGGGCCGTTGACCGCGCGGGCGAACACGAAGACGCTGTCGTCCGGCTTGACCTGGCCCTTCACCGCGTCGCTGAGGTCGACCGTGACCGTCAGGCTGAGCCCGGCGGCGGCCTGCGCGGCCGGCGCCTCGGGCAGCGTCTCGCCACGCTCGGCGAGGTGCTGGCGGGCGCGCTCGATGCCGCTCTGGATGGCGGCGCGCGAGGGGTCGTCGGCCGGCAGCGCGGCGACCAGGCGCTGCCAGTAGCCGGCGGCGTCGGCGTAGCGCTGGTCCTCGAAGGCGGCGATGCCCATCAGGCCGAGGGTGGTGACTTCCTGCGGGTCCTGCTTGAGGGCTTCCTCGGCCAGGCTCAGGGCGTCGCCGGCGAGTTTCTTGCCGTTGGCGAAGTACAGCGCCTGGGCCCACTGGCCGAGCACCTCGGGCTGGCGCCCGGAGAGGCTGGCGGCGCGGGCGAAGGCCTTGCCGGCGTCCTCGAAGCGTTCCTGGGTCATGTAGGTGCGGCCGAGGAAGTACCAGCCCTCGGCGGAGTCCGGCTGGGCCTGCACGGCTTTCTCCAGGCGCGCGGTCATTTCCTCCATGGAGTGCGGCGGCGTGGCGAACTCGCGGGCCAGGGCCAGTTTGTCGCTGGCGCCCCAATGCAGGTACAGGCCCAGGCCCAGCAGCGGCAGCAGCACAGCCGCCAGCAACGGCGCGGCGCGGCCCAGGCGCGAGCGGCGTTCGCCGTCGCCCTCGGTGTCAGCCAGCAGTTCGCGGCTGGCCTCGGTGCGCCCGGCCTGCAGCTGGGCGTCGTCGAGGGTGCCGGCGACGTGCTGGGTATCCAGTTCGGCGAGGCGCTCCTGGTACAGGGCGACGTTGAGGGCGGTGCGGTCTTCCTCGGCCTGGGCGCGGCGGCCACGCAGCAGCGGGATCAGCAGGAAAGCCATGGCCACCAGCAACAGCAGGCCGGCGGCGAGCCAGAAGTCGATCATTGGTCTTGGTTATCCAGCAATTGATTCAGACGGGCCTGTTCCTCGGCGGACAGGCTGGCGGAAGGTCCGGCGGCGGCGCGGCGGCGGCGCGCCACCAGCACGCCGATCACCAGCACGCCGAAGCCCAGCAGGGCCGCGGGGCCGAACCAGAGCAGCCAGGTGCGGGCGTTGACCGGCGGTTTGTAGCGCACGAAGTCGCCGTAGCGGTCGACCATGTAGTCGACGATCTGCTCGTCGCTCTTGCCCTGTTTCAGTTGCTCGTAGATCTGCTTGCGCAGGTCGGCGGCAATGGGCGCGTTGGAGTCGGCGATATCCTGGTTCTGGCACTTCGGGCAGCGCAGCTCGGTGGTCAGCTCGCGGAAGCGCTGGCGCTCGCCCTCGTTGGGGAATTCGTAGGTGTCGATGGCGGCGTGGGCCACGCCGGCGAGGGTCAGGCCCAGCAGGGCGGCGGCGAGCAGGCGCTTCATTTGCCACCCGCCTCGTCGACCAGGCGCTGGTAGATCGGCGCCAGCTGCTCGCGCCAGACCTGCTCGTCGACGGCGCCGACCAGCTTGTGGCGGATGATGCCGTCCTTGTCGATCAGGTAGGTCTCGGGCGCGCCGTACACGCCCAGGTCCAGGCCCAGGGTGCCCTGGGGGTCGGCGATGTTCAGCACGTAGGGGTCGTGGAGTTCCTTCAGCCACTTCTGCGCCGCGGCGTTGTCGTCCTTGTAGTTGATGCCGACGATCACCACGCCCTGCTCGGCCAGCTTGGCCAGCACCGGGTGTTCGAAGCGGCAGGTCGGGCACCAGGTGCCCCAGACGTTGACCAGCGCCGGGCGACCCTTGAGGTCGGCCACGGTGAAGGTCTTGCCCGGCTCCAGCACGCCGGGCAGCGAGAAGGCCGGGAACGGCTTGTCGATCAGCGCCGAGGGCAGCTCGGACGGGTCCTTCCACAGCGCGTTGTAGAGGAATACCGCGACGACCAGGAAGATCGCCAACGGCAACAGCAGGATCGCACGCTTCACACTCAGGCTCCCTGTCCGGCGGCGAGGCCCAGCGCCTCGCGTACTCGGGTTTTGACTTTCAGCCGGTAGCGCCGGTCCAGCGCCGCCAGCACGCCGCCCAGGGCGGTGAGCAGGCCGCCCAGCCAGATGAAGCGGACGAACGGCTTGATGTGCAGGCGCACGGCCCAGGCGCCGTTGTCCAGCGGCTCGCCGAGGGCGACGTAGAGGTCGCGGGTCAGGCTGCCGTGGATGCCGGCCTCGGTCATCATCGAGCGCTGCACGCTGTACAGGCGCTTCTCCGGGTGCAGCACGGCCACTTCATTGCCGTCGCGGGTCACGCGGATGGTGCCCTTGTCGGACGTGAAGTTGGGGCCCTCGAAGTGCTTGGTGCCTTCGAAGGCGAACTGGTAGCCGGCCAGCTCCACGGTCTCGCCGGGGGCCATGCGCAGGTCGCGCTGGGCGCTGAACTGGCTGGTCAGGACCACGCCGATGGCGCACACGGCGATGCCCAGGTGCGCCACCTGCATGCCCCAGTAGCTGCGGTTGAGGCCCAGCGCGCCGGCCACCAGGCCCTTGTGGCGAACCTTGTCGAGGAAGTCGCGGACGCCGCCGAGGATCACCCAGAAGGCCATCAGGAACACCGCCAGCACCGGCCAGTGCAGGTCGCCATAGAGGAAGGTGGCGACGCCGCCGAGTACCACCGTGCCGATCGCCACCGGGACCAGCATGCGCAGCAGCCACTGGGTCGGGGTGTCTTTCCAGCGCACCAGCACGCCCACCGTCAGGGCCAGCATCAGCGCCGCCATCAGCGGCACGAACAGGGCATTGAAGTACGGCGGGCCGACCGACAGCTTGGCCCCGCTGATGGCGTCGAGCACCAGCGGGTAGAGGGTGCCGAGCAGGATCATCGCGGCGGTCACCACCAGCACCACGTTGTTCAGCAGCAGCAGGGTCTCGCGCGACCACAGGGCGAAGCCGACCTGGCTCTTGACCACCGGCGCGCGCAGGGCGAACAGGGTCAGCGAGCCGCCGACCACCACCAGCAGGAAGGCCAGGATGAACACCCCGCGCTCCGGGTCGGAGGCGAAGGCGTGCACCGAGGTCAGCACCCCGGAGCGGACCAGGAAGGTGCCCAGCAGGCTGAGCGAGAAGGCGGCGATGGCCAGCAGCACCGTCCAGCTCTTGAACACCCCGCGCTTCTCGGTCACCGCCAGCGAGTGGATCAGCGCGGTGCCCACCAGCCAGGGCATGAAGGAGGCGTTTTCCACCGGGTCCCAGAACCACCAGCCACCCCAGCCCAGCTCGTAGTAGGCCCACCAGGAGCCGAGCACGATGCCGATGCCGAGGAAGGTCCAGGCCACCAGGGTCCAGGGCCGCGACCAGCGCGCCCAGGCCGCGTCGAGGCGGCCGCCGAGCAGCGCGGCGATGGCGAAGGCGAAGGCCACCGAGAAGCCGACGTAGCCCATGTAGAGCATCGGCGGGTGGATGATCAGGCCCGGGTCCTGCAGCAGCGGGTTGAGGTCGTTGCCGTCGGAGGGCGCCTGCGGCAGCAAGCGGCTGAACGGGTTGGAGGTGATGATCAGGAACAGCAGGAAGCCGGTGCTGATCATCCCCATCACCGCCAGCACCCGCGCCAGCATCGGCTCGGGCAGCCCGCGGGAGAAGATCGACACGGCGAAGGTCCAGCCGCCGAGGATCAGCGCCCAGAGCAGCAGCGAGCCCTCGTGGGCGCCCCACACGGCGCTGAACTTGTAGTACCAGGGCAGCGCGCTGTTGGAGTTGCTGGCGACATAGGCGACCGAGAAGTCGTCATGCAGGAACGACCAGGCCAGGCAGGCGAAGGCGAACGCCAGGAAGGCGAACTGGCCCCAGGCCGCCGGGCGCGCCAGGCTCATCCACTGGCGGTCGCCGCGCCAGGCGCCGACCAGCGGGAAGAAGGACATCACCAGCGCCATGCACAGCGCCAGGATCAAGGACAGGTGGCCGAGCTCCGGAATCATCTTCAGTTGCTCCCCTGAGCCACGGCGCCGGGCTTGCCGGCCTGCTGGTAGTCGCCGAGCTTGCCGCTCTCCTTGAGCGCCTTGGTCACTTCCGGCGGCATGTATTTCTCGTCGTGCTTGGCCAGTACCTCGTCGGCGGTCAGCACGCCGTTCCCGTCGAGCTTGCCGAGCGCCACGATGCCCTGCCCTTCGCGGAACAGGTCCGGGAGGATGCCGCGGTATTTCACCGTGACTTCCTTGGCGAAGTCGGTGACCACGAACTGCACGTCGAGGGAGTCGGCCGAGCGCTTCAGCGAGCCCTTCTCGACCATGCCGCCGGCGCGGATGCGGGTGTCGTGCGGCGCTTCGCCGTTGGCGATCTGCGTCGGTGTGTAGAACAGGTTGATGTTCTGCTGCAGCGCGGACAGCGCCAGGGCCACGGCGACACCGACGCCGGCGACGATGGCCAGGACGATGTACAGGCGTTTCTTGCGGACCGGATTCACTTGCTGGCCTCCCGGCGCAGACGGCGCGCCTCTTCTTGCAGGTAGCGCTTGCGCGCCAGGATCGGCGCGGCCACGTTGATCGCCAGCACCACCAGGCAGATGGCGTAGGCCGACCACACGTAGGGGCCGTGCTGGCCCATGGCGAGGAAATCACCGAAGGACTGGAAACTCATAGCGCGCGCTCCACCTCAGCCTTGACCCAGGACGCGCGGGCTTCGCGCTTGAGTACTTCCAGGCGCATGCGCATCAGCAGCACGGCGGCGAAGAAGCAGTAGAAGCCCGCCACCATCAGCAGCAGCGGAATCCACATCTCCGGCGGCATCGGCGGCTTCTCGGTGAGGGTGAAGGTGGCCGGCTGGTGCAGGGTGTTCCACCACTCCACCGAGTACTTGATGATCGGGATGTTGACCACCCCGACGATGGCCAGCACGGCGCTGGCCTTGGCCGCGCTGTCGCGGTTGCCGATGGCCTGGCCGAGCGCGATCACCCCGAAGTAGAGGAACAGCAGGATCAACATCGAGGTCAGGCGCGCGTCCCAGACCCACCAGGCGCCCCAGGTCGGCTTGCCCCAGATGGCCCCGGTGACCAGGGCGACGAAGGTCATCCAGGCGCCGATGGGCGCGGCGCACTGCACGGCGACGTCGGCGATCTTCATCTTCCAGATCAGCCCGACGGCGCCGGCCACCGCCAGCATCACGTAGCACGACTGGGCGAGGAAGGCCGCCGGCACGTGGATGTAGATGATCCGGAAGCTGTTGCCCTGCTGGTAGTCCGGCGGCGCGAAGGCCAGGCCCCAGACGATGCCGACGGTCATCAGCAACGCCGCGGCGACGGCGAACCAGGGAAGCCAGCGTCCGCTGATCTCGTAGAACCACTTGGGCGACCCAAGCTTGTGAAACCAAGTCCAGTTCATCATCAGGCTCTGTGTTCAGGGCACTTTTTCTAGTTGCCGGCCCCGCTCGCGCGGCGCCGGCAGGCGTCACTCGCCCACGCTGATTTTCAGGCCAGCAGCGATGGCGAAGGGCGTCAGGGTCAATGCTAACGCCGTCAGGCTGGCCAACCAGAGCAGGTGCCCGGCGGTCGGCAGCCCCTGCAGCGACGCCTGGAGGGCGCCACTGCCGAGAATCAGTACGGGGATGTAGAGCGGCAGGATCAGCAGCGCCAACAGCAGCCCGCCACGCTTGAGCCCCACGGTCAGCGCCGCGCCGACCGCGCCGAGCAGGCTGAGCACCGGGGTTCCGAGCAGCAGCGACAGCAACAGCACCGGCAGGCAGCGTACCGGCAAACCCAGCATCAGGGCCAGCAGCGGCGACAGCAGGACCAGCGCGAGCCCGGAAACGAGCCAGTGTGCCAGCACCTTGGCCAGGACCAGAAGGGGCAACGGGTGCGGCGAAAGGACCCACTGCTCCAGCGAGCCGTCCTCGAAATCGCTGCGGAACAGGCCGTCCAGCGACAGCAGCACCGCCAGCAGCGCCGCCACCCACACCAGGCCCGGCGAGAGGTCGCGCAGCATCTGCGCTTCCGGGCCGACGGCGAGCGGGAACAGGGCGATGACGATGGCGAAGAACACCAGCGGGTTGGCCAGCTCCGCCGGGCGGCGGAACTGCAGGCGCGCCTCGCGCGCCAGGAGCAGGCCGAAGACGTTGCTCATGCGCCCTCCCCCGCCAGTTCGCGGGCGTGCTGGCCGAGGTCCAGGGCGCGATAGCCGCCGGGCATGCGGGTCAGCGTGTGGTGGGTGGTGAGCACCACCAGGCCGCCGTTCTCGCAGTGCCGCGCGAGGTGCTCCTCGAGCTGGGCGACGCCCTGTTTATCCAGGGCGGTGAAGGGTTCGTCGAGAATCCACAGCGGCGGCGCGTCCAGGTACAACCGCGCCAGGGCCACGCGGCGCTGCTGGCCGGCGGACAGGGTGTGGCAGGGGACATCTTCGAAACCGCGCAGGCCGACCGCTTCCAGGGCCCGCCAGATCGCCGCGTGGTCCGCCGGCTGGTGCAGGGCGCAGAGCCAGGCGAGGTTCTCCTCGGCGGTGAGCAGCCCCTTGATGCCGGCGGCGTGGCCGATCCACAGCAGGTTGCGCGCCAGTTCGCCGCGCTGGTCCTCCAGCGCCCGGCCGTTGAGGCGCACCTCCCCGGCGGTGGGCTGCATCAGCCCGCAGAGCAGGCGCAGCAGGCTGGTCTTGCCGCTGCCGTTGGGGCCGACCACCTGCAGCATCTCGCCGGCGGCCAGGCGCAGGTCCAGGCGCTCGAAGAGCATGCGCCAGTCCCGCTCGCAGGCGAGCGCCAGGGTTTCGAGAAGCGGGCTGGTCAAGGCATCGGCACCCATCGGGAAAATCGAATTCAGGCTAAAGTCGGTGCTGCACAGGCCGCTATAGTGGCCACGGGCGGCGCATTATACACGCCCGATTCCGGCCCCGGCGCCGGCAATTTCGACAGCTTGTTAAGGCTTTTCAGGCACCCGCCGCAGCCGCGACGATGCGCCGCAAGCCATGAAGGACCCGCATGCCGAGCGAGATTGGCGCCTCCCGCCCGCTCCCCGCCCTGTTACCCAGCCGCAGCGTGCAGAACGCCGCGGAGCTGTCGCTCAAGCTCGCCCAGAGCATCGCCGACCTGCTCCCCGCCGGGCAGAGCGCCCAGGCCGAGGTGCTCGGCGTCAAACAGGCGCCCTACAGCTTCCAGTTGCTGCTGCGCCTGACCCTGGCCGGCGGCCAGCAGGCGCTGGTCACCGCCGACAGCCCGCAGGCGCTGCCCCAGGGCAGCACCCTGAACATCTCCGCGCTGAGCGGCACCAGCCTGGCCGCCACCCTGCTCGCCAGCGCCCAGCAGTCCCTGGCCGACCTGCCGCCGCTGGACAGTCTCGACCTGGATCAACTGCCGGTGGGCAGCCTGCTGCAAGGCAAGGTGCTGTCCAGCACCGCCCAGGGCGGCTCGACGCAACAGCCGGCCAGCTACCGGGTGCTGCTCAGCCTGCTCGGCGGGCCCATGGCCGGGCGCCTGCTGGAGCTCGACTCGGCGCGCCCGCTGAAGACCGGCAGCCTGCTCAGCGCCCAGGTGCAGGACAGCCGCGCGCTGCTCTTCCTGCCCCTGGCCGGGCGCCTGGACCGCCTCGAACTGAACAACCAGCTGGGCACCCAGCAGGCCCGCCAGGCCTCGGCCGACGGCCTGCTCGACAATCTCCAGGCGCTGAAATCCTCCGCCGACCTGCCGGCGTCCCTGCGCGGCGCCATCGACCGCCTGCTCGCCGGCCTGCCCGACGCCCGCCAGCTCAGCGATCCCAAGGGCCTGGCCCAGGCGCTGCAACAGAGCGGCGGCTTCCTCGAAGCACGCCTGCTGCAAGGCCAGGCGCCGCTGCCCGGCGACTACAAGGCCAACCTGCTGCGCCTGCTCGGCCAGTTGCTGCCGCCCGAGCCGGCCAGCGGCAATGCCACGCCGCTGCCGCTGGCCACCCTGGCCAACACGGTGGCGGCGAGCCTCGCCGGCAGCCTGCCGGCGTTCGTCCGCAACGCCCTCGGCGCGCTGAACCAGAACGGCAGCCCGCGCGTACAACAGGCGGATTTCCCGCTACCGTCGCGCACGGTGCAGAAGCTGGAAGAGGAAGGTGACCTGGAGTCGTTGCTGAAGCTGGCGGCGGCCACGGTCGCGCGCCTGCAGACCCACCAGCTGAGCAGCCTGGTACAGAGCGAGCCGCTACCCGGCGGCGGCCAGATCAATACCTGGCAGATGGAAGTGCCGATGCGCGCCCAGGACTCGCTGGTGCCGGTGCAGGTGCGCATCCAGCAGGAGGATCGCCGCGAATCCCGCGACAACGAACAGGCCCGGGAAAGCCTGTGGCGCATCGACCTGGCCTTCGACCTCGACCCGCTGGGCCCGCTGCAGGTCCAGGCGACCCTGGCCCCGGTGGGCCTGAGCAGCCAGCTGTGGGCCGAGCAGGAAGCCACTGCGCAACTGATCGAGCGCGAACTCGGCACCCTGCGTCAGCGCCTGCAGAATGCCGGCCTGACCGTACAGGAACTGAGCAGCCACCTGGGCCGCCCGCCGCAAGGCGCGCGCACCGCGCTGGAACAACGCTGGGTGGACGAGAAGGCATGAAGAAACCGCACGCCGCGCCGCGCCAGGCCATCGCCCTGAACTACGACGGGCAGAGTGCGCCGACCCTGAGCGCCAAGGGCGACGCCGAACTGGCCGAGGCGATCCTGGCCATCGCCCGCCAGCACGAGGTGCCGATCTACGAGAACGGCGAACTGGTGCGCCTGCTGGCGCGCCTGGAACTGGGCGAGGCGATTCCCGAGGCGCTGTACCGCACCATGGCCGAGATCATCGCCTTCGCCTGGTACCTCAAGGGCAAACGCCCCGCTCCTCGTCAGCAGCCGGAGCTGCGGCCGTTGCTGGGCGCGCCTGGCGAGCCGCCTCCGAGCGTCCCGCGGCAGACCTGAAGGCGGGCGGCGCGGACACTTCGTCGGTCAGCAGGGGAAATGCGAAGGGAAAGCAGCCCTGCTCGGCGTCGGCGTAATCCACCAGGCTGGCGATGACCGAGCGCATCTGCCCGAGGCTGAACGGCCGCTCGAGCATCTGCAGCAGCGGCACGTGCTGCTGCCAGGCCCACTCCATCATTTCCCGGCGCTGCACCTCGGTGAAGCTGCCGACCAGCAGGAACTGCTCGATCGCCGGACTGCGCGCCAGGTGGGCCAGGGTCGCGAGGTCGTCCTCGCTGAGGCTGAACTTGTCGTAGATGAACAGGTTGTAGTGCTGCCCGCTTTCCAGCGCCAGGCTCACCTCGGCCAGGCTCGCGCACAGGCTCAGGTGGAAGATTTCCAGGCGGTTCAACAGGATGCCGTACTGCTGCAGGCATCCGGGGTGCGGGCAGAACACCAGGGTGCGGCGCGAAAGCGGCAACATGGCGGGTTCCTCGGATGATTGACTGCGACCACTGTAGCGACGCGTCCCGAGGAAAAAGATCGGATTAATCCGAAAACCCCCGAAGGGTATACCGACACCGCCTGGCTCAGTCCAGCGGCTTGTCGCCGCGGTGCAGGCGGGTGATCAGCTCGGCCTCGGCCTGGGACAGTCCGCAGGCCTGGGCCAGCTCGCCGGCGGACGCGCCCATCCCGGCCAGGCGCGCGGCCTGGGTGAAGGACAGGCTGGTCGGGTCGCGCTGCTCCAGGCGCGCCAGGCGCTCGGGCAGGCTGGCGAGTTGCTTGCGCAGCTCGCCCAGTTCCTCGCCCATGCGCACGTTGACCCGCTGGTAGGCCTCGCCGCGCTTGGCCAGCTCCTTCAGGCGCTGTTCCATGGCGGCGTGGCGCTTGGCCTGCTCGGCCAGCTCCGCGGCCTGGCGGCGCTGCCCGAGCAGCAGCCAGACGCTGAAGCCGATCAGCCCGAGGCAGACCGCGGCGAGCAGGAAGACAAGCTCGAGCACCTCAGATGCTCTCCAGCTCCGACCACTCTTCCTCGGTCATCATCTTGTCCAGCTCGACCAGGATCAGCAGCTCGCCGTTCTTGTTGCAGACGCCCTGGATGAACTTGGCCGACTCGTCGTTGCCGACGTTGGGCGCGGTCTCGATCTCCGACTGGCGCAGATAGACCACCTCGGCGACGCTGTCGACCAGGATGCCCACCACCTGCTTGTCCGCCTCGATGATGACGATCCGGGTGTTGTCCGAAACCGGCGCCGGGGCCAGGCCGAAGCGCTGGCGGGTGTCGATCACGGTGACCACGTTGCCGCGCAGGTTGATGATCCCCAGCACATAGCTGGGCGCGCCCGGCACCGGGGCGATCTCGGTGTAGCGCAGCACTTCCTGGACCTGCATCACGTTGATGCCGTAGGTCTCGTTGTCCAGGCGGAAGGTGACCCACTGCAGGATCGGATCCTCGGCACCTTGCGCAGACGTCTTGTTCATAGTTGCCCTAGCCTCTCGTTTTCGGCCGCGCCCGGCGTGCGGGGCGGCGGTTGTCGTTCAAATTCGTTGGCATGCCGCTCAGGCGCGGCCACGCATGGCGCCGCTGTCGATCAGCCCGGCGAGGGCCGAGACGTCGAGCAGCGCGCACATCTGTTCGATCACCGTGCCGGCCAGCCAGGGGCGCTGCTGGCGCTGGCTGCGCCACTTCACCTCGGACGGGTTCAGGCGCACCGAGCGGCTCACCTGGTGTACCGCCAGGCCCCATTCGTAGCCCTGCACGGAAATCACGTATTGCAGGCCCTCGCGATAGTCGTCGCGATAGCGCTCGGGCATCACCCAGCGCGCCGTGTCGAGTACCTTCAGGTTGCCCGACTGGCTCGGCAGTATGCCCAGGAACCAGTCCGGCTGGCCGAACAGCGGGGTCAGTTCCTTGCCGCTGAGCGGGTAGATCGAGCCCAGGCACACCAGCGGCACCGCCAGGGTCAGCCCGGCGACGTCGAACAGCAGGCACTCGAACGGCTCCGCGGCCCACAGCGGGCGACCGTCGTCGAGCAGCGCCAGCGGCGCCGGCGGCAAGTGGGCGCTACCGGGGCGGTGCAGGTCGATCACCGCGTCATCGACGACCGGCGCCGATGGCGTTTCGAGCAGCGCCAGCACCTCGCTCGGCACTTCGGGTTCGACCGGCGCCGGTACGGCGGCGCGCGGCGCTTCCTCGCGCGGGGCCAGGCGCGCGTCGCGCACCTGCTCCTCGAGCACCGCGGCCTCGAACTCGTCGAGGCTGACGCTGCTGGTGAGGCTTTCCTCGGCCAGCGGCGCGGCGACCGCGGCCGGCGCTTCGAGCGCGACCGGGGCCGGTGTCGGCACGGCGATCAGCACCGGGGCGGCGGCCACCGGGGCCGGCGCCTCGACCTCGAAGTCCTCGAATGTGGCCTCCTGCAGCAGCGCGTCCAGGTAGGACTGCAGCGCGAGCTGGGGGCGTGTGGCGGTAGCGGAACGGCTCATGCAGAAAATCCGCGCAATGGGTTCATCCAGCCTATCGGCCGGACCGGGGACGGACTTGAAGGCTCCCGTCGGAAAATCATCGTCAGGCCACCTGGCTCGCCGGCACCTGGCCGAGCAGGTGCTTGAGCAGCGCGCGGTAGGCGATCACCCCACGGCTGTTGGCGTCGTGGCGCGACGGCACCACGCCGTGGCGGCTGGCGTCGCGCAGGCGGGTGTCGATGGGAATGAAGGCCGGCCAGAGGGTGTCCGGGTAGGTGTCACGGAGCATGCGCAGGGCGCCGATGGACGCCTGGGTACGGCGGTCGAACAGGGTCGGCACTATGGTGAAGGGCAGCGCCTGGCGGCGCGAGCGGTTGACCATGGCCAGGGTGTTGACCATGCGTTCCAGGCCCTTCAGGGCGAGGAATTCGGTCTGCACCGGGATCACCAGGTGCTGGCTGGCGGCCATCGCGTTGACCATCAGCACCCCGAGCAGCGGCGGGCTGTCGATGATGGCGTGGTCGAAGTCCTGCCACAGCTGCGCCAGGGACTTGGAGATCACCAGGCCGAGGCCGTTCTGCCCGGGCGACTGGCGCTCCAGGGTGGCCAGCGCGGTGCTCGACGGCAGCAGCGCGATGCGTTCGTGGCTGGTGGGCAGCAGCAGCTGCCGCGGCAACCCTTCGGGCACCGCGCCCTGGTGCTGGAACAGGTCGAAGACGCTGTGCTCCAGGGTATCCGGGTCGTGGCCGAAGTAGCTGGTCATCGAGCCGTGGGGGTCGAGGTCGACCACCACCACGCGCTTGCCGGCGTCGGCCAGCAGGCCGGCCAGGGCAATGGACGAAGTGGTCTTGCCGACGCCACCTTTCTGGTTGGCAACCGCCCAGACTTTCATGCTGCTCTCCCCGGTCCGTGTGCTTGGTTCATGTTCTTCAATGCCTTCAGTCCCCCTGAGTCGCCGTCGGCGACGGGGGATTGACGCCCGCCGCCGCTGGCGCCTCGCTGGAGACCGACGGTGCAGGTTGCGTGCCAGCCTGGCGCAGGGCGTTATCCGGCTGCGCCTTGCCGCTACCCACGCCACTGACGCTGCGGCGCACCTCGAGGTTGCGGGAGATCACCAGCACCACCCGGCGGTTGCGCGCGCGGCCCTCGGCGCTGGCGTTGTCGGCGACCGGCTGGAACTCGCCATAGCCCACCGCTGCCAGGCGCCCGGGGTTGACCCCATCCTGCGCCAGCAGACGGACTATGCTCGCCGCCCGCGCGGTGGACAACTCCCAGTTGGTCGGGTACTGGCCGTTGTGGATCGGCACGTTGTCGGTGAAGCCCTCGACGTGGATCGGGTTCTGGAACGGCGCCAGAATCCCGGCGACCTTGTCGATGATGTCGAAGGCGGCGTCCGCCGGCATCGCGTCGCCGCTGGGGAACAGCAGGCTGGAGTTGAGGGTGATCTCGATCCACAGCTCGTTGCCGCGCACACTCAGTTGGTCGCTCTTGATCAGCTCGCCGAATTGCGCGCGCACGGCGTCGGCGATCTGCGTCAGCGGGTCGCCGTCGGCCTGGGTTTCGCCGCCCTGCTGCATGCTGTCGTTGGGCTGCTGGGTGGTGCGCGGGCGGTCGTCACCCACCGGGATCGGCTTGATCGAGCGGTCCGGCTGGTTGAACACGCCGGTCAGGGTCTCGGAGAGGATCTTGTACTTGCCCTCGTTGATCGAGGAGATCGAGTACATCACCACGAAGAAGGCGAACAGCAGGGTGATGAAGTCCGCGTAGGACACCAGCCAACGTTCGTGATTCTCGTGTTCCTCGCGCGGAGGGCGGCGGGCCATGGCTCGGCGTTCCTCAGCCGACGAAGCCTTGCAGCTTCAGTTCGATGGAGCGCGGGTTCTCGCCCTCGGCGATGGACAGCAGTCCTTCCATGAGCATCTCCCGATAGCTGGACTGGCGCAGTACCAGGCTCTTGAGCTTGTTGCCGATGGGCAGCAACAGCAGGTTGGCGAAACTGACGCCGTAGATGGTGGCGACGAAGGCCACGGCGATGCCGCTGCCCAGTTGGCCGGGGTCGGCCAGGTTGCCCATCACGTGGATCAGGCCCATGACCGCGCCGATGATGCCGATGGTCGGCGCGTAGCCGCCCATGCCTTCGAACACCTTGGCCGCCTGCAGGTCGCGGGCTTCCTGGTTGAACAGGTCGACTTCGAGGATGTTGCGGATGGCTTCCGGCTCGACGCCGTCCACCAGCAGCTGCAAGCCCTTGCGCGCGTAGGGATCGCGCTCGGTGTCGGCGACCGTCTCCAGGCCCAGCAGGCCTTCCTTGCGCGCGGTCATGCTCCAGCCGACCACCCGGTTGATGCCGCCGGGAAGGTCGACCTTGGGCGGCAGGACGATCCAGCGCAGCAGGGTCAGGGCGCGCTTGAGCACCAGCACCGGGGTCTGCACCAGGGCCGCGGCCAGGGTGCCGCCGACCACGATGAGCGCCGCCGGACCGTTGGCCAGGGCACCGATGTGCCCGCCCTCGAGAAAGTTGCCGCCGATGATGGCAACCAGCGCGAGGATCAGGCCGACCAGGCTGAGCACATCCATCAGCCGCAGGCCTCGGTCAGGTGCCGGCCGATGTCGTCGAGGCTGTACACCGCGTCGGCCAGGCCGGCCTTGGCGATGGCCATGGGCATGCCGTAGATGACGCAGCTGGCCTCATCCTGCGACCACACCTGGCTGCCGCTCTGCTTGAGCATCCGCGCGCCTTCGCGGCCGTCGGCGCCCATGCCGGTGAGGACCACGGCGAGCACCTTGTCGCCATAGGCCTTGGAAGCGGAGCCGAAAGTCACGTCGACGCAGGGCTTGTAGTTGAGGCGTTCGTCGCCGGGCAGGATGCGCACCACGCCGCGCGCGTCGACCATCATCTGCTTGCCGCCGGGCGCCAGCAGGGCCAGGCCGGGGCGCAGATGGTCGCCGTCCTCGGCTTCCTTGACGCTGATCTTGCAGAGCTTGTCCAGGCGCTCGGCGAAGGCCTTGGTGAACGCCGCCGGCATGTGCTGGATGAGCACCAGCGGCGCGGGGAAGTTGGCCGGCAGCTGGGTCAGCACCCGCTGCAAGGCTACCGGCCCACCGGTGGAAGTCCCGATGGCGACCAGCCGGTAGGGCTTACGCTTTGGCGCGGCGGAAGTCGCCGGGGCCGGAGCGTGGGCCGGTTGCGCGGTGGCGCGCGGCGCGGCGCTGGCCGGCGCCGGAGCGCTGGTACCGGCGCTGGGCGCCGGGCTGGAGAAGCCGGCGTAGCGACGGTTGCTGCGGGCGATGCTGTGGACCTTCTCGCAGAGCAGCTGGCGGACCTTTTCCGGGGTACGCGAGATGTCCTCGAAGTTCTTCGGCAGGTAGTCCACCGCGCCGGCGTCCAGGGCGTCGAGGGTGACGCGGGCGCCTTCGTGGGTCAGCGAGGAGAACATCAGGACCGGCGTCGGGCAGCGCTGCATGATGTTGCGCACCGCGGTGATGCCGTCCATCAACGGCATCTCGTAGTCCATGGTGATCACGTCGGGCTTGAGCGCCAGCGCCTGGTCGATCGCCTCCCGGCCGTTGGTGGCGGTGCCGACCACCTGGATCTGCGGATCGCCGGAAAGGATCTCCGAGACGCGGCGACGGAAGAATCCCGAGTCGTCCACTACCAGGACTTTGACAGCCATAAACACTCCTGATTAAAGCCTTGCGGGCGCGCGGGCGTCCCCGCGCGCCGGGTCAGATTCGCCGCGCGTAACGCTTGAGCATGCTCGGCACATCGAGGATCAGGGCGATGCGCCCGTCGCCGGTGATGGTCGCCCCGGCCATGCCGGGGGTGCCCTGGAGCATCTTGCCCAGCGGCTTGATCACCACCTCTTCCTGGCCCACCAGCTGGTCGACCACGAAGCCGATGCGCTGGGTGCCCACCGAGATGATCACCACGTGGCCCTCGCTGGATTCGTCGCACTCGGCACCCGGTACCAGCCAGCGCTTGAGGTAGAACAGCGGCAGGGCCTTGTCGCGGACGATCACCACTTCCTGGCCGTCGACGACGTTGGTGCGCGACAGGTCGAGGTGGAAGATCTCGTTGACGTTGACCAGCGGGAAGGCGAAGGCCTGGTCGCCGAGCATCACCATCAGGGTCGGCATGATCGCCAGGGTCAGCGGCACCTTGATGACGATCTTCGAGCCCTGGCCCTTGGTCGAGTAGATGTTGATGATGCCGTTGAGCTGGGAAATCTTGGTCTTCACCACGTCCATGCCGACACCGCGGCCGGAGACGTCGGAAATCTCGGTCTTGGTCGAGAAGCCCGGGGCGAAGATCAGGTTGAAGCAGTCCGACTCGCTCAGGCGCTCGGCCGCGTCCTTGTCCAGCAAGCCCTTCTCCACCGCCTTGGCGCGGAGGATGTCCGGGTCCATGCCCTTGCCGTCGTCGGAGATCGACAGCAGGATGTGGTCGCCTTCCTGCTCGGCGGACAGCACCACCCGCCCGCCGCGCGCCTTGCCGGCGCCCTCGCGCTCCTCGGGCGATTCGATGCCATGGTCCACTGCGTTGCGCACCAGGTGCACCAGCGGGTCGGCCAGGGCCTCGACGAGGTTCTTGTCGAGGTCGGTTTCCTCGCCCACCAGCTCGAGGTTGATTTCCTTCTTCAGGTTGCGCGCCAGGTCACGCACCAGCCGCGGGAAGCGTCCGAAGACCTTCTTGATCGGCTGCATGCGGGTCTTCATCACCGACATCTGCAGGTCGGCGGTGACCACGTCGAGGTTGGCCACGGCCTTGGACATGGCTTCGTCACCGCTGTTGCTGCCCAGGCGCACCAGGCGGTTACGCACCAGCACCAGTTCGCCGACCATGTTCATGATCTCGTCCAGCCGCGCGGTGTCCACGCGCACCGTGGTTTCCGCTTCGCTGGCGCTCTTCTCGTGGGCGGCGGCCGGCGCGGCGACCGGGCGCGGGGCCTCGGCGGGCTTGGCCGGAGCCTTGGGCTTGGCCACGGCGGCGGGCTCGGCGGCCTTGGCCGGCGCGGGAGTCGCTGCGGCTACCGGCGCGGCGGGCGCGTCGGCGGCACTGAACTTGCCCTTGCCGTGCAACTGGTCGAGCAGCGCTTCGAATTCATCGTCGGTGATGTTGTCACCGCCGGCGGCGGGCACCTCGGCTTCGGCCTTGACCGGCGTTTCGGCGGCGACCGGCGCGGCCGGCTCTTCCACCGCCCCGCCGAACTTGCCCTTGCCATGCAGTTGGTCGAGCAGCGCTTCGAACTCGTCGTCGCTGATGTCGTCGCCACCCTGGGCGGCGACCGGCGTTTCCACCGCGGCCACGGGTTCCGGGGTCGGCGCCGGCATCTCGCTGGCGCCGGCGAACTTGCCCTTGCCGTGCAACTGGTCGAGCAGCGCTTCGAACTCGTCGTCGCTGATCTCGTCGCCGGCAGGCGCGACCTCGGCGACCGGCGCCGCGCTCGGCGGCGCATCGGCGGCCGGCTGCAGGGCATCGAGCAGCTGTTCGAACTCGTCGTCGGTGATCGCGCCGTAGGCCGCCGGCGCTTCGGCCGCGGGCTCGGCGACGGGCTCCGGCGCGACGTCCGCGACCACCTTATCGTCCGCGCCCGGCTCGGCCAGGCGCGACAGGGCGGCGAGCAACTCGGCGGACGCCGGGGTCGGCTCCTCCTGCTCGCGAACCTGGGTGAACATCAGGTTGACCGCGTCCAGCGCCTGCAGGACGACGTCCATCAGCTCGGAGGTTACGCGACGCTCGCCCTTGCGCAGGATGTCGAAGACGTTTTCCGCGATATGGCAGCACTCCACCAGCGCGTTCAGCTGGAGGAAACCGGCTCCGCCCTTGACGGTGTGGAAGCCACGGAAGATGGCATTGAGCAGGTCCATGTCATCCGGGCGGCTTTCCAGCTCGACCAGTTGCTCGGACAGTTGCTCGAGGATCTCGCCGGCCTCCACCAGAAAGTCCTGGAGGATCTCATCATCGGCGTCGAAGCTCATTCGGTGCTCCCCACGGTGTGATCACACACCTCAAAAACCCAGGCTGGACAACAGATCATCGACGTCATCCTGACCGGATACGACGTCTACTCTCTTATCGGCAGCGATCTGCGGACCTTCACCCTTCTCCGATCTTTCTTTTTCGACGGCGTCGCGCAGGCCTTCGTGATCGTGCTCGATACCCGCGTAGCGATCGACCTGCCCGGCCATCCAGACCAGTTTGACCAGGTTGCTCTCGACGTCGGTGACCAGACGGGTGACCCGCTTGATCACCTGCCCGGTGAGGTCCTGGAAGTCCTGGGCGAGCAGGATGTCGTTCATGTGCGCGGACAGCTTGCGGCTGTCCTGGGCGCTGCTGTAGAGGAACGACTCGACGCGCTTGGCCAGCTCGCGGAAGGCCTCGGGGCCCAGCTCGCGGCGCATGAAGCGCGACCACTGTTCCTGCAGCGCCTTGGCCTCGTCCTCGATGTGACCGAGCAGCGGCGAGCACTCCTCGACCAGGTCCATGGTGCGGTTGGCCGCGTTCTCGGTCATCTGCACCACATACGACAGGCGGTCGGTGGCGTCGGCGATCTGCGAGACTTCCTCGGCGTGCCGCGAGCGCGGGTCGATCTGGAAGTTGACGATGGCGTTGTGCAGCTCGCGGGTGAGCTTGCCGACCTCCTGGTAGAGGCCGCGGTCACGGGCCTGGTTGAGCTCCTGGATGAGCTGAACGGCCTGTTGCACCTCGCCACGATCCAGGCTTTCGACCAATTCGCGCGCGTGTTTCTTCAGGGTCGACTCGAAGTCCCCCCTGGATTCGTTGACGGGTTCCATGACGCCCTCTTGGCCGGCTTCAGCCGCCGACCCGCTCGAATATCTTCTCGATCTTCTCTTTCAGCACCTGGGCGGTGAAAGGCTTGACCACGTAGCCGTTGACCCCGGCCTGGGCCGCTTCGATGATCTGGTCGCGCTTGGCCTCGGCGGTGACCATCAGCACCGGCAGGTGCTTCAGGCGCTCGTCGGCGCGCACCGCGCGCAGCAGGTCGATGCCGGTCATGCCGGGCATGTTCCAGTCGGTGACGAGGAAGTCGAAATTGCCGCTGTGCAGCATCGGCAGCGCGGTGGTGCCGTCGTCGGCCTCCGCGGTGTTGGTGAACCCCAGGTCGCGCAGGAGGTTCTTGATGATGCGCCTCATCGTGGAGAAGTCGTCCACGATGAGAATTTTCATGTTCTTGTCCAAACCTGCCTCCGTCCAGTCCCGGCGCGCCGCGCGGGCGTGCCTTGAATACCCTTTGGCCGGCGCCCTGGCGGCGCCTGCCGTGGTGCTTGTAGGCGGCGGGGCCGGCGTCGGGAACCGCCCGGCGCACCACCCCGACCGTCGCGCCGCCCTCATGGCGAAGGGCCAGCGTCGTGTCGAACCGACGGGATTCTATACGCCCCGCCGGAAAAATCCGTTACTTCCTGTGCGCCCGTCAGTGCGCGCGCCATTCCGCCAGGCGTGCGCGCAGGCGCGCGGCGCACTGGCTGTGCAGCTGGCTGACCCGCGACTCGCTCACCCCGAGCACTTCGCCGATCTCCTTGAGGTTCAGTTCCTCGTCGTAGTACAGCGCCAGCACCAGGCGCTCGCGTTCCGGCAACTTGGTGATGGCGTCGGCCAGCGCCTGCTGGAAACGCTCGTCTTCCAGGCCGTGGGACGGCTCGTTGTCCAGGTGCGTGGTGTCTTCCGCCGGGCCCTGGGCGCCTTCCTGCAACAGGTCGTCGAAGCTGTACAGGCGACTGCCCTGGGTGTCGCTTAAGATCGCGTAGTAATCGTCGAGGCTCATATTGAGTTCGGCAGCGACTTCCTGATCTTTAGCGTCGCGTCCGGTTCTCGCCTCGATGGTGCGGATGGCGTCGCTCACCATGCGCGTGTTGCGGTGCACCGAACGCGGCGCCCAGTCGCCCTTGCGCACCTCGTCGAGCATGGCGCCGCGGATGCGGATGCCGGCGTAGGTCTCGAAACTCGCGCCCTTGCCCTGGTCGTACTTCTTCGCCGCCTCGAGCAGGCCGATCATCCCGGCCTGCATCAGGTCCTCCACCTGCACGCTGGCCGGCAGGCGGCCCAGCAGGTGGTAGGCGATGCGCTTGACCAGCGGGGCGTAGCGCTGGATCAGCTGTTCCTGGGAGTTACGCGCCTGCGTCTTGCTGTACATAAGCGCTCCGGAGCCGCTCATCATACGGTCGAACCCGCACTCGGGTGCTGCACCAGGCGCTCGACGAAGAACTCCAGGTGACCGCGCGGATTGGCCGGCAGCGGCCAGCTGTCGACTTTCTGGGCGATGGCGCGGAAGGCCAGCGAGGCCTTGCTGCGCGGGAAGGCTTCATAGACCGAACGCTGCTTCTGCACGGCCTTGCGCACCGACTCGTCATAGGGAATGGCGCCGACGTACTGCAGCGCCACGTCGAGGAAGCGGTCGGTGACCTTGGTCAGCTTGGCGAACAGGTTGCGCCCTTCCTGCGGGCTGTGCGCCATGTTCGCCAGGACGCGGAAACGGGTCATGCCGTAGTCGCGGTTGAGCAGCTTGATCAGCGCGTAGGCGTCGGTGATCGAGGTCGGTTCGTCGCAGACCACCAGCAGGACTTCCTGGGCTGCGCGAACGAAGCTGACCACCGAATCGCCAATCCCGGCGGCGGTGTCCACCAGCAGCACGTCGATGTTCTCGCTGATGTCGCTGAAGGCCTGGATCAGCCCGGCGTGCTGCATCGGCGAGAGCTGCACCATGCTCTGCGTCCCCGAGGCGGCGGGCACGATGCGGATGCCGCCGGGCCCCTGGAGGATCACGTCGCGCAAGTCGCACTCGCCCTCGATGACGTCGGCCAGGGTGCGTTTGGGGGAAAGCCCCAGCAGCACGTCGACGTTGGCCAGGCCGAGGTCGGCGTCCAGCAGCATGACGCGACGGCCGAGGTCGGCCAGCGCCATCGCCAGATTCACCGAGACGTTGGTCTTGCCCACGCCACCCTTGCCACCGGTGACCGCGATTACCTGAACGGGATGCATGCCCATAACTCTTACCTTGTCTCATCATCGGCCCGGGCGCTTCTGGCGCCTGGGTCTGCCGATCGGGTGCTCTCCCGCGACCGGCGCTTACGGACCTGCTCGAGCATCCGTATCCGCCTGGCGCCCCCGTGGGGGCGCCCCTGGAAACTCTCAGCCGGCGTAGCGCGCCGGCTGCTGATAGAGGCCGGCGAACATGCCGGCCATGGTGTCCTCGCAGGGCTCTTCCGGCGCCTGCAGGCTCACCGCCCGGCTGACCAGCTGGTGCGCGCGCGCCACCTGCAGATCATCCGGAATTCGCGGCCCGTCCGCCAGATAGGCAACGGGCAGGCGTTGTGCTATTACCAGCGCCAGGGCGTCGCCCAGGCTGCCGGCCTCGTCCAGCTTGGTCAGCACGCAACCGGCCAGGCCGCAGCTGCGGTAGGCGTGCCAGGCGGCCTTGAGCACCTGGCTCTGGCTGGTCGCGGCCAGCACCAGGTAATTCTTCACGTTCAGGCTCTGCGCCGCCAGCGCTTCGAGCTGCATGCGCAGCGCCGGGTCGCTCGCCGGAATCCCGGCGGTGTCGATCAGCACCAGGCGCTTGCCCGCCAGCGGGGCCATGGCCTGTACCAGAGACTGCCCCGGATCGACCAGGGTCACCGGCACGTTGAGGATGCGTCCCAGCGACTTGATCTGCTCCTGGGCGCCCAGGCGGAAACTGTCCATGCCCACCAGCGCCAGGCTCTGCGCACCGTACTTGAGGACATAGCGCGCGGCGAGCTTGGCCAGGGTGGTGGTCTTGCCCATGCCGGCCGGGCCGACCAGGGCGATCACCCCGCCCTGCTCCAGCAGGTCGACGTCGGGGGTGCGGATGGCCCGCGCCAGGTGGGCCAGGAGCATGCGCCAGGCCTGCTTGGGATCGGCGATCGACGCTACGCGTTCGAGCAGCTTGCGGCTCAGGTCGGCCGGCACGCCCATGCGTTGCAGGCGGCGCCACAGGCCGGCCTGTTTCGGACGCTGGCTCTGCATCTGGGTCCAGGCGATGGAGCCCAGCTGCACTTCGAGCAGCTCGCGCAGGCCGTTGAGTTCGAAGCGCATGGCGTCCAGCGCCTGCTGGCTGGCGGCGGCCGGCGCGGCGCTCGGCGCCGGGGTGGCCATGGCCTCGGCCAGGCTCGGGCGCTTGGCCGGCTCGGCGCCGTACATTTGACGGTCCTTGCGCGGAGTGGCCGCGGCGCGGGTCGGGCTTTCCAGCTCGGCGCGGGCCTGGGCGATGCGCGCCTGGGTCTGGCGCAGCTCGGCTTCCAGCGCCGGGTTGGGCTTGTTGGTCGCGGCCGGCGGCTGGTAGTCCAGCGCAGCGGTCAGCTCGACACCGCCGGCGACCCGGCGGTTGCCGATGATCGCGGCATCCGCGCCCAGCTCGTCGCGAACCAGTTTCATGGCCTGACGCATATCGGCGGCGAAGAAGCGTTTAACCTGCATGGCGCTGTCCTTCAATTCTGTCCAACGGTGGCGACGATGGTGACTTGCTTGTTATCCGGAATTTCCTGGTAGGCCAGCACGCTCATGCTCGGCACCGCCATCCGCGCGAATCGCGACATCATCGCGCGGATCGGCCCGGCTACCAGCAGGATCGCCGGCTTGCCGAGCATTTCCTGGCGCTGCGCGGTCTCGACCAGCGAGCGTTGCAGTTTTTCGGCCATGCCCGGCTCCAGCAGAATGCCGTCTTCCGAACCCTGTCCGGCCTTCTGCATACTGTTGAGCAAGATCTGTTCCAACCTGGGCTCCAGGGTGATCACAGGCAGCTCCGGCTCTAGTCCCACAATGCCTTGGACGATTGCGCGGCTCAGCGCGACGCGCACCGCTGCCACCATGGCGGCGGGATCTTGACTCTTGGCGGCGACGTTGGCGATGGCTTCGGCGATGGTGCGAATGTCGCGCACCGGCACCTGCTCCTGCAGCAGCGCCTGCAGGACCTTGAGCAGGGTGGACAGCGAGATCAGCCCCGGCACCAGTTCCTCGGCCAGCTTCGGCGAGGTCTTGGCCAGCAGTTGCAGCAGTTGCTGGACTTCCTCGTGGCCGAGCAGCTCGTGGGCGTGCTTGTGCAGCACCTGGTTGAGGTGGGTGGCGACCACGGTGCTGGCGTCCACCACGGTGTAGCCCAGGGACTGCGCCTGGTCGCGCTGGCCGGCCTCGATCCACACCGCTTCCAGGCCGAAGGCCGGGTCGCGCCCGGCGATGCCGTTGAGGGTGCCGAACACCTGGCCGGGGTTGATCGCCAGTTCGCGGTCCGGGTAGATCTCCGCTTCCGCCACGCTGACACCCATGAGCGTCAAACGATAGGCGTTGGGCAGCAGGTCGAGGTTGTCGCGGATGTGCACCGAAGGCATCAGGAAGCCCATGTCCTGGGACAGCTTCTTGCGCACGCCCTTGATCCGCGCCAGCAACTGGCCACCCTGGTTGCGGTCGACCAGCGGGATCAGCCGGTAGCCGACTTCCAGGCCGACCATGTCCACCGGGGTGACGTCGTCCCAGCCCAGTTCCTTGGTCTCCTGGGCCCGCTGCGCCGGCAGCAGCTCCTGCTGGCGCTGGGTTTCCTGGACTTCGGCCTGCACCGCCTTGCGCTGGCGCT
>NZ_JARJLT010000386.1 GCF_029335315.1 Pseudomonas citronellolis
TGCGGGTGGGCTTGGCGTAGGGCGGATAACGTTCGACGTTATCCGCCGTTTGGCCGTGATCCCCGGCGGCTCCGGGTTTCGCCGGGGCATGGCTGCGGCCGCGAACGCTCATCCACCCTGCGGATGCAGCGGGAACTCCTCCAGCAGCGCCAGCCAGGCTTTCGCCGCGTGGGACAGGTAGGCGCCGCGGCGCCAGATGAAGCAGATGTCCCAGCGCAGGTCCGGCTCGCTCAGCAGCACCCGCGCCACCCCCGGTCGTTCCACTTCCTGCGCCACCGCGCGCGGCAGCAGCACCACGCCCTGGCCGGCGGCGACCAGCGCGCCGAGGAAGTCGGCCTGGCCGCTGCGGCCGCCCTCGCGCGGCTCGAAGCCGGCCTCGTGGCAGGCGCGCAGCAGGCGGTCGTTGAGGGTGAAACTCTGCTGGTAGAGCAGGAAGGGAGTGTCGGACAGCTCGCCGAGGGCGATGCTCGCGCGCCCGGACAGCGGGTGCTCGGTCGGTAGCAGGGCGTCCAGCGGCTCGTTGCAGAACGGCTGCCAGTCGAAGGCCGGGTCGCTCGGGGTGAGGGCGCCGGCCAGCTCCAGCTCGCCGGTGTGCACCGCCTCTTCCAGGCTCTTGCTGCCGCCTTCCACCAGGCGCACCTGGATGTGCGGGTAGCGCTTGCGGTATTCGGCGAAGCGCCAGGCGAACAGGGCGTCGGCGCCCAGCAGGGGCAGGCCCAGGCGCAGCTCGCCGCGCTTCATCTGGGTCAGGTCGTCGAGTTCGGTGTGCAGTTCGTGGCGCAGGCGCAGCATGTCCTCGGCGCGGCGCAGCACCACTTCGCCGGCGGCGGTCAGGCGGATGTGCGGGCCGCTGCGCTCTAGCAGCTGAACGTGCAGGCTCTGCTCCAGCTGCGCCACCTGCTTGCTGATCGCCGACTGGCTGGCGTGCAGGCGCGCCGCGGCCTGGGTGAAGCTGCCTTGGCGCACCACTTCGACGAAGCTGCGCAGCTGCTTGAATTCCATTCTGGAATGGCCTCGATTCGAACAATTCGCTTTGGGGATAGTAACCCCGGGCTTAACCTGAACGCCATCCACAGCACACCGCCAAGCAGGCACCCGAAATGATCCGCCGCCTCGCCCGTCTGGGCTTCGAACTCGCCGTCCTCATCGCCATCTGGTGGTTCGGTGGCTGGCTGGCGAAAGCCACCGGCCTGCCGCTGCCCGGCGGGGTGGTGGGGCTCGGCCTGCTGCTGGCGCTGTTCGCCAGCGGGGCGATCCGCCCGGCCCTGTTGCAGGGCGGCGCGGGGCTGCTGCTGGCGGAGATGCTGCTGTTCTTCAT
Organism: Pseudomonas citronellolis; assembly: GCF_029335315.1. Lineage (GTDB taxonomy): Bacteria > Pseudomonadota > Gammaproteobacteria > Pseudomonadales > Pseudomonadaceae > Pseudomonas > Pseudomonas citronellolis_A. The sequence continues at coordinate 1,319 of NZ_JARJLT010000386.1, forward strand.
TCCCGCCCTGATGAGCCTGCTGGACTACGGCCCGCTGCTGCGCAGCGAAGGCTGGAAGATTCTGCTGGTGATCATGTGCAGCACGCTGCTGGTGATGCTGGTCACCGCGCTGTCCGTGGAAGGCATGTACCGCTGGAGGTCGCGCCATGAATCTCGATAAGCAGGCCCTGTTCTGGCTGGCCCTGACCCTGGGCGGCTACCTGTTCAGCCGCCGCCTGTACCAGCGCGTGCACTGGTACGGTTTCGCCCCCATCGTGTTCGTTCCGGCGCTGCTGTTCGCCGTGGCCATCCCGCTGCACGCGCACTACGCCGACTACGCCCGCGACACCAACTGGCTGGTGGCGCTGCTCGGCCCGGCCACCGTGGCCTTCGCCGTGCCGATCTGGCAGCAGCGGGCACTGCTCGCCCGGCACTGGCCGGCGCTGCTGGTGGGCATGTGCGCCGGTTCGGCGATGGCCATCGGCAGTTCCTGGGCGCTGGCCAACGCCATGTCGCTGGACGGCCAGGTGGCGCTGTCGCTGGTGCCGCGTTCGATCACCACGCCGCTGGCCATGGAGATGTCCCACGACCTCGGCGGCGTGCCGGAGCTGACCGCGGCCTTCGTGATGATCACCGGGGTGTTCGGCGCCCTGGCCGGCGGCCTGCTGATGAAGCTGCTGCCGCTGCGCTCGACCCTGGCCCGCGGCGCCCTGCTCGGCGTCGGCGCCCACGGCGCGGGCACCAGCCGGGCCTACGAGTTCGGCGGCGAGGAAGGTTCCACCGCTGGCCTGCTGATGGTCCTCACCGGGCTGTTCAACCTGATGCTGGCGCCGGCCGTGGCGTTCCTTCTGTAGGAGCGAGGTGGACGCCCGGTTCTTGCTCGCGAACCTTCCTTGCGCCGGGCCTGTTCGGTCGTGTGCAGTTCGCGAGCAAGCTCGCTCCTACAATTCTTAAGGCGCGACTGTCAGACCTCCGACAGTTCCGCCGCCCGCGCCTGACTAGACTGGCCCCATCGAACAACAACAATGATGAGGACAGTCCATGAACGCCGCCGCTCCCGCACCCTCCGTGAAAGACCAGGTCTCCGAGGCCGAATGGCAGACCCGTGTCGACCTCGCCGCCTGCTACCGGCTGATCGCCATGCATGGCTGGGACGATGTGATCTTCACCCACATCTCGGCCAGGGTTCCCGGTACCGATGACTTCCTCATCAACCCCTATGGCCTGATGTTCCATGAGATCACCGCGTCCAGCCTGGTGAAGATCGACCTGGCCGGCAAGAAGCTGATGGACAGCCCCTACGACATCAACCCGGCCGGCTACACCATCCACAGCGCGGTGCATGAAGTGCGCCACGACGTCGGCTGCGTGCTGCACATCCACACCCCGGCCGGCATCGCCGTGTCGGCGCAGAAGAACGGCCTGCTGCCGCTGTCGCAGCAATCGCTGTTCGTGCTCTCCAGCCTGGCCTACCACGGCTACGAGGGCGTGGCCCTGAACCACGACGAGAAGGCCCGCCTGCAGGCTGACCTCGGCGACAAGCACTTCATGATCCTGCCCAACCACGGCCTGCTCACCGCCTTCGCCAGCATCTCCGACGCCTTCCTCGGCATGTTCACCCTGCAGCGCGCCTGCGAGGCCCAGGTCATGGCCCAGTCCGGCGGCGGCGAACTGATCCACATCCCGCAGCAGATCCTCGACGGCGCCCGGGCGATGATCGCCGGGGTGGTGAAAAGCTCCCAGGGCATGGGCGGGCAGCTGGCCTGGCCGGCGCTGCTGCGCAAGCTCGACCTGCAGAACCCCGGTTACCGCGACTGATGGCCGGCATCGCCATCCCCCTGCGCGACTGGCGCGCGCAGGGGCGCACCTTCGACTTCCAGGGCCACGCCATCCGCTACTGGGAAGCCGGCGAGGGCGAGCCGCTGCTGCTGATCCACGGCTTCCCCAGCGCCTCCTGGGACTGGAACAAGCTGTGGCCGACGCTGGCGGCGCGCTACCGGGTGATCGCCTGCGACATGCTCGGCTTCGGCGACTCGGCCAAGCCGCGCGGCCACGCCTACCGCATCCTCGAACAGGCCGACCTGCAGCAGGCGCTGCTCGCCCACCTGCAGGTGCGCGGGCCGCTGCACCTGCTGGTGCACGACTACGGCAACAGCGTCGGCCAGGAGCTGCTGGCGCGGCACCTGGAAGGGCGCGTCGAGCTGGCCTCGCTGGTGTTCCTCAATGGCGGGCTGTTCCCCGAGACGCACCGCCCGGTGCTCTCGCAGAAGCTGCTGCTCAGCCCGCTGGGCGGCTTCTTCGGGCGCTTCTTCGACCGCGCCAAGCTGGCGGCGAATTTCGCCAAGGTGTTCGGTCCGAATACCCAGCCCGACGCCGAGGAGCTGGACGCGTTCTGGAGCCTGATCGCCCACAACGACGGGCCGAAGGTGATGCACCGGTTGATCCACTACATCCTCGACCGCCGCGAGCACCGCGAGCGCTGGGTCGGCGCCATGCAGCGCAGCGACGTGCCGCTGCGGCTGATCGACGGGCCGGTCGACCCGATCTCCGGCGCGCACATGGTCGAGCGCTACCGCGAGCTGATCCCGCAGGCGGATACGGTGATGCTCGACGGCATCGGCCACTACCCGCAGACCGAGGCGCCGGAACAGGTGCTGGCGCACTACCTGGCGTTCCGCTCGCGCCTGGACGGGCAGGTGCAGCCGGCGGCCTGAACGGGCCGCCGGCATCATCCCCGGACCTTATCGGGGCATATTCAGCCCCGGCGTCTTGGTTGTGACCGTCAAACGTCTGTTTGACACTCCGTAGCCATCAACCTGCCCGGGAGTAGCAACCATGAGTGATGCCGTTCGTTTCGACGACAAGGTGGTGATCGTTACCGGCGCCGGCGGCGGTCTCGGCCGCGCCCACGCCCTGCTGTTCGCCAAGCATGGCGCCAAGGTGGTGGTCAACGACCTGGGCGGCAGCACCCACGGCGAGGGCGCCAACGCCTCGGCCGCCGACCTGGTGGTGGCGGAGATCCGCGAAGCCGGCGGCACCGCCATTGCCAACCATGACTCGGTGACCGACGGCGACCGTATCGTGCGCCAGGCGGTGGACGCCTTCGGCCGCGTCGACGTGGTGGTGAACAACGCCGGCATCCTGCGCGACAAGACCTTCCACAAGATGGAAGACGCCGACTGGGACCTGGTCTACAAGGTCCACGTCGAGGGCGCCTACAAGGTGACCCGCGCGGCCTGGCCGCTGATGCGCGAGCAGGGCTACGGGCGGGTGATCTTCACCGCCTCCACCTCCGGCATCTACGGCAACTTCGGCCAGAGCAACTACGGCATGGCCAAGCTCGGCCTCTACGGCCTGACCCGCAACCTGGCCCTGGAAGGGCGCAAGAGCAACATCCTGGTCAACGCCATCGCCCCCACCGGCGGTACCCGCATGACCGAGGGGCTGATCCCGCCGCAGGTGTTCGAGCAGCTCAAGCCCGAGCTGGTCAGCCCGCTGGTGGTGTACCTGGGCAGCGAGGCCTGCCAGGACACTTCCGGCCTCTACGAGGTGGGCGGTGGCTGGATGGGCAAGGTGCGCTGGGAGCGCAGCCTGGGCTTCGGCTTCGACCCGCGCGAAGGCTTCGACGCCGAAGACGTGGCGGCGCACTGGCAGCAGATCACCAGCTTCGACAACGCGGTGCACCCGGCGGACAACGTCGAGGCCCTGCGCGAGATGATGGCCAACCTGCAGAAATACGTCCGTTGATACGGCCAGGCTGACGGGCGGAACGGCCAGGGTGCTGCTCCGCGCCGCTCGACGCAGTAAGGTGGAAGGCCGGCGCAAGCCGGCCTTCGTCTTTTCCGCCAGCCTGGAGTCCAGCATGAGTGTGATCGTCGAGCAGAACGGCGCGGTAACCACCCTGATCATCGATCGGCCCCTGGCGCGCAACGCCGTCGACCGTCCCACCGCCGACGCCCTGGCCGACGCCCTGCGCGCCTTCGAGGCCGACGAGCAGGCGCGGGTGGCGGTGCTCACCGGCGCCGGCGGAACCTTCTGCGCCGGCGCCGACCTGGCGGCGGTGGCCGAGGACAGCGACCGGCGCAACCGCCTGGAGATGGAGGGCGATGGCCCCATGGGCCCGAGCCGCATGCAGCTGAGCAAGCCGCTGATCGCCGCCATCGAGGGCTACGCGGTGGCCGGCGGCCTGGAGCTGGCGCTGCTCGCCGACCTGCGGGTGATGGCCGAGGACGCGGTGTGCGGGGTGTTCTGCCGGCGCTTCGGCGTGCCGCTGATCGACGGCGGTACCGTGCGCCTGCCGCGCCTGATCGGCCAGGGCCGGGCGCTGGACCTGATTCTCAGCGGCCGTCCGGTCGGCGCCCAGGAAGCCCTGGGCATGGGCCTGGCCAACCGCGTGGTGGCCAAGGGCGAGGCGCGCGCCGCCGCCGAGGACCTGGCCCGGCAGATCGCCGAGTTCCCCCAGGCCTGCATGCTGGCCGACCGCGCCAGCGTCTACGCGCAGTGGAACCAGTCGTTCGACGTGGCCATGGCCAACGAATTCCAGGGCGGGATGATGGTCATCCTCAGCGGCGAGACCCAGGCCGGCGCGCAGCGCTTCGCCAGCGGCGAGGGGCGGCACGGGAAGTTCTGAGGGATTGGGGCGGGTTGCTTTTCGTAGGAGCGAGCTTGCTCGCGAATGGTGTTCTGCCGGTGACGTCGGTGCTTGCCCTGAAGAGCGCCCTCTCCCTAACCCTCTCCCTGAAGGGAGAGGGGACCGTTGGGCAGATGCTGATATTTCGGCGTTAGCCTGCTAGCACATCGCGAGCAAGCTCGCTCCTGCGAAGGCGACACCGAGCGCTACGCCTCAGCGCTGGATGATCACGTAGGTCTTGCGCACGGTTTCCTGGATGTCCCACACGCCCAGGCTGTTCTGCGGCAGCAGGAAGGCGTCGCCGGCCTGGAAGGCGATCGGTTCGCCGCCGTCCGGGGTGAAGGTGCCGCGGCCGCTGATGAAGTGGCAGAACTCCTGCTCGACGATCTGCCGGCGCCAGCGGCCGGGGGTGCATTCCCAGATGCCGGTCTCGACCTGGTCGGGGCGCTCGACCTCGGCCACGCGGGTGTGCGAGAGCGGCTCGCCCAGCGGCACGGCGACCGGGTTGGCGTCGCCCAGGGGGGCGTTGAGGGTGTCCTTGAGGTGGGTGATGTTCATCGGGGCTCCAGATCGTTCGGGGTTGCTGAAGGGGTGGCTGCTCAGCCGACCTTCCAGGTCATCAGGCCTTCCATGCTGGCGGCGAGTTTCTCCGCCAGGCGGCGGCGCCAGGCCGGGCTGTTGGGGTTGGCCAGCACCTCGTCCTCGTGGACGAAGCTGCGGATGATCGCGTTGTAGCCCAGCCAGCGGCAGGGCTCGGGTTCCCAGGCGCGCAGGGCGTCGGTCAGGGCGCGGTCGTGGATCACCCAGGGCTGGCGGGTCTCCAGGGTTTCCTGGCCGAGGATCAGGTCGGCCAGGGTGCGCCCGCCCAGGTTGGTCGCACCCACGCCTTCGCCGCCGTAGCCGCCGGCCAGGGCGATACCGTTGCGGCGGTCGACCAGCATGTGCGGGTGGAAGCGCCGCGACATGCCGAGGTTGCCGCCCCAGGTGTGGGTGATCTTCACGTCCTTGATCTGCGGGAACAGCTCGCCGAACAGGTAGCGGCGCAGGCCGACCTCGTCGTCGGTGAGGCTAAAGTCGGTGCGCAGCTTGCCGCCGAAGCGGTAGCCGCCGCGCGCGCCGAAGGCCAGGCGGTTGTCCAGGGTGCGCTGGCCGTAGGTGACCTGGCGGCTGAATTCGCTGAAGGCCTGGCCACGCTCCAGGCCGATCTCCGCCCATACCGATTCGGGCAGCGGCTCGGTGGCCACCAGCAGGCTCTGCACCGGCAACTGGTAGTTGTCCAGCGGCGGCAGGGTGGCGGCGTAGCCTTCCACGGCCGGCACCACCCATTGCGCCTTGACGCTGCCCTTGTCGGTGCGCAGCAGGCCGGGTTCCCAGTGGCTGACACGGGTTTTCTCGAACAGTTGCACGCCCTGGCGTTCGACGGCGCTGGCCAGGCCGCGGACCAGCTTGGCCGGGTTGATGGTGGCGCAGTGCGGGGTGTAGATCGCCCCTAGCGCGCCGGGAATGCGCAGCTGCTCGCCCAGCTCGCTGGCCGAGAGCCAGCGGTAGTCGTCTTCGGTGAGCCCTTCGTGGCGCAGGCTCGTCAGGTACTCGCGCAGGCGTCGCTCCTGCTCCGGGTAGCGCGCCGCGCAATAGAGCGTGCCGCCCTTGCGGTAGTCGCAGTCGATGCCTTCGCTGGCCAGCACCCCGGCGACCTCGTCGGGGATGCCGTGCAGCAGGTCCCAGGTCTCGCGGCGGCGCGGCTCGGGCAGGCCGCCGACCAGGCGGTCCTCGCCGAGCATGGCGCCCATCAGCCAGCCGCCGTTGCGCCCGGAAGCGCCGAAGCCGGCGGTCTCGGCCTCGAGGATGGCGATCTTCAGCTGCGGCGCGCGGCGCTTCAGGTAGTAGGCGGTCCACAGCCCGGTGTAGCCGGCGCCGACGATGGCCACGTCGACTTCCAGCGCGCCTTGCAACGCCGGGCGCGCGACGAAGTCGTCGTCCAGTTGGTTCATCCACAGGCTGATATGGCGCCAGGCCGACATAGGGGCGACTCCGAGCAGAAAGGTTGGGGAATGTGCGCAAGCCTAGAAGCGCCCGGCTTTCCTGTCGTGCGCGCGGGTACGCGGGGAAATGGGCGATGTCTTGCCAACTGCGCCAGGGTGCTCTTTGTAGGAGCGAGCTTGCTCGCGAACAAACTCCGCTGCGGGGCCCATTCGCGAGCAAGCTCGCTCCTACGAAAAGCGGTGCTCAGGAGCGCCTCGGCGTTACGGGGTTTCCATCTGCTTGAGGTATTCCCGCGGCGACAGCCCGGTGTGCTGTCGGAAGCAGCGGTAGAAGGCCGACAGCGAATTGAAGCCGGCGGAGAAGGCCATCTCGTCGATGCGTGCGGAGGTGGCCGGACGCAGCTGTTCGAGCAGGTGCTGCAGGCGCTTCTGGTTGACGTACTGGTAGAAGGTCAGCCCCATCACCTGGTTCAACAGGTAGGAAATCTGGTTGCGGGTGTAGCCGGTGGCGCTGGCCACCTGCGACAGGTCGAGGTCCGGCGCGAGGTAGGCCTGGGCCTTGTGGAAGTACTCCTCCAGGTCCCCGGCCAGCTGGCTCAGCTGGCGCGGCGAGAGGCCCAGGCGGCTGGCCGGTGGGCGTGGGTCGCCGCCGCGCGCTTCGCCCGGGCTGTCCTCGCGGACCAGGGTGGCGTACTCGTTGATCCGCCAGATCAGCCCGTCGCGCACGCGGATGGCTTCGCTCGAGTGGAACACCGCCAGGCGTCCGCTGAGGGTGATGGCCGTGCGGTACTGGATGAACGCGGTGTCGCCGTCGACGCGGATGCGGTCGATGTGGTCGAGGAACTCGTCCGGGCGGCTGGGCATGGTCTGGCTGACGTACTCGCGCAGGTCGGCCAGGCCCATGCGGCGGTTCTGGAAGTAGTCGTTGTACTCCACCTCGGGGTGGTAGAGCGCCAGCGCGGCGTCGAGGTCGCGGCGCTTCCAGCTGGCGTGGTAGCGCTGCACCACGTCGCGGGTGCTTTCGGTGAGGTGGCTGTCGGTCGGGAGCGGGATGGTCGGCTGCATGGCGCACAGGATGCCGCAGAGCGGCGCGCTCGGGTAGGGGGCAGGCGCGTGCGTCATACAGCCCCCGCATGATGCGCCATGCCTGGCGCCAATGGTGACCGGGGATGGCCGCGCCAGAGGGGGTGTTCACTCTTTTGGCTGACAGTGCAAATACCTCCTTGGTGCGCTTGGTCGCGACGGGGCCGGCTGAGTAGCGTGTAGCCGCCTAGACACCGTCAGGAGTGCCGCATGACAAAAACAACAAGGCGCGCATCGTTCCACCCGCAAATACTGGCCGCTGCTGTAGCCCTGGGTTGCGCCACCCAGGCTCAGGCCGTTTCGTTCAACATCGGGGATGACATCGAGGGGCAGTTCGACTCGACGCTGTCCGTGGGGGCCAGCTGGGGCCTGCGCGACGCCGACTCGGAATACGTGGGGGCTCGCAACGGCGGCAAGGCGTCGTCGCAGACCTCCGACGACGGCCGGCTCAACTTCAAGAAGGGCGAGACCTTCTCGAAGATCTTCAAGGGCGTCCATGACCTGGAGCTGAAGTACGGCGACACCGGTGTCTTCGTCCGTGGCAAGTACTGGTACGACTTCGAGCTGAAGGACGAGCACCGCGAGCTCTACGACATCAGCGACAACGGCCGCAGCATGGGCGCGCGCTCTTCCGGCGCCGAACTGCTCGACGCCTTCATCTACCACAAGTACAGCATCGGCGACCTGCCCGGCACCGTGCGCCTGGGCAAGCAGGTGGTCAGCTGGGGCGAGAGCACCTTCATCCAGAACGGCATCAACTCGATCAACCCGATCGACGTCGCCTCCTTCCGCCGGCCCGGCGCGGAGGTCAAGGAAGGCCTGATCCCGGTGAGCATGTTCTACATGTCCCAGGGCATCACCGACAGCCTCACCGCCGAGGGCTTCTACCAGCTGAAGTGGGAGAAGACCGTGGTCGACAACTGCGGCACCTTCTTCTCCACCACCGACGTGGCGGCCAACGGCTGCAACAAGCTGGCCTTCGCCGGCAGCGACTTCAACCCCAACCCGGCCGCCGGCTACCGCTACCTGCCGCGCTCCGGCGACGACACCCCCAGCGATGGCGGGCAGTGGGGCCTGGCGCTGCGCTGGTACGCGGCGGAGCTGAACGACACCGAGTTCGGCGCCTACGTGATGAACTACCACAGCCGCAACCCGATCTTCAGCACCATCGCCGGGCGCGGCGTGGCCACCGCCGACCCGACCACGGGCGCCGCCACCGCGCAGTACTTCATCGAGTACCCGGAAGACATCCGCTTGTATGGCCTGAGCTTCCAGACCAACCTCGGTAGCACCTCGGTGGCGGGTGAGGTGAGCTACCGGCCGAACATGCCGCTGCAGCTCAACAGCACCGACCTGACCGTGGCCGCGCTGTACCCGATCCCGACCTTCGGCAACCCGATCTACAGCAGCGGCTTCGCCACGCCCACCGCCGGCGAGGTGATCCACGGCTACGACCGCAAGCCGGTGACCCAGGCCCAGGTGACGGTGACCCAGTTCTTCGACCAGGTACTGGCGGCGGACCGTCTGACCGTGGTCGGCGAGGTGGGCTACAACCACATCAGCGGCATCGACGACAGCGAGCTGCGCTTCGGCCGTGACTCCATCTGGGGGATCGGCGAGCTGCCCAACAACACCGTGTGCCAGGGCCTGCTGAACACCGCCAACCCCGGCGAGTGCAACAACAAGGGCTTCTACACCACCAGCAGCTGGGGCTACCGCATCCGCAGCATCCTCGACTACCCGAACGTGATCGCCGGGATCAACCTCAAGCCGAACCTGGCCTGGTCCCACGACGTGCACGGCTACGGGCCGAACTTCAGCGAAGGCGCCAAGGCGGTCAGCGTCGGCCTCGACGCGGACTACCAGAACACCTACACCGCGAGCATCAGTTATACCGATTTCTTCGGTGGCGACTACAACCCGGTCAACGATCGCGATTTCATCGCCGTCAGCCTCGGTGTGAACTTCTGATCGGTCAGCTAAGGACAGGAAAGATGAACAAGATACGAATCCTGCAATGCGGCGCCCTGGCCCTGAGCCTGCTCTCCGGCGCCGTGATGGCGGCGGTGTCGGCGGACGAGGCGGCCAAGCTCGGCACCAGCCTCACGCCCCTGGGGGCGCAGAAGGAGGGCAACGCCGACGGCAGCATCCCGGCCTGGACCGGCGGCATCGACAAGAGCGCCGGCAGCGAGGACGCCCGTGGCTTCCTCAGCGACCCCTTCGCCGGCGAGAAGCCGCTGTTCACCATCACCGCGCAGAACGTCGACCAGTACAAGGACAAGCTCAGCGAGGGCCAGCTGGCGCTGTTCAAGCGCTACCCGGACACCTACCGCATCCCGGTGTACAAGACCCACCGCACCTTCTCGCAGCCGGCCGAGGTGTACCAGGCGGCCAAGACCAGCGCGCTCAACGTGCAGCCGATCAACGATGGCAACGGCCTGGCCAACTTCGAGAAGAGCCGCTACTACGCCTTCCCGATCCCGAAGAACGGCGTCGAGGTGCTGTGGAACCACATCACCCGCTACCGTGGCGGCAACCTGGCGCGCACCGTGGTCCAGGTGACCCCGCAGACCAACGGCAGCTACACGCCGATCCGCTTCGAGGAGACCGTGGCCTTCCCGCAGAACATGGGTGACGTCGACCCTTCGAAGGTCGGTAACATCCTGCTCTACTTCAAGCAGTCGGTCACCGCGCCGGCGCGCCTGGCGGGCAACGTGCTGCTGGTCCACGAGACCCTCGACCAGGTCAAGGAACCGCGCCTGGCGTGGATCTACAACGCCGGCCAGCGCCGCGTGCGGCGCGCCCCGCAGGTGGCCTACGACGGCCCCGGCACCGCCGCCGACGGCCTGCGCACCTCGGACAACTTCGACATGTTCTCCGGCGCGCCGGACCGTTACGACTGGAAACTGGTGGGCAAGAAGGAGCTGTACATCCCCTACAACAGCTACAAGCTGGGCCTGCCGACCTACAAGTACGACGACATCGTCAAGGCCGGGCACCTCAACCAGGACCTGACCCGCTACGAGCTGCACCGCGTGTGGGAAGTGGTCGGCACCGTGAAGCCCAGCGAGCGGCACATCTACGCCAAGCGCCACATGTACATCGACGAGGACAGCTGGCAGATCGCCGAGGTCGACCACTTCGACGGCCGCGGCCAACTCTGGCGCGTTTCCGAAGGCCACCAGATGTTCAACTACGTCCACCAGGCTGGCGGCTACGTGCCGGAGGTGATCTACGACCTGATCGCCGGCCGCTACCTCGCCCTGGGCCTGTTCAACGAAGAGAAGAACGGCTACCGCTTCGGCATCAAGGCCAGCATGGCCGACTACACCCCGGCGGCGCTGCGCAACGACGGCGTGCGCTGATCGGTAATGACCGGCGACGGCGCAAGGCTGTCGCCGGTCATGTATCCACGGGTAACGCCAAAGGGTGATATGTCGAGACATACATCCGGCTGATAGCCCTTTCCTCCGACCCACCCCCTGACTAGGCTCGAAGCTCAGGATCGGTCGGACCCCTGCACCATGATCGACGCTGCCATTTCCCCTTCCTCGCTGCCCCGCCTGCCGCCCCAGCACCTGCCGCGAGCGCGCCTGTGCCAGCTGCTGCTGCGCGAGGAACGCCGCCTGCGCCTGCTGCTCGCGCCCCTGGGCCACGGCAAGACCGTGCTGCTGGGCGAATGCGCCCGCGCCGCGCCCGCCGGCACCCGGGTCATCTGGCTCAGCCTGGGTGGCGCCGCGCTCGACGCGGCGACCCTGTGCCGGCGCCTGGGCGACGCCCTGGGCCTCGGCGCCTGCGACGAGTACCGCCTGCAGACGGCCCTGCGCGAAGGCGGCGAGCCGCTGTGGATCATGCTCGACGACTACCCCCGCGAACCCGACGACGCGCTCGACGCCTGCCTCGACCGCCTGCTGGTGCAGGCCGCGCCACGGGTCGCCTGGTGGCTGGCCAGCCGGCGGCGCCCGGCGTGCAACCTGGCGCGCCTGCTGCTGGAAGGCGAACTGCTGGAACTCGGCGAGGCCGAGCTTGGCCTGGACCTCGGCGAGCTGCGCGACCTGCTGCTGCGCGGCGGCCGTGACTGGCCGGAGGAGCCCTGCCAGGCCCTGCTCGAACAGACCGCTGGCTGGTGCGCCGGGGTGCGCCTGCGCCTGCTCGGCTGGCCGGCGGACGCTGGTGTGCCGTCACCGGGCCAGTTGGCCGAAGCCGGGCGGCCACTGCTGCGCGAATACCTGCGGCGAGAAATCCTCGACCGCCTGCCGGCGCCGCTGGCCGAGGTGCTCTGCGACCTGGCGCGGCTCAACCGCTGCTGCGCGGCCTTGGCCGAATACCTCTTCGAAGACCAGCCCGGCGTGCTCGACGACCTGCTGCTGCGTGGCGTCGGCCTGCACGCGGAGGAGGGCCCCGGCGCCTGGTACCGGCTGCCGCCGCTGCTGGCCACGGAGCTCGCCGACATGGGCCACAACCCGCCGTGTAGCCTGCACCGCCGGGCCTGCCAGTGGTACAGCCAGCAGGGCGACATCCACGCCGCCTTCGAACACTCGCTGCGCGCCGACCAACCAGACGTCGCCGCCAGCCTGCTGCAGCGCCTGACCGAGGAGCAACTGCTGCAGGGACACAACGTGGCGCGGGTGCTGCGCCTGCGCGAAGAACTGCCGGAAGAGCTGCTGGCGAGCACCCCGCGCTTGCTCATCCTCAACACCTGGGCGCTGCTGTTCTCCGGGCGCCTGGACGAGGTGGAGACGCAGCTCGAGCTGTTCGCGCGCTTCCTGCCGATGCCCAGCGAAGCCCGCCAGCGCGCGCTGCTGGCGCAATGGCTGGGGCTCGCCGGCATGCTCGCCCACGCCCGTGGCCGCAGCCAGGCCGGCGGCCTGCTCGACGCGGCGCTGGCGGACCTGCCCGACGACGCCTGGCCGCAGCGCCTGATGTGCCTCTCCGGCCTGGGCCAGGTGGCGCTGATCGAAGGCCGTCTGGACGCCGCCCGCCTGCTCAACCGCGACGCCCTCAAGCTCGCCCGCGAACGCGGCAGCGCGGTCTTCGAGGCCTACCTGGAAATCGACCACGCCTACCTGCTGGCCCAGCGCGGCGAACTGCTGCGCTCCGAGGCGTTGCTGCGCCGGGTGCTGGAGGCGTTGGCCGAGCAGCGCCAGGCCGGCTGCCCGGTGGCCAGCCGCGCGCAACTGCGCCTGGGCTGGCTGTGCCTGCACCAGGCCCGCGAGGCCGAGGCGCGGCAACTGCTGCAGGACGGCCTGCGCGGCGCGCGACGCAGCCTCGACCCCTGCGCCATCTACGGCTACATCGGCCTGGCCATGCTCGACGCCCGCCAGGGCCAGTTCGACCCGGCCTTCAATCGCCTGCTCGAAGCCGAGCGGCAGATGCAACTGCAACACATCCCCGAAGCCGTCTATCGCGGCCCGCTGCTATTGGCCGGCGGCACCCTGAGCCTGCGCCAGGGGCGCACCGCCCAGGCGCGGGAAATCTTCACCCGGGTACTCGGCCGCTACCGCGAGGACGGCCGCAGCGCGCCGGCCTCGGCGGCCGACCTGCTATTGCGGGTGGAATGCCAGCTGGCCCTGGTGGAAATCGGCGAGGATCAGCCGCAGCACGCGCTGGCGCGGCTATCCGGGCTGCTGCTGGAGATGCAGCGACAGGGGCGCATGGCCCTGGTCTGCGAAATCTGGCTGGCGCTGGCGGTGGCCCACGCCGCCGCCGGCGACGACGAGCAGGCGCGCGCCTGCTGGGAGCGCGGCGTGCAACTGGCGCAGTCGCATGGCCTGGAGGCGGCGCTGGTCGATGCCCGCCAGCGCCTGCCGGAACTCTTCGCCGAACGCGTCGGCGAACGCCAGGCACCATTGCTGAGCCTGCGCGAACTCTCGGTGCTGGAATTGATCGCGCGTGGCTGCTCGAACCTGGAGATTGGCGAACGGCTGTTCATCTCCCTGCACACGGTGAAGACCCACGCCCGCCGCATCAACGGCAAGCTCGGCGTCGAGCGACGCACCCAGGCGGTGGCGCGGGCCAAGGAACTGGGGTTGTTGAAGGCTTAGGGCGCCCATCCCCATGGCCTGCCATGGGCACCTGACTGGTGCGATACCCGCCTGGCTCAGTGCAGCGCCTTCTTCGGTACCGCTATTGCCTCGATACGTTGCCCCAGGCGCAACTGCTCGGTGGGGTCGTTGCTGAGCAGCAGCGCGCGCTCCAGGTCGTAGCGTTCGGCCTGGGGGCAATCGAGGATGTGGTAGAGGTCGGCGCGGGCCAGGTGGTCGGCGGCGTTCGCTTCGCCCAGCTCCAGCACGCGCTGGGCGTCCTTCAGCGCCGCCAGCGGCTCGCCGGCGGCCTGGTGCAGCTGGCGCAGGTTGCGTGACAGGCGCTGGAGCATCTCGCGGGGTTCGGCGCTGCGCAGGAGGGCGGCGCTCAGCTCGACCTGCGGCCCCAGGTGGCGGGCCAGCAGGTCGCGGCAGTCGCGGGGGTAGAGGCGGCGGCCGGTGGCGGGGTCGAGCAGGTGGTCGGCGCCGGGTACGCGCAGCAGGAAGCGCCCGGGGAAACTCACGCCGGCCAGCGGAATGGCCTGGCGCCGCGCCAGTTCCAGGGCCACCAGCGCCAGCGACAGCGGCTGCCCGCGGCGCCGTTGCAGCACCCGTGGCAGCAATGCGGCGCGGGGCCGCAGGGGCTGGTCGTCGTCCTCGGCGAAGCCCAGCTCGCTCAGCTGGCGCAGCAGCCACTGCGCGCGCTCGGACTCGCCCGGGGCGCCGCTCTGGGCCACACGCAGCCGGCGATCCAGTTCGTCCAGCGCGCTCAGCGACTGGCCGGGCGGCAGCAGCGGCTCGTGCTCGGCGGCGATCCACAGGGCGGCCTCGAACAGGTTCGGCGGCTCCTGGGCGAGGCAGGCAAGGCAGGCTTGACGCGGGTCCATGGCGGTCTCCGGCTGATACTGCGTTGTACTCGCAGCGCCGGGCCGCCGTCCAGACCCGCCGGCTGATCGTCGGCGACGCCGTCGGCGCCCGGCACCGCCACCTATACTGAAGGAGCCCGCGCGCGGCCTCCCTGGCCGCGACGCCGCCCGCCCACGCACCAGCAAGGGAGCGCCGCCATGTTCGACATGATGGAAGCCACCCGGCTTGAGAAGCTGCATCTCGCCTACGACCCGAGCACCGGGCTCAGGGCCATCATCGCCATCCACAGCTCGCGGCTCGGTCCGGCGCTGGGCGGTTGCCGCTATCTGCCTTATCCGAACGACGAGTCGGCGCTGCGCGACGCCATCCGGCTGGCCCAGGGCATGAGCTACAAGGCCGCGCTGGCCGGCCTGCGCCAGGGCGGCGGCAAGGCGGTGATCCTGCGCGCGCCCCACGTGGACAATCGCGGCGCGCTGTTCGAGGCCTTCGGCCGCTTCATCGAGTCCCTGGGCGGCGCCTACGTCACCGCGGTGGACAGCGGCACCTCCAGCGCCGACATGGACTGCATCGCCCAGCACACCGAACACGTCACCAGCACCACGCGTGGCGGCGACCCCTCGCCGCACACCGCGCTGGGCGTATTCGCCGGCATTCGCGCCAGCGCCCAGGCGCGCCTGGGCAGCGACGACCTGGAGGACCTGCGCGTCGCCGTGCAGGGGCTCGGCCACGTCGGCTACGCGCTCTGCGAGCACCTGCACGCGGCCGGCGCCGAGCTGCTGGTCAGCGACCTGGACGCCGGCAAGGTGCAACTGGCGGTGGAGCAGTTCAACGCCCAGCCGGTGGCCAGCGAGGCGCTGCTGACCACCCCCTGCGACATCCTCGCTCCCTGCGGCCTGGGCGGCGTGCTCAACCCCGGCGTGGTGGCGCAACTGCGCTGCGCGGTGGTGGCTGGCGCGGCGAACAACCAGCTGGTGCACCCGGACGTGGCCGACGAGCTGGAAGCCCGCGGCATCCTCTACGCCCCGGACTACGTGATCAACTCCGGCGGCTTGATCTACGTCGCCCTGCAACACCAGGGCGAAACGCCGTCGGCGATCACCGCGCACCTGGCGCGCATCGGCAACCGCCTCACCGAGGTCTTCGCCCACGCCCAGGCCGACCACCGCTCGCCGGCACGCATCGCCGACATGCTGGCGGAGCGGATTCTCTACGGCTAGCCCGGAGACAGGAGAAAGGCTGGCGTAGGATGGGGTGAGCGAAGTGTTCTGCCGGGAGACATGGGGAACTCATCCTACGCAAAGCGTCCGGTCGGGCCTCGCTCACTACTCTTCGGTGGACAGCTCGCCGAGGGCGTCCGGCTGGTTCTTGAAGGCGCGGGCGAAGGTGTCGCGGTGCCGGGCCATGTAGATGCCGAGTTCCTCGACCTGTTCCTCGCTCAGCGAGGGCACCGCCTTGTGCAGGACGGCGGAAAGGTTCTCCGCCAGTTCGAGCATCTTGTCGTGCCGGTCGGCTTCTGCCTTATCCATGAACAGGCGCTCCGGGTCGCGGCTGCTGCGGTACACCACTTCGACGGCCATTCATCACCTCTATGCCTTCTTTATCGGGAAAGAAAATACTGGTTATTTGTACAGTAAGCATATAGCAAACGCCCGCGAACTGGGAAGGGCCGAATTGCACTTGGCCAGTATGGCCGGCGTTCCGCTTCGGGGCACGCGGGCCAGATCGGGGCATGCGACAGGTTGGCGCAGGGGAGAGTGATGGCGCGTGGCTACTGCGCCCGGCGACGCGGGCGCGACCAGCAGGCGAAGTCAGGAAGCGATGCGCAGTCCGCGCCCGGCGGTCATGTCCGCCAGCAGGCGCGGGGCGCTCTCGCCCTGTTCGATGGCGATACCGAAGCGGATGCTCTGGATCAGCCGTTCCAGCTGCTCCGGGTCCTGCAGCTGGGCGTTGCGGATCAGCCGCTTGGCGGCGACGCCGGCTTCGGTGGAGAGGGTCAGGACGATGCTGCCGTCGGGTCGCTCGAGGCTGAAATTGACCCGGTACCGGGCCTGGAAGGCATCGGTGAGTACCTGGAAGGGACTTTCCATTTTCGATCCTGCCTGCAATGTGGGCGTGACCCTTCATGGACTGGAAGGCGTCAGCAAAGTTCGCGGTCATCTTGCCGCAGCCTCGGCCGGCTATAGCTGCCTGAGGTCAATGGCGTGTGACTTGCACGTACCACGCCAACAATCGCTGAAGTGAACCGGGAGTCGACGGATGAAACTGCAATGGGCCGAACGCATGCGCCAGCGCATGCACGGGGTGGCGGAGTCGCTGGGCAACATGCTGGTGGAGGGCTTCCACTACCTGGCGCTGTTCGCCATCGGCGGCACGGTGTTCTGGTCGGCGGCGGTGGCCTTCTTCGAGATGTTCGAGAAGGGCCACGCCAGCATCGACGACATCCTGCTGCTGTTCATCTACTTGGAACTGGGTGCCATGGTCGGCATCTACTTCAAGACCAACCACATGCCGGTGCGCTTCCTGATCTACGTGGCGATGACCGCGCTGACCCGCCTGATGATCGCCGACATCCAGCACAACCACGTGCCCGACGACGGCATCATCCTGGTCTCGGTGGCGCTGTTGCTGCTGGCCCTGGCGATCCTGGTGGTGCGCTACGCCTCCTCGCGCTTCCCTTCCGCGCCCGGGCGCAGCGGCGAGAACGCCCTGCTGCAGGACGACGAGCGCTGAGCCACGCGCTTGACCAAGGTTGGCTCCCTCGGCGGCGCCGATGCACTAAGATCGGAAACATTCGCGCCACCGAGGGAAGCTCTGCACGATGAAAGGCTGGAAGCTGTTCGCCCCCCTGCTGTTGCTGGTGATCGTCGCCATCACCCTGTACCTGCGCCTGCACACCCAGCCGCTGCTGTTGCAGGGTGAGGCCGACGCCACCGAGGTCATTGTCGCTTCGAAGGCCAAGGGTCGGGTCGAGACGCTGCACGTGCGGCGTGGCGACGACGTGACCCGTGGCCAACTGCTCATCAGCCTGAGCAGCCCCGAGCTGCAGGCCCAGCTGGACTCTCTGCACGCGGCGCGCAGCCAGGTGCAGGCGCAGCTGGACGAGTCGCTGCACGGCACCCGCGAGGAAACCCTGCGCGCCTTGCAGGCCAGCCTGTCCCAGGCCCAGGCCGAGCTGCGCAACGCCGACCTGGAGTACCAGCGCAACGAGGAACTGGCCGGGCGCGGCTTCGTTTCCCAGGCCCAGCTGGACCTGTCGCGGCGCGGCCGCGACGTGGCGCGCAACCAGGTGGCCGAGGCCCAGGCCAATCTCGACCAGGGCAACCGCGGCGATCGTGAGGAAGTGCGCCAGGCCCTGCAGGCCGCGGTGCGCCGCGCCGACGCGCAGATCGTCGAGCTGCAGGCGCAGACCGACGACCTCGCCGTGCTCGCCCCGGTGGACGGCGAAGTGGGGCCGATCCCGGCGGAGGAAGGCGAGCTGATCAATGCCTACAGCCCGCTGCTGACGCTGGTGCGGCTGTCCGAGAGCTACCTGGTGTTCAACCTGCGCGAAGACATCCTCGCCAAGGTGCGCAAGGGCGACCGGGTCAAGCTGCGCATCCCGGCGCTGGACAATGCCGAGGTGGAAGCCGAGGTGCGCTATATCGCCCCGCTCGGCGACTTCGCCACCAAGCGCGCCACCCGCGCCACCGGCGACTTCGACCTGAAGACCTTCGAGGTCCGCCTGTACCCGCTGCAACCTGTGCAGGGCCTGCGTCCGGGGATGAGCGCGCTGTGGCAATGGACGCAGTAAGGCGCAACCTGCTGCGCTTCGCCCAGGCGTTCAACGTCGAGACGCGCATCGCCGCGCGCAGCTGGACCATCCACTGGCTCGGCTGGCTCTGGCCGCTGCTGCTGTTCACCCTGATCAGCGGCATCTACAAGGCCGGCACCCTGCTGGACATGCCGGTGGCGGTGGTCGATGCCGACCACAGCCAGCTGTCGCGGCGCATCGTCCGCGAGCTGGACGCCGGCTCCCACGCCCAGGTGGAGGTCCTCGGCGGCGGCCTGCAGGAAGGGCTGCGGCGCCTGCGCCAGGCCGACGACTACGCGCTGCTGTACATCCCCCGCGACTTCGAGGCCGATGCCCTGGCCGGGCGCCAGCCCCACGCGGTGCTCTACTACAACTCGCTGTTCTACTCCGCCGGCTTCTATTCCACCCAGGACTTCGCCGGGCTGATCAGCGGCGTCAACCAGGACCTGCGCCCGCACCTGGCCGCCGGCGCCGGCATCGCCGTGCCGCAGCTGGCCAGCGTCAGCGTGGCCTACGAAAGCCTGTTCAACGCCAGCGGCAACTACATCTACTACCAGCAGTTCGCCGCCATCGTGCACCTGCTGCAGTTGTTCGTGATCGTCGCCACCGTGCACGTGCTGGCCCGCGAGGCGCCGGAGCTGCGCGCGTCCTCGCCGCACATCCTGCGGGCCAAGGCCCTGGGCGCGCGCCTGCTGGGCAAGATGGCGCCGTACACCTTGCTGTTCAGCGCGCTGCTGATGCTCGAGCTGTTCCTGCTGGTGACCCTCAATGGCGCGAAGATCAACGGCAGCCCGCTGTGGATGCTGGCGATCACCGTGTGCTACGTGATGGCGGCGCAGAGCGTCGGGCTGATGCTGTTCATCTTCACCGCCAACCGCTTCAGCGCCTACTCGCTGATCGGCCTGCTGATCGGCGTGGCACAGACCTATTCCGGGGTGCTGCTGCCGGACCTGGCGATGCCGGAGATCGCCCGCATCATCAGCCTGGCCGAGCCGCTGACGCATACCCTGCACGGCCTGTTCGACCAGTTCCTGCGTCACGCGCCGCCGGAATCCGGGCTCTACGCCTGCTGCCGGCTGCTGGTCTACCCGCTGATCGCCTACATGATCGCCAAGTTGCGCCTGCGCCGGCGCCTCGACCTGAGCCCGGCCTGAGGAGGCGCCCATGGAGAACTTCTGGAACGTCTTCAGGCAGTCGCTGAAGAACATGCTGGGCAAGCCGCTGTGGCTGCTGACGGTGCTCTCGGTGGCCCTGACCACCTTGCCCTACGCCCACCGCACCATGGACGACCTGCCGGTGGCGGTGATCGACATGGACCACAGCGACGTCTCCCGCGAGTTGGTCCGCCTGCTCGACGCCGCGCCCAAGATCGCGGTGCGCAGCTACGCCGAGCTGCCCACCGCGCAACGCGACCTGGCCTGGCGCGAGCTGTTCGGCATCGTCATCGTCCCGGTGGATTTCGAGAAGCGCGTGCTGCGCGGCGAGGCGGTGACCATCCCGATCTTCGGCGACGCCACCAACCGCATGGCCAACGGCCAGATCCAGCAGGACATCACCGCCACCTACAACGACCTGTCGCTGCGCTACAACGCCCAGTTGCTGCTGCGCAACGGCTTCACCGGGCGCCAGAGCGAAGTGCTGCTGAGCCCGGTGGTGGGCCAGCTGACCGACCTGTTCAACCCTGGCACCAGCTTCGCCGCCATCGTCCTGCCGGGGCTGGTGACGCTGATCCTGCAGCACAGCCTGCTCCTGTCCTGCACCCGGGTGAACCTCAACCTGCGCGGCGGCACCCCGCGCTCGCTGCGCCAGCCACCGTCGACGCGCTTCGGCCGCTACTGCGCGCAGCTGCTGATCTGGACGGCGCTGAGCATGCTGTTCTACGTGATCTGGCCATGGATCATGGGCTACCGGCAGACCGCGTCCTTCTTCATGCTGATGGGCCTGGTGCTGCCGTTCCTGCTGGCGGTGATCGCCCTGAGCGAGTTCCTCGCCGAGCTGCTGCCCTCGGAAGAGGCGGTGTACCTGACGATGACCTTCATCACCCTGCCGCTGTTCTACATGGCCGGCTTCACCTGGCCGCCGCAGGCCATGCCGCAGTGGGTGCAATGGCTGGCCAACGGCATCCCGTCGACCTGGGCGATCCGCGCGGTGGTGGAGATGAACCAGATGAACCTGCCGCTCTCGGCCGTTTCCGATCGCATTCTCATCCTCCTCGGCATGGCCGCCGCCTATGGCCTGCTGGGTACCCTGATCTACCAGTTCCGCAACTGGCGCTGGGACCAGCTCAAGGGCTGGTGACGGGCGGGCCGCCGGCGAGCGGTCTAGAGTGAGTGTTTTCGCACGCACACGGGAGTTCGAGATGAGCGCATTGAACGGCAAGGTCGCGGTGGTCACCGGCGCGGCCAGCGGCATCGGCCGGCAGATCGCCCTGACCCTGGCCGGCGCCGGCGCGGCGGTGGCCATCGCCGACCTGCAGCAGGCGGCCGCGCAGCAGGTGGTGGAGCAGATCGAGGCGGGTGGCGGCAAGGCCCTGGCGGTGGCCATGGATGTCACCGACGAGCAGGCGGTGGACGCCGGTATCGAGCGTGTGGTGAAGGAACTGGGTGGTATCGACATCCTCGTCTCCAACGCCGGCATCCAGATCGTCAACCCGATCCAGGAGTACGCCTTCGCCGACTGGAAGAAGATGCTGGCGATCCACCTCGACGGCGCCTTCCTCACCACCCGCGCCGCGTTGCGCCACATGTACCCGGCGGGTCGCGGCGGGGTGGTGATCTACATGGGCTCGGTGCATTCCCACGAGGCGTCGCCGCTGAAGTCCGCCTACGTCACTGCCAAGCACGGCCTGCTGGGCCTGGCGCGTACCCTGGCCAAGGAAGGCGGGCCGCATGGCGTGCGTTCCCATGTGGTGTGCCCGGGCTTCGTGCGCACGCCGCTGGTGGAGAAGCAGATTCCCGAGCAGGCCAGGGAGCTGGGCATCAGCGAGGAAGAGGTGGTGAAGAAGGTCATGCTCGGCGGCACCGTCGACGGCGAATTCACCACGGTGGAGGACGTCGCGCAGACCGTGCTGTTCCTCGCCAGCTTCCCCTCGGCCGCGCTCACCGGGCAGTCGGTGCTGGTCAGCCACGGCTGGGGCATGCGCTGAGGCCGCTCCTGCCACGCACCCCCAACCCGTACCGTCGTCCCCGTGAACGCGGGGATCCAGAGACTCGGGCATGCGATACCCAGCGGGCGATGGCGATGGCATCCACGGCCCCCCTGTAGGAGCGCGCCATGCGCGCGATTCGCGGGCATGGCCCGCTCCTACGGCGACCCCCCCTCCGCCTATCGCCAGCCCTTGCCGGGATGGCGCACTCATGGCATCTTTGTGAAAATGATAAAGTTTCGCATTTGAGGGGTGTTCACAGGCGCACTCCCGATGCAATGCGCGCATCGCGCCGAGGGTTCCCGTGTCGTCCCCGTCCGCTTCCACCCACTCGCAGATCGGCGAACTCTACGCCGGCCACCATGGCTGGCTGCTCGGCTGGCTGTACCGTCGCCTGGAATGCCGCCAGCAGGCCGCCGACCTGGCCCAGGACACCTTCGTCCGCCTGCTCGGCCGCCGCGAGCTGAAAGGCCTGCGCGAGCCGCGCGCATTTCTCGCCACCGTCGCCCGTGGCCTGGTGGTGGACCATTTCCGCCGGCAGAGCCTGGAGCGCGCCTGGCTCGACAGCCTGGCGCAGCAGCCCGAAGCCGAGGCGCCCTCGGCCGAGGAGCGCGCCCTGGTGCTGGAAACCCTGATGGAGATCGACCGCCTGCTCGACGGCCTGAAGCCCAAGGTGCGCAGCGCCTTCCTGCTGTCGCAGCTGGATGGCCTGACCTATCCGCAGATCGCCGAGCAGCTGGGTGTTTCGCTCAGCTCGGTGCAGCAGTACATGACCCAGGCCTTCGCCCACTGCTACCAGGCGCTGTATTCATGAGTCGGGCGCAGCCGCTGGAACACGGCGTGGTCGAGCAGGCCATCGGCTGGCGCGTGCGCCTGGCCTCCGGGCTGGCCGGCGCCGAGGAACTGGCCGCCTGCCAGCGCTGGCGCGCCGCCGACCCGAGCCACGAGCAGGCCTGGCAGCGCCTGGGCTTCTTCGACGCGCGCCTCGCCGGCATCGCCCCGGAACAGGCCAGCAGCGCCCTGCGCCAGGCCGCCTTCGACCCGTCGCGGCGCCGCGCGCTGAAGAACCTCATGCTGCTGGCCGGCTGCGCCGCCGTGTTCGGCAGCGGCGCCTATGGCCTGCGCGATTCGCGCTGGCTGGCCCAGGAACGCACCGGCGTCGGCGAGCGGCGGCGCATCGAGCTGCCGGATGGCGGCTGGCTGCAACTGAACACCGACAGCGCGATCGACCTGGCCTTTGACGCCCACGTTCGCCGGGTACACCTGCTGGCCGGGGAAATCCTCGTGCAGACCGGCCAGGACCCGGCCGGCCGCGCCTTCTGGGTGGACACCGCGCAAGGCCGCCTGCAGGCCCTGGGCACCCGTTTCGCCGTGCGCCTGGAAAGCCACGACGCGCTGCTCGCCGTGCAGCAGGGCGCGGTGGCGGTGACGCCGGGCAGCGGCGAGCGGGTCGCCGGGGTGGTCCAGGCCGGCCATCAGGCGCGTTTCGATCGAGAGGGTTTGTACGGCGTGGCCCAACTGGACGCCGACGCCCTGGCCTGGAGCGACGGTTACCTGGTCGCCCGGCAGTGGACCCTGGGCCGCCTCTGCGCGGAGCTGGCGCGCTACCGTCCGGGCGTGCTGCGCTGCGACCCGGCGGTGGAGCGCCTGGCGATTTCCGGGGTGTTCCCGCTGGACCAGCCGGAGCAGGCCATCGCCGCCTTGCAGCGCAGCCTGCCGGTGCGCGCGCTCTATCGTACGCGTTACTGGGTGACCCTGGTTCCCGCGTAGGGCGCATAACGCCCCAGGCGTTATCCGCCGAACCCGATGGCGGCGGATAACCGCGAACGGTTATCCGCCCTACGCGGCCTTGCGCTGGCCTACACCGCCTTCGGCAGGGGCGCGAACAGCGCGTCGATGTCGGCGTCCTCCAGTTGCCAGTCGGTGCCGGCGCCTTCGAGGATGCCGGCGGCCAGCGCGGCCTTTTCCCGTTGCAGCAGCTGGATCTTTTCTTCCACCGTGCCACGGGCGATCAGCTTGTAGACGAACACCGGCTTGTCCTGGCCGATGCGGTAGGCGCGGTCGCTGGCCTGGTTCTCGGCCGCCGGGTTCCACCAGGGGTCGTAGTGGATCACGGTGTCCGCCGCCGTCAGGTTCAGGCCCACGCCGCCGGCCTTCAGGCTGATCAGGAACAGCGGCACGCGGCCCTGCTGGAAGTCCTCCACCGGCGCGCGGCGGTCGCGGCTTTCGCCGGTCAGCAGGGCGTAGTCGACGCCACGCTGCTGCAGCGCCTCACCGATCAGCGCGAGCATCGAGGTGAACTGCGAGAACAGCAGCACCCGGCGGCCTTCGGCGAGCAGTTCCTCGAGCATGTCCAGCAGGTATTCCAGCTTGCCCGAAGTCACCGCCTTGGCCGAACGGCCGCCGGCCGGCGGGGTATCCTTCTGCACCAGGCGGATGTCGCAGCAGACCTGGCGCAGCTTGAGCAGCGCCTCGAGGATGATGATGCGGCTGCGCGCCAGGCCGCGCCGGGCGATCTCGTCGCGCACCTTGCGGTCCAGGGCCAGGCGCACGGTTTCGTAGAGGTCGCGCTGCGCCTCGCTGAGTTCGATGTGCTGGATGAACTCGCTCTTGGGCGGCAGTTCCGAGGCCACCTGTTCCTTGGTGCGGCGCAGCAGGAACGGGCGGATGCGCGCGGCCAGGTGGGCCAGGCGCACCTGGTCGCCATGCCGTTCGATGGGCGTGCGGTAGTGCTGGGCGAACTGGCGGGCGTCGCCCAGCCAGCCGGGCAGCAGGAAGTGGAACAGCGACCAGAGCTCGCCCAGGTGGTTTTCCAGTGGCGTGCCGGTCAGGCACAGGCGGTTGGGCGCGCGCAGCTGGCGCGCGGCCTGGGCCGCCTTGGTGCCGGCGTTCTTGATGTTCTGCGCCTCGTCGAGGATCAGCAGGTGGTAGGCGTGCTTGCCGAGCTTCTCGGCGTCGCGCGGCAGCAGCGCGTAGGTGGTGAGGATGAGGTCGTGCTCCTCGATCTTCGCGAAGTCGCGACGCCGCCCGGCGCCGTGCAGGGCGAGCACGCGCAGGTCGGGGGTGAAGCGTTCGGCCTCGTCCAGCCAGTTCGGGATCAGGCTGGTGGGCATCACCACCAGGGCTGGCGCGGTGAGGCGCCCGGCCTGTTTTTCCAGGAGTACGTGAGCCAGCGTCTGCAGCGTCTTGCCCAGGCCCATGTCGTCGGCGAGGATGCCGCTGGCGCCCACCGCGCGCAGGGTCTGCATCCAGCTCAGGCCTTCGTGCTGGTAGGCGCGCAGCTCGGCGCGCAGGCCTTCGGGCAGCGGCGCCGGCTGGGCGCGGTAGTCGCGCAGGCGCTGGGCGATCTCGCGCAGCTCGCTGCCGCCCTGCCAGTGCAGCGGCAGCTCCTCCAGCTCCGACAGCCGCGCGGCGTCCGGAGCGCCCATGCGCAGCCGGCGCACGGGCGCCTGGTCGCCCAGGTAGAACTCGGACAGGGTGCCCAGCAGCGGTTTCAGCTTGGCGAACGGCAGGGCCACGCGCAGCGGCCGCTCGGAGGCGGTCTGCCAGGCGTGCACCGGGTTGCGCCCGGCGTCCAGGCGCAGCACCAGTTGTTCGTCGTCGGCGTGGCGGGCCAGGGCCACCGGGTCGAGCAGCGCCGGCATGCGCCGGATCAGCTCGATCAGCGCCGGCAGCAGGCTGATGCGCCGGCCGTCGATCTCGATGCCCAGCTCCAGGTCGAACCACTGGCGGTCGTCGGTTTCCTCGATCTCGGCGTACCAGCGTTCGACCGGGGTGAGGTCGAAGACGAACTCCGGGCGCACGTCGATTTCCCAGCCGGCCTCGCGCAGCTGCGGCAGGCCCTCGCGCATGAATTGCTGCCAGGTGGCGTCGTCGGGCAGCTCGAACATTTCCCCGGCGCTTTCCTCCAGGGCGTCGCTGCGCCGCATCGCCGGCTTGAAGCCGATCCGCCGCAGTTGCTGGCGCAGGAGCTGTTCCTGGTCGGGCTGGCGGCTGAGGCGAACGATGCGGTCGTCGCGGAACACCCGCAGCTCGCTGCCGGTGCGCGGGTTGATCGGCCCGGAGACCGGCGTGTCGGCGTACAGGAACGCCAGCGCGGCGCGGTGCCTGGAAATGTTCTGCATGCGCCCGCTGCGCAGGTCGAAGCCGCTGTGCACGTGGCTGCCCAGGGTCAGGCGCGGGCGCGGGGCGAGGCTTTCAGGCGCTGCCGGCGGCTCGGCGGGTGGGGTCATCGGAGGTTCCTTCCGGCAAGCCCGGGGAAATACACAAACGCCCGATGATACCCCTAATTGCCGCCCGCCGCTGCCGCCAGGGTATGGACGGCAGCCCCGCTCTTCAGCGCGCGAAGCGCCGCGCGCCGGCCACGCAGAGCACCACCGCGGCGGCCGCGGCGGCCATCAGCGGACTGACCTGCTCATGCAGCAGCAACCCGGCCAGGGCCAGGCCGAAGAAGGGTTGCAGCAGCTGCAGCTGGCCCACCGCGGCGATGCCGCCACGGGCCAGGCCGTGGTACCAGAAGAAGAAACCGATGAGCATGCTGAACAGCGACACGTAGGCCAGGCTCAGCCAGGCCGGAGCGCTGGCGGCGGCGAGGTTGGCCGGCCAGGTCCACAGGGTCAGCGGCAGCATCAGCGGCAGGGACAGCACCAGCACCCAGCAGATCACCTGCCAGCTGCCGATGTGCCGCGACAGCCGCGCGCCCTCGGCGTAGCCCAGGCCGCAGACGAGGATGGCCGCGAGCATCAGCGCATCGCCCAGCAGGGTGGCGCTGCCGCCCTGGCTCAGGGCGTAGCCGGCGACCACCGCGCTGCCGATCAGCGAGAACACCCAGAACGCCGGGCGCGGCCGCTCGCCGCCGCGCAGCACGGCGAACAGCGCGGTGGCCAGCGGCAGCAGACCGACGAAGACGATGGCGTGGGCCGAGCTGACGTGGCGCAGGGCCAGGGCGGTGAGCAGCGGGAAGCCGACCACCACGCCCAGGGCCACGACCAGCAGCGCCGGTACGTCCGCGCGCGCCGGGCGGCGCTGGCGCAGCAGCAACAGGATGGCCGCGGCGAGCAGCCCGGCGATGCTGGCGCGGGCCAGGGTCAGGAAGGTTGGCTCGAAACTGCCCACCGCCACCCGCGTGGCCGGCAGCGAGCCGCTGAAGATGAGCACGCCGAGGAAGCCGCTGAACCAACCGCCGAGAGAGCCATTCATGGGGCGTTCGCCAAAGAGGGGAGAGGTAGGGCGATGGTGGCGCCCGGGCGGGCGGACGGCCAGTGACAGATCAGTACAATTCGAACAAACTGTCCTGATATTTTATCAGTACAGTAACCTTCATCAGCACAGTCGAGGCGGCCATGGCCATGACCCGAGTGGACGGCGTGATGCGCCAGGTGCGCGAACGCCTGGCGGCGCGCAGCCTGGTGCCGGGCGAGCGGCTGCCGTCGATCCGCGCCCTGGCGGACAGCCTGGAGGTCTCCCGCAGCACCGTGGTCGAGGCCTACGAGCGTCTCGCCGCCGAGGGCCTGATCGCCGCCCGGCGCGGCTCCGGCTTCTACGTCTGCGGCCGGCTGCCGCC
This sequence comes from Pseudomonas citronellolis, assembly GCF_029335315.1. Lineage (GTDB taxonomy): Bacteria > Pseudomonadota > Gammaproteobacteria > Pseudomonadales > Pseudomonadaceae > Pseudomonas > Pseudomonas citronellolis_A. Next base: position 28,381 of record NZ_JARJLT010000386.1, read on the forward strand.
GCTGTCGCTGGCCGAGATCGGCCCGGCGCTGGACCGCAGCATCGACCCGCTGTGGATATCCCGGCAGTCGCTGGAGGCCGCCGCCGATTCGCTCAAGCCCGGCTGCGGCTGGCTGCCGCCGAGCTGGTTGCCGGAAGACGAGCTGCGCCGCGCCCTGCGCCAGCTGGCGCGGGAGCCGCAGTCGAGCCTGCTGGAGTACGGCCACCCCTATGGCCACGCCGGGCTGCGCGAGCAACTGGCGCGGCGCCTGGGCGACTACGGGGTGCCGGTGGGGCCGCAGCAGATTGTGCTGACCGACGGCGGCACCCACGCCATCGACCTGGTCTGCCGCTTCCTGCTGGAGCCTGGCGACGAGGTGCTGGTGGACGACCCCGGCTACTTCAACTTCCAGGCCCTGCTGCGCGCCCACCGCGCGCTGCCCATCGGCGTGCCCTACACGCCGAACGGGCCGGACGTCGAAGCCCTCGGCGAGATCCTGCAGCGCCACCGGCCGCGCCTGTACATCACCAACTCGGCGTTCCACAACCCGACCGGCGCGCAGCTCTCGCCGCTGGTGGCGCACCGCCTGCTGAAGCTGGCCGAGGCCCACGACCTGCTGATCGTCGAAGACGACATCTTCGCCGACTTCGAGCACGAGCAGGCGCCACGGCTGTCCGCCTTCGACGGCTTGCAGCGGGTGATCCAGGTCGGCAGCTTCTCCAAGACCCTGTCCGCCTCGGTGCGCTGCGGCTACATCACCACGCGCCCGGACTGGTGCGAACAGCTGGTGGACCTGAAGCTGGCCACCTCCTTCGGCAACAGCCCGTTCAACGCCGAGCTGCTTCATGAACTGCTGCGCAAGGGCGGCTACCGCCGGCACATCGACGGCCTGCGCGTGCGCCTGGCCGACGCCATGGGCGAGACCCTGGCGCGCCTGCGCGGCCTCGGCCTGCAACCCTGGCTGGAGCCGCGTGGCGGGGTGTTCGTCTGGGCGCGCCTGCCGGGCGGGCTGGACGCGGCGGCGGTGTCGCGGGCGGCGCTGGAGCGCGGCATGGTGCTGGCGCCGGGCAACGTCTTCAGCATTGGCCAGACGGCGCCGGACTTCCTCCGTTTCAACGTCGCCCAGTGCCAGTCGCCGCGGGTCTTCGAGCTGCTCGCCAGGGCGATGGACGATGCGCAGGGGAAGGCGCGCCGGGCCGGCTGAAAATTATTTTGATTTTCTTCTGCAGGTTTTCCGCACTCGTTCGGCCTCTGTGCAATCCCGCCTATGCGAACGAGGAAATCCAGCGCATGTCCCGCTTCCCCAACACGCCCGCGCGCCCCTTGCTGCGCGCCCTGCGCATCGCCACCCTGGGCCTGGCCGCGAGTCTGCCGCTGGGCGCCGCCTTGCCCGCCCTGGCCGCGCCCGCCGCGCAGCACTTCAAGGTGCCGGCCGGCAGCCTGGAAGACGCCCTCAACGCCTACGCGCGCCAGGCCGGCGTGCTGCTCAGCTTCGACCCGGCGCTGACCCGAGGCCTGCGCAGCCCCGGCCTGGACGGCGACTACCCGGTGGACGCCGGCTTCGCCGTGCTGCTCTCCGGCAGCGGGCTGGCCGCCGAGTCCAGTGCCGACGGCAGCTACCGCCTGCAGCGCAGCGCCACCGAAGGGGCCCTGGAAATGAAGGCGCAGACCATCACCGCGCAGACCGAGGAAGACCCCAAGGGCCCGGCCCACGGCTACCTGGCCAAGCGCAGCGTGACCGCGACCAAGACCGACACGCCGATCCACGAGACCCCGCAGTCGATCTCGGTGGTCACCCGCGAGCGCATGGAGGCCCAGGGCGTACAGTCGGTGAACGAGGCGCTGCGCTACACGCCGGGGGTGTCGTCCTACGGCTCGAACAACCGCTCGGACTGGTACACGGTGATCCGTGGCTTCTCGCCGACCACCTACCAGGACGGCCTGCAGCTGCCCAGCACCATCAACCTGGCGAGCTGGATGGTCGACCCCTACATGCTGGAGCGCGTGGAAGTGCTGCGCGGCCCGGCTGGCGTGCTCTACGGCCAGGGCGACCCGGGCGGGGTGATCAACCAGGTGTCGAAGCGCCCGAGCAGCGTGGCCCAGCACGAAATCCAGGTGCAGTACGGCAGCGACGCGCGCAAGCAGCTGGGCATCGACAGCACCGGCCCGCTGGATGACGCCGGGGTGTGGAGCTACCGGGTGGTCGCGGTCGGCCATGACGGCGACATCCGCGACACCCCCTGGGAGGACCGCCGCGTGGCCCTGGCGCCGTCGCTCAGCTGGCAACCCGACGAGGACACCCGGCTGACCGTGCTGGCCAGCTACCTGAAGGACGACAGCAACGCCCAGGACAACTTCCTGCCGGCCTCCGGCACCCTGAACCACAGCGCCTACGGCAAGATCCACCGCAGCTACTTCACCGGCGACGAGCACTTCTCCAAGTACGAGAAGGAGCAGTACAGCCTCGGCTACGAGTTCGAGAAACGCCTCAACGACGTCTGGCAACTGCGCCAGAACCTGCGCTACGCGCACCTCGACCTCAACGACAACATGGTCTACGGCGTCGGCACCGCCGCCTACTGGGGCATGGGCGACGACCGTACCCTGCTGCGCTACGCCGGCATCGAGAACCCCGAGTACAGCCGCTGGACCCTGGACAACCAGGCCCAGGCCGACTTCGACACCGGCTGGCTGCGCCACACCCTGCTGCTCGGCCTGGACTGGCAGCGCCAGCGCACCAAGGACCCGCAGGCCTACGTGCTGACCACCCCGCTGGACCTCTACGGCGGCCCGTCCTACGGCCCGGTGGACCCTTCGGCCTTCACCGCCGCCGACTGGACCTACAGCGACCAGACCGCGCGGCAGACCGGCGTCTACCTGCAGGACCAACTGCACTTCGACGAGCACTGGGTGCTGTCCCTGGGCGGCCGCTACGACTGGGCCAGCTCCAGCACCTACAACTGGACCGCCGGCACCGACAAGGTACGCACCAGCCAGTCGGACGAAGCCTTCAGCGGCCGCGTCGGCCTGGTCTACCTGGCGGACAACGGCCTGGCGCCGTACTTCAGCTACAGCGAAGGCTTCACCCCCAACGCCGGCACCGACTACGCCGGCAAGCCGTTCGACCCGACCAAGGCCAAGCAATACGAAGTGGGCGTGAAGTTCCAGCCCAAGGGCTCGGACAGCAGCGTCAGCGCGGCAGTGTTCGAGATCACCCAGCGCAACGTGCTGACCCCGGACACCGACCCCACTCACGTCAACAGCTACGTGCAGACCGGCGAAGTGCGCTCGCGCGGCCTGGAGCTGGAGGCGGTGGGCGCGCTGACCCGCGAGCTGAACCTGATCGCCACCTACACCTACCAGGACGTGAAGAACACCAAGGCCAACGACGAAAGCGACGGCAAGACCCCGATCAGCATCCCGACCCCGCGCAACATCGCCTCGCTGTGGGCCGACTACACCCTGCGCGACGGCCAGCTGAAAGGCCTCGGCTTCGGCGCCGGGGTGCGCTACAACGGCCGCAGCCCGGGCGCCCCGGACAACTCGCTGAACGTGCCCAGCTACACCCTGCTGGACGCCGCCGTGCACTACGACACCGGCCCCTGGCGCTTCGCCGTCAACGCCAGCAACCTGACCGACCGCGAGTACATCGCCGGCTGCTACGACGCCACCCGCTGCATCTACGGCAACGGCCGCAACGTGCTGGGCAGCGCGACCTATCGCTGGTGAGGCAAGGCTGAGCTGGAACGGCGGATAACCGCGAACGGTTATCCGCCCTGCGCCGAGGCGCTTTTCGT